>CAYVXO010000336.1:0-4310 GCA_964454485.1 uncultured Rubrivivax sp.
CTACGAGGACGCGCTGCGCAACGCCGATTCGGTGAACGACCTGCGGCTGCAGATCAAGCTCAACAGCGTTCGCGCGCGCAACCCCGACCTGGCGGCAGGCACCGAGCACATGCGCGTGCTCTGACGCGCGCCGTGGCAGCATCGGGGGCATGTCGACCCCCACCCGCAGCTACGAACCCGTTCCCGCGCGCCGCGTCGCCTTCCTGGGCCTGGGCGTGATGGGCCACCCGATGGCCGGCCACCTGGTCCGCGCCGGCCACCAGGTCACCGTCTTCAACCGCACCGCCGCCAAGGCCGAGGCCTGGGTGCGCGAATACGGCGGCCGCCACGCGCCGACGCCGGCGCAGGCGGCGGCCGGTGCCGAATTCGTCTTCGCCTGCGTCGGCAACGACGACGACCTGCGCAGCGTGGCACTGGGCGCCGATGGCGCCTTCGCCGGCATGGCCAGGGGCGCCGTGTTCGTCGACCACACCACCGCTTCGGCCGCGGTGGCGCGCGAACTGCACGCGGCGGCGAAGGGGCGCGGCCTGCACTTCGTCGACGCGCCGGTTTCCGGCGGCCAGGCGGGCGCGGTGAACGGCGCGCTCACCGTCATGTGCGGCGGCGACGCCGAGCCCTTCGGCGCCATGAAGCCGGTGGCGCTCGCCTTCGCGAAGGCGGTCACCCTGATCGGCGCCAGCGGCGCCGGCCAGCTTGCCAAGATGGTCAACCAGACCGCCATCGCCGGGCTGGTGCAGGGGCTGGCCGAGGCCATCGCCTTCGGCCAGCGCGCCGGCCTGGACATGCCGCTGGTGCTGGAGGTCATCGGCAAGGGCGCCGCCCAGAGCTGGCAGATGGACAACCGCGGCAAGACCATGGTCGAAGACCGGTTCGACTTCGGCTTCGCGGTCGACTGGATGCGCAAGGACCTGGGCCTCGTGCTCGACGAGGCGCGCCGCAACGGCGCCCAGCTGCCGGTGACGGCGCTGGTCGACCAGTTCTACGCCGAGATACAGGCCCAGGGCGGGCGGCGCTGGGACACGTCCAGCCTGATCCGCCGCCTGAAGAGGTGAAGCGCCGGCGCTACTTGGCGCCGCCGGCCTTCGCGATGCCGGCGAGCTCGTCCTCGGTGATCACCTCGAAGACCTTCACGACCTTCTTCACCCCGGGCACGCTGGCGGCGACGTCGGCCGAGCGGTTCGCCTCGCGCTCGGTGACGCGGCCCATCAGGAAGACCTCGCCGCGCTCGGTGAGCACCTTGAAGGCGTTGGCCTGCAGGTCCTTCGCGTCGACCAGCGTGGCCTTCACCTTGGTCGTCAGCAGCGTGTCGTTGGAGCGCGAGCCGAACGAGCTGTTGGCGCCCACGCCCAGCTCGTTGACCACCGAGCGCACGTTCTCGAGCCGGCCGATCGCGTCCTCGACCTTGGCCTTGTCCTCGTCGGTGGGCACCTCGCCGGTGATGAGCACCATGCGGTTGTAGCTGGTCACGTTGACGTGGCCCAGCGTCGCGAGCTCGCGCACGCGCGAGGCGGCCTTGAGCTCGATCGCCTGGTCTTCCACCTGGGCACCCGAGGTGCGGCGGTCGATCGCGACCAGGCCGCCGCCCACCATGGCGCCGCCCACCACCAGCGGCGCGCAGCCGCCGAGCGCGGCCACGGCACTGGCCGCCACGGCCAGGGCGGCCAGCGGGCGTCGGAAGTTGGTGATGTCGATCCGGTTCATGGGTCTTGTTCCCCCATCAGTTGCAGGTCGATCGCGTCGCACAGGCAGTGCAGCGCGAGCAGTTGGAGTTCGAGCACGCGCGCGCCGCGCTCGTGCGGCACCGCGACCAGCACGTCGGCCTCGCCGAGCCGTTCGCGCAGCGTGCCCGCGTTGGCGGCCGCCGCCATCGCGACGACGGTCATGTCCTTCTCGTGCGCCGTCTCCAGCGCGGCGGCCGTCTTCGCGGCGTCGCCGCCGTCCAGCAGGAGCAGTGCGTCGCCGGGCTGGGCGAGCGCACGCAGCAGGTCCAGGTCGGGTGCGGCCATCGCGGCCAGCGGCGGGCGTTCGCGTTCGAAGCGGCCCACCAGCAGCGCCGCGCCATGCGCGGCCAGCGAAGCGGCCTGGCCGGTGCCCATCAACATCACCTTGCCGCCGGCCAGGATGGCGCCGTGCAGCGCCGCGGCGGCGTCGGCCAGGGGCCGCGCCAGCGATTCGGCGGCCTGGTACTTGAGGTCTGCGCTGTCGAAGAACTGCTGCTGGATGCGCTGTTCAAGCATGAGCATGAATCATATGACACGGGTTCTTCATGCCCGGTTCCGCATCAGCCCATGTCGAAGGCCGCTCGCAACCATTCGAAACGGTCGCCGTCGATCGCCACCACGTCGAAGCGGCAGGGCGGCAGCGTGGCCATGCGCATCAGGTAGTGCTGGGCCGCGAAGACGATGCGCCGGCGCTTGGCGGACGTCACGCTGGCGGCCGCGCCGCCCTGCGCGAGGCCGGCGCGCGATCGCACTTCCACGAAGACGAGCGTGCCGTCGGCTTCGCGCATGATGAGGTCGACCTCGCCGCCGCGCGCCGAGGGTCCGCGCGCGACCCGATAATTGCGCGCCACCAGCTGCAGCCCGCGCGCGAGCAGCGCCGCCAGGGCGCGTGCCTCGGCCGCGTCGCCCTGCTGCTTGCGGCTGCCACCGGAGCCCTGCGTGACCATCGATGCCTCCCTGGCCGCCCTGCTGCGGCAGGCCGCCGACGCCGCCTGCGCGCGCCAGCAGTTCGCGGCCGGCGCACTCTACGTGGTCGCCACCCCGATCGGCAACCTGGCCGACCTGACCCTGCGCGCCGTGCACGTGCTGGGCCGGGTGGACGCGGTGGCGGCCGAGGACACGCGCGTGGCGGCCCAGCTGCTGCAGCACCTGGGCCTGCACAAGCCGCTGCTGGCGCTGCACGCCCACAACGAACGCGAAGCGGCGCAGGCGGTGCTGGCGCGGCTGGCGGCCGGCGAGAGCGTGGCCCTGGTCAGCGACGCCGGCACGCCTGCCGTGAGCGACCCCGGCGCGCGCCTGGTGGCCGAAGCCACGGCCGCCGGGCACCGCGTGGTGCCGCTGCCGGGGCCGAGCAGCGCGCTGGCCGCGCTCAGCGTGGCGGGCGACACCGTCGGCCACGGTTTTGCCTTCGCCGGCTTCCTGCCCGCCAAGGGCGCCGAGCGCGAAGCGGCGCTGGCCGCCGCGCTGGCCGCCGGCAGTACGCAGGTGCTGTTCGAGGCGCCGCATCGCGTCGAGGCCCTGGCCGCGGCGCTGGCCGCGGCCGCGCCGGCGCGCCGCGTGACCCTGGCGCGCGAACTCACCAAGCAGTTCGAGACCGTGGCCACGATGCCCGCCGGCGAGCTGCCCGCGTGGCTGGCCGCCGACGCGAACCGGCGGCGCGGCGAGTTCGTGCTCGTGCTTCATGCGCTGCCGCCGGCGCCCGCCGAAGCGCTGCCGGCCGAGGCGCAGCGCACGCTGGCGCTGCTGCTGGCCGAGCTGCCGCTCAAGCAGGCGGTGGCGTTGGCCGCGCAGGTCACCGGCGCCCCGCGCAACGCGCTCTACGAAGCCGCCCTCGCGCTGCGCGAAGGTGGCTGACCGGGCTCACTTGGCCGGCGCGCTGGCCGCCGTCTGGCGGTCGTGCTTCTGGTGGTGGATGTCGCGGCTGGCCTTGTTCTGCATGTGGGTCAGGTGCGCGCGCTCGCCCTGGGTGACCACGCCGTCGGCCTTGGCGCGGTCTTCGACGCGGTCGATGCGGTTCTGCTCGGCTTCCAGCTTCTTCGTCTCGCGCTTGTTGAGCTCGCCCGAGGCGACGCCCTGGTCGATGCGCTGTTCCTGGCGCGCCTGGCGGGCGTCGACGCGCGGCGTGGCGGCGGGGCCGCTGGCCTGGGCGAAGGCGCCGCCGGCGAGGGCGACAAGGGCGGTGGCGACCAGCGTCTTGCGGATGTTCATGGTGTTGTCCTCTCTCTCTATCTCACTCGAAGGTGGTTGACGTTGTGGGCGAACCCGCACCGACAACGCCGCCCGCAAGGCCGGCGCGGACAGCCTGCCGGTGAAGCTGGGTAAAGAAACCTGAATCCCCCGCGCTCCTAGAATCGTCGCTCCCCCGCCAATGCCGGAGCCTGCGCCGATGATCAGCCGCGAACCCACCCTGGAACGGCTCGCCGTCGCCGAGGCCCAGATGCTCGAACCCTTCGGGCTTTCGGAAGGCGCGCTGCAGCGCGCGCTGGCCCTCATCGGCGAGCACCGCATCGACGACGCCGACCTCTACTTCCAGACCACGCGCCACGAAGGCTGGAGCCTGGAGGAAGGCATCGTCAAGAGCGGCAGCTT
>CAYVXO010000337.1:0-4190 GCA_964454485.1 uncultured Rubrivivax sp.
TGCGCTCGCCGACGATCGTGACCACGCGGTAGCGCGGGTCCGAGGTGTCGTGCCGCACAGGCACCGGCAGCGCGGCGCCGTCGGGGCCGGCCAGGCAGGCCACCACCGGCGTCGTGACGGTCGGGCCGCGCTCGACGACGATGCCGGTCGCGCCCGAGGCCAGGCGCACGTAGCAGCCCGGCGGGTAGATGCCGAACTCCTTCACCAGCGCGGCGGTCATCGGGTGGCCGGGGTCCTGCATGAAGATCTGCCGGCCGGCGATGTCGGCGGCCAGCGCGTCGCGGTAGTTGCGCGAGGCGAGCTTGGCCGTGTAGATGTCGGCGCGCCGCGCCAGCGACGCGAGGTCGCCCACGTCGGTGCAGCCGCTGGGGTAGCCGCTGCCGTCTTCCTGCTCGTGGTGGCGCGTCACGGCGAGCAGCCAGTCGGCGTCGTGCACGCCGGCGGCTTCCAGCATCTGGCGGCTGCGCAGCGGGTGCGACTGCAGCGCCGCGCGCTGGCCCGCGCTCGGCGGCGTGCGCTGGTGCGCCAGCTCGCCCTGCAGGTCCAGCATCGAGATGTTCATCGTCAGCGCGACCTTGAAGGCCTTGGCCATCGCCTCGTTGTCCCAGGCCAGGCGCTGCGCCACCAGGTAGGCGGTGATCGCGCTGTTGACCGAGCGGCGCACGCCGTAGGCGGTGCTGACGCCGCCTTCCTGGCGCAGGATCTGGAAGATCGCGAGGTCGGGGTCGCGTTCGATGAGCGCCAGCACCGGGCCGGCGGCGTCGTCGAGCGCGCTCTGGAAGTCCTCGTGCGGGGCGTGGCGCAGCGCGCTCGACATCCGGCTCAGGCACTGGTTCCAGCGCTGCGGCAGCGCTTCGCGCGGCAGGTGGTCCACCGACTCGGGCGCCGGCGCCAGCTCGGCCAGGTCGACGAGCGCGCCGCGCTCGAAGAGCTGCTGCAGCTGCGCTTCGTCGGCCACCTGCTGGCCGCGGGCGAGCAGCAGCGTTCGGTCGGCGGCGCGCACGTTGAACGGGAGCGGCGTGCCGACCTGCAGCCGGTGCCGGACCACCGAGAGTGCAGCGAGGTTCATGGCGTCTGTCGAGGTTTTCGAGGGCGGGAACTGAAGCCTATTTCGGCCCCCGTCCGTCGGAACTTGAAGCCGCCACGAAGAAAGGGCCGCCGCCGGCGAAACGCCCGCGGCGGCCTTCGTGTGCGCTGCGAAGGCGCTTCAGTTCCAGACCAGCTGCGTCACCTGCAGCGCGGTCCACGGCGCGCTGCCGCTGGTGCGGTAGAACCAGGTGCGCACCTGCGTGCCGTCGACCACGGTGCCGTCGACGGTGGTGATGCCCGGCACGATGTTCATCGTGATCGAGCCCACCGCCAGCGACGCGGCGCCCACGTCGTGCGCGATGCCGTAGTTGCCGAACACCTGCACGCCGGGCGGCAGGTTCGAAGGCACCGGGTCGGCCACCATGCGCTTGACGAGCAGCTTGCCTTCGACCAGCACTGCGCGCAGCCCGACGCGCACGCCGCTGGCCAGCGAGGCGCCGGCCAGGCCGTTGCCGAACAGCGTGTCGTCGTCCCAGGTCAGCGTGTAGTCCTTGTAGGCGCCTTCGGTGAGCTTGAAGGTCTTGGCCGTGGTGTCCACCTCGAGCAGGCCGCCGAAGATGTCCAGCGTGGTGCCGTCGGTGAGCGTGAGGCAGTTGATCGAGGTGGCGACCACCTGCGACGACTGCACGTGCCCCTTCACGCCGACGATCTGGCCCGGCGTCACCGCGCAGCCGCTGCCGAACGTGGTGGCGCCGTCGGTGGTGACGGGCACGCCGCGCACCGTGAAGCTGGTGCCGCTCACGTAGTCGGCCACCATGCCGATCAGCGTCACGTCGGCCGCGGTGGCGTCCTGCGAACGCACCGCGGCGCGGGTGGCGACGACGTGCGAGCCGGCGGCGTTCCAGGTGCCTTCGACGCGCAGGCTGGCGCCGTTGGCCACGTCGGCGGCGCTGCCGGCGTCCCACACGGCGCCCGAGAGGTCGACCGCCAGGCCGTCGACGTGCGGCGTGGTGCAGGGGCTCGCGCTGCAGCCGGTGACCGGGCCTTCGACGCGCACGGCCTGTTGGTCGTCGAGCGAGCGCTGCGCCACGCGCACGGCGCGCGCGGTGACGCTGCCGTCGCCGGCCACGGCGCCGGTGCTCCAGACGATCACGGTCTGGCCGTCGGCCGGCGTGCTGCCTGCAGGGTCGAAGGTGGTCGCGCCGTCCAGCTTGACGGTGAGCGCGCCGAGCGTGAACTGCGAGGCGCCGGCTGCGCTCACTGTGCCCTTCACGCGCACCCAGGTGTCGGTGGCCGGCTTGCGTTCGATGCGGCTGGCCTGCAGCACGCCGCCGGCGAGCCGGTTGCCGTGCACTTCCACCCGGTCGCCCAGCTTCAGCGCGCCGGCGTCGGCCAGGCCTTCGAAGACGGTCGGCGGGGCGACGCTGGCGTCGGTGACCACGGCGACCTGCTGGCCGGCCACGACCAGCGGCGAGACGCTGGAGACGACGCCCACCACCTCGGGGTCGACCATCGCTTCCAGCACCTTGCAGCCGGCGCCGGCGGGGTCGAAGACGATCTCCACGTGCTGGCCCAGCTTGACGTCGGGCACGCCCGCGGCGGGGGCGCCGGCGGTGGTGGAGTAGCTGACCTTGGCGCGCGTGTCGTCGCAGCGCACGCCGCCGACGAAGATGCTGCCGAAGCCGTTGACGGTGCCGACCGCCAGGCCGTTGCCGGGCGCCGCGCCGGTGCCGCCGGACCCGATGCCGCCGCCACCGCTGCCGCCGCCGCAGGCGGCCACCAGGGCGGCGCCGGCGATGGCCGCCAGGGCCAGGTGGGCGCGGATCTTGTTCGTGTTCATGGATCGCTCCGAAGGAGATGCGCCAGGGCGCAACGGGTGTTATCGGCCGCGCTGATCGGTTCGATCAGGGCGCCACGGGCTCCTGGCCAGCGGATGCGACGGTGTCGTCGTCTGGTTCTGAGAAGAAGTAGGCGCCGAAGCGCATGCGCATGCGCGCCGCGCTCGCGTCGCGGTCCTGTTCGAAACGCGTGGTGGCTTCGCGCACCATCTGCTCGAAGGCGGCCTGCCAGAGCTCGCGCGCGGTCTCGGCGAGCTCCAGCACCGAACGTTCGGTGAGGCCGCTGCCGAACACCGCGTGCTCGAGGAAGCGGCCTTCGTCGGGCCCCAGGTTGTGGGCGGCGGCGGCGATGTGGTCGCCGACGTTGGCGGCGAAGGTGGCGGCACGCTCGGGGAAGTCGTGCTGCGGCACGAAGGCGGCGCTGGCGAGCCGGACCTGGTCGCCTTCCACCTGCACCAGCTCGAGCCGTTCCATCTCGGCCAGCAGCGTGCGCGGGTGAACGTCGGAAGAGACGCGGCGCGCCAGGGCGTCGAAGGAAGGCGCCGGCCCCAGCTTGGGCAGCGCCAGCGGGCGCTGGTCGGCGCCGCGGTATTCGGGGTCGGTGACCCAGCGCGTGAAGACCTGCGAGGCCACCGAAGGCGTGCGCGGCGCGTCTTCGTGGCTGGGCTGCTGGCCGAAGGCGCGGATGTCGCGCCGGTGCACGCCCGAGAGCACCGAGAGAGAGGAGTCGGTGATGCGTGCGCCGGCTTCGGCCAGCTCGCGCCGCGCCGCTTCCACGAACACCGTCTTCAGCGCCGGCGCGAAGCTGGCGTAGGGCACGCCGTTCTTCACCAGCCAGCGCGCCAGCGGCACCAGCATCGCGAGCGCGGTGCGCAGCGCCACGCTGGCGCGCTGGTCGGTCGGCTCGGCGGCGGTCGTCAGGTCCGGGTGGGTCGGCGTGTCCATGGAATTTCTGTCCATTCAGTGGAATGGACTTTATGTCCATGCGGCTCCCACAAGCAAGGGGGTGCCGCCGCGTTGCCCCGCGTCGGCGTGACGCAGTGCGCGCCGATCAGCAGTTGCCGGCCTGACGCGGCTTGTGCTTCACGCTCTGGTTGAACGGGTCGAGCGCCACGTCGCGTGTCTCGCGGACCTCCACGCACTCGCGGCCGCGCCGGTAACGCGTCACGCCTTCGGCGACATGTTCCTCGGACCAGGCGCCGTCGCCGCCCAGCGCGGCGGCGATCTGCGATTCGAGCGTGGGCCGCGCGCGGTTGGCGCGCGGGTCGTCGAGCGCGGGCGAGCGGGGCAGGGCGGCGGCCCTGGGCAGGTCCAGGCGAAGTG
>CAYVXO010000338.1:0-4182 GCA_964454485.1 uncultured Rubrivivax sp.
CGTCGTGGAAGGGCCGGATGTCGGTCTCCACCTGGTGCTTGTATTCGGTCTCGGCCACCAGCATGCCGGCGACGAAGGCGCCCAGCGCGAGCGACAGCCCCGCGTGCTCGGTGAGCCAGGCCAGGCCCAGCGTCACCAGCAGCAGGTTGAGCACAAAGAGCTCCTCGCTCTTGCGGCGCGCCACGATCGTGAGCCACCAGCGCATGGCACGCTGGCCGCCCACCAGCAACACCGTCAGCACGAGGGCGGCCTTGAGCGTCGCGAAGGCGAGCTCGGAGGCGAGCCGCTCGCCGCCGGCCGCCAGCGCGGGGATCAGCACCAGCAGCGGCACCACCGCCAGGTCCTGGAACAGCAGCACGCCCATCACGCGGCGGCCATGCTCGGACTCCAGCTCCAGCCGCTCGGCCATCAGCTTGGTGACGATGGCGGTGGAGGACATCGCCATCGCCGAGCCCAGCACCACCGCGCCCTGCCAGGACATCTGCCACTCGCGGCCGGTGATCCAGCCGTAGAGCCACTGCAGCAACGCGTGGCCGGCCAGCGCGCCGGCCACGGTGAGCAGCACCTGCGCCGAGCCGAGGCCGAAGACCATGGAGCGCATGCTGCGCAGCTTGGGCAGGTTGAATTCCAGCCCGATCACGAACATCAGGAAGACGACGCCGAACTCGGCCAGCACCTTCACGCCGGCGCTGTCGTGCGCGAGCGCGAGCGCATTCGGCCCGATCACCACGCCCACCGCCAGGTAGCCCAGCACCGGCGGCAGCTTCAGCGTGCGGCAGGCCACCACGCCCAGCACCGCGGCCACCAGGTAGAGCAGGATGAGTTCGAGGGTGGTCGCCATCTAGAATCCCGATCCTATGCGACGCCGTTGTCAGCACCCGGACCGCGCATGACGTCGGCGCCCCGGTTCGACCCGCAGCGCGCGCTGCAGCTCGCCGCGCGCACCTTCGAGATCGAGGCGCGCGCCCTGCAGGGCCTGGCCGCGCGCCAGGGCGAAGGCTTCGCCGCCGCGGTGCAGGCGATGCTGGAATGCCGCGGCCGCGTGGTCGTGATGGGCATGGGCAAGAGCGGCCACGTGGGCCGCAAGATCGCCGCCACGCTGGCGTCCACCGGCACGCCGGCCTTCTTCGTCCACCCGGCCGAGGCGAGCCACGGCGACCTGGGCATGCTGATGGCGGGCGACGTGGTGCTGGCCATCAGCAACAGCGGCGAGAGCGACGAGCTCGCGGCCCTCCTGCCGGCGATCCGCCGCCTGGGCGTGGTGCTGGTGGCGATGACCGGCAACCCCGAGTCGACGCTGGCGCGCCATGCCGCCATGGTGCTGAACAGCGCGGTCGAGGAAGAGGCCTGCCCGCTCAACCTGGCGCCCACCGCCAGCACCACGGCGCAGATGGCGCTCGGTGACGCGCTTGCCGTCGCGCTGCTGGACGCGCGCGGCTTCCGCGAAGAGGACTTCGCGCGCTCGCACCCCGGCGGCAGCCTGGGCCGCAAGCTGCTGATGCACGTGCGCGACCTCATGCGCAGCGGCGACGCGGTGCCGCGGGTGGCCCCGGCCACCGGCTTCAACGAGCTGCTGCGCGAGATGACCGGCAAGGGCCTGGGTTTCACCGCCGTCGTCGACGCGGCCGGCCGGCCCGCCGGCATCTTCACCGACGGCGACCTGCGCCGGCTCATCGAGCGCGGCGCCGACCTGCGCGCACTCACCGCGCGCGACGTCATGCACCCCGGCCCGAAGCTGGTGCGCGAGGACGCGCTCGCGGTCGACGCCGCGGCGCTGATGGAGCAGCACCGCATCACCAGCGTGCTCGTGGTCGACGCCGAAGGGCGGGTGGTGGGCGCGCTCAATTCGAACGACCTGATGCGCGCGAAGGTCATCTGAATGGCGGCCCTGGCCTTCCCGCCCGCCGTGCTGCTGCGAGCGCAGGGCCGCGGCCTGGGCATGAAGGCCGCCCTCTTCGACGTCGACGGCGTGCTCACCGACGGCCGGCTGTACATCGGCGAGCAGGGCGAGACCGTGAAGGCGTTCAGCACGCTCGACGGCCACGGCCTGAAGCTGCTGCGCGAAGGCGGCATCGAGCCGGTGGTGATCACCGGCCGCGATTCGCCGGCGGTGCGGCGGCGTGTCGCCGACCTGGGCCTCGTGCACGCGGTCTACGGCGCCGGCGACAAGCTCGCCGCCGCCGGCGCCGTGCTCGCCGCACTGGGCGCGGACTGGCCCGACGTGGCCGCGATCGGCGACGACTGGCCCGACCTGCCGCTGCTCACGCGCGCCGGCTTCGCCTGCGCGCCGCCGAACGCGCATTCCGAGGTCAAGGCCGTGGCGCACCACGTCACCGCGGCCGCCGGCGGCCACGGCGCGGCACGCGAGTTCTGCGACCTGCTGCTGATGGCGGCCGGGCGGTACGCGGCGCTGCTGCAGGGCCACCTGATGACGCTGGACGCGCGCTGACATGAAGCCCCCACGCTCGCTGTCGCTCGCTGCCCCCCGAGGGGGCGCTCAGTGGCTTCGGGCGGCCGGGCGCCACTGAGATGCCGGTCGAACTCCACCTGCCCGACCTGCCCGAGGTGCCCATCAGCCTGGGCCCGCCGGCCTACGCGGGTGCGAACCGGCGCCGCACGCCCTGGCACCTGCGGCTGCGCGACCTGCTGTCGGCCTACCTGCCGCTGCTGCTGATGACGCTGCTGGCGCTGGCCACCTGGTGGCTGGTGCGCCACACGCCCAGCGCCGGCGGTGCGGAGGAGGCGCCGGCCGGCCGCATCGACCCCGACTACACGATGACGCAGTTCGCGATCGAGCGCTTCGACGCCGACGGCCGGCTGAAGGTGCGCATCGAAGGCGACCGGCTGCGCCACTTCCCCGCCACCGACCGGCTGGAGGCCGAGGGCGTGCGCATCCGCGCGCTCTCGCCCGACGGCCGCGTCACGCTGGCGAGCGCGCAGCGCGCCATCAGCAACGGCGACGGCAGCGAGGTGCAGCTGGTCGGCGGCGCGCGCGTCGTCAGCGACGACGGCAGCGGCGTGACGCTGGAAATGAGTGGCGAATTCCTGCACGTCTTCCTGGTCGCCGAGCGCGTGCGCAGCCACCTGCCGGTGCAGGTGAAGCAGGGCGCCACCGAGCTGCGCGCCGCCGGGCTCGAATACGACCACGGCAAGCGGCGGCTCGACCTGAAGGGTCCGCTGCGCGCGGTGTTCGCACCGAAGGCGGCGGCCCGGTGACGGCGCCGCTGGTCTTCGTCACCGGCGCGTTCTCATGAGTGCGCCGTTGATCTTCATCACCGGCGCTTCCAGCGGCATCGGCCAGGCCCTCGCCGCACGCTACGCGCGCGCCGGCTGGCGGCTGGCGCTGGTGGCGCGGCGCAGCGCCGAGCTGGAAGCCTGGGCGAAGGCGCAGGGCCTGGGGCCGGAGCGCTGCGCGGTCTACCGCGCCGACGTGGCCGACACGGCCAGCATCGTCGCCGCCGGCAATGCCTGCATCGCCGCGCAGGGGCTGCCCGACGTGGTGATCGCCAACGCCGGCATCAGCGTCGGCATGGACAGCGCCCTCGTCGAGGACCTGGAAGTGCTGCGCGACACCTTCGCCACCAACAACGTCGGCCTGGCGGCGACCTTCCAGCCCTTCGTCGGGCCGATGCGCCAGCAGCGCCGCGGCACGCTGGTCGGCGTGGCCAGCGTGGCCGCCATCCGCGGCCTGCCCGGCCATGCCGCCTACTGCGCCAGCAAGGCCGCGGTGGTGGCCTATTGCGAGAGCCTGCGCGGCGAGTGCCGCGCGAGCGGCGTGAAGGTGGTGACGATCCTGCCGGGCTACATCGCGACGCCGCTCACCGCCGGCAACCGCTACCCGATGCCGTTCCTGATGGCGGCCGACGACTTTGCCGACCGCGCCTTCCGCGCCGTCGAATCGGGCACCAGCTACCGCGTGATCCCGTGGCAGATGGCCGTCGTCGCCAAGCTGATGCGGCTGCTGCCGAACCCGTGGTTCGACCGCCTGTTCGCGAACCGCGGGCGCAAGAAGCGGCGCGGAGAATGACGAAGGCGCCCCGCGGGGCGCCTTCGAACGCGATCTCTACCCGGCGTCAGTAGCCGCCGCGGCCACCGCCGCCGCCGCCACCGCCGTAGCCGCCGCGACCACCGCCGCCGCCGCCACCGCCGTAGGGGCTGCGGCCACCGCCGCCGCCACCGCCG
>CAYVXO010000339.1:0-4144 GCA_964454485.1 uncultured Rubrivivax sp.
AGGGACCGGTGACCCACAACGCCTGCGCCACCGTGAAGTGGAACGGCGGCACCTCGTTCCCGATCCAGAGCGGGCACGGCTGCATCGGCTGCAGCGAGCCTGGTTTCTGGGACCGCGGCGGCCTGTACCGGCCGCTTTCGGCGCCCACGGTCGACCTTGGCCGCGCCGCCGGCGGTGCGGCGGTGGCCGGCGTGGCGCTGGGCACGCTGGCGGCGCTGCTGGCGCGGCGCCGCGCGGCACATCGGCAGGAGGCCTGAGACGCCTATGGAACTGCTCGACTTCGCCCGTGGCACGGCACTGCGTTTCGCGGTGATCGTGTTCGTCTGCGGCACCCTGTGGCGGCTGGTCGGCGTGCTGCTGCTGCCGCGCCTGCGCGACCTCTCGCCGGCGCGCGAAGGCGCGCCCTCGCCGGCGGCCGGCGCGCTGTACTCGATCGTGCGCCGCCTGTGGCCGCGGCCGGCGTTCGCCGCCTCGACGCGGTTCGTCACCCTCGGCAGCTACGTCTTCCACGTCGGGCTGGCGGTGGTGGTGTTCGGGCTCGCACCGCACATCCTGTTCATCCGCCAGCTCACCGGCCTGGCCTGGCCGGCGCTGCCCAGCAACGTGGTGGTGGGCGTCGGCGTTCTCACGCTGGCCGCGCTGCTGGCGCTGCTGGTGCGGCGCGCGCTGCACCCGGTGACGCGGCTGCTCTCGCACCCGGGCGACTACGTCGGCGGGCTGCTCACGGCGTTGCCGGTGGTCACCGGCCTGCTGGCCACCGGCCACCTGGGCGCGCGCTACGAGACGCTGCTGGCGCTGCACGTGCTCTCCATCGCCGCGTTGCTGACCTGGTTCCCGTTCGGCACCCTGATGCATGTGGTGCTGTTCGTGTTCTCCCGCGGGGCCACCGGCATCCGCTTCAGCCACCGGGGGGTGAAGGCATGAACACCGCCGCCGCGCCGTTCGACCGCCAGGGCGAACGCAGCGACCCCGACCGTGTCGACGCGGCCATGCGCAGCTTCGTGCGCGAGTTCGGCAGCACCGCCGCGCTGCACATGGAAAGCTGCGTGCGCTGCGGCCTGTGCGCCGAGGCCTGCCATTTCTACCTCGCCACCGGCGAGCCGAAGTACACGCCGGTCTGGAAGCTCGAACCGTTCCGGCGCGCCTATGTCCGCGAGGCCGGGCCCTTCGCGCCCCTCGTGCGCGCGCTCGGCCTGCAGCGCAAGGTGACGGTGGAAGAACTGCAGCAGTGGCAGGAACTGGTCTACGACTCCTGCACCATGTGCGGCCGCTGCACCCTGGTGTGCCCGATGGGCATCGACATCGCCGAGCTGGTGAAGGAAGCCCGGCACGGCATGTTCAAGGCCGGCCTCATCCCCGAGCGGCTGGCGCTGATGGACCGCGCGGCCGAGCAGTGGGGCAGCCCGGCGACGCCGGCCGAGGACCTGCCCGACATCCTGCAGGAGGTGTCAGAGCAGCATGGCGTGCCCATCCCCTGCGACCTGCCGCAGGCCGACCTGCTGGTGACCGCCGCGCCGGCCGAGCTGGGCGACCACACGAAGGCGCTGGCGGCGGCGGCGAAGATCCTGAACCACGTCGGCGTGAAGTGGACGATGCACCAGGGCGGCTTCGACGCCAGCAACGTCGGCTTCAACAACGGCGACCTGCGGCTGCAGGAGAAGCTGACCCGCGCGCTCGTCGACACGGCGGTGAAGATCGGGGCGAAGACGATCCTGCTGCCGGAGTGCGGCCACGCCTACGGCGCGGCGCGCTGGGAGGCCGCCAGGTGGTACGGGCAGGCGCTGCCGGTGCGCATCGTGCACATGACCGAGTACCTGGCCGAGTTGGTGGAGTCCGGGCGCATCCGCCTGAAGCCGATCGGCGAGACCGCGACCTTCCACGACCCCTGCCAGATCGTGCGCCGCGGCGGGCTGGAAGCGGCGGCGCGGCGTGTGATCCGGGCGCTCGGCTTCGAGCTCGTCGAGCTGAAGGACCACGGCATCGAAGGCCTGTGCTGCGGCGGCGGCGGCGGCGTGGTCTCGAACGTGCGCGCCACGCCGCTGCGCCACAAGGTCTTCGAGATCAAGAAGCGCCAGGTCGAGGACAGCGGCGCGCAGCGCTTCGTGACCAGCTGCGGGCAGTGCCGCATCACGCTGGAGATGGGTGCCAGGCACGTGAACTGGAACCGCAAGGTCGAGAGCCTGCTCGAGCTGGTCGCCGAGCGGCTCGAGGCCTGAGGGGGGAACGACGATGGACAAGCGCGTCGTGGTGGACCCGATCACCCGCATCGAAGGCCACCTGCGCATCGAGGCCAGCACGTCCGAGGACGGCCGCATCACCGGCGCCTGGAGCTCGGGCACCATGGTGCGCGGCATCGAGCTCATCCTGCGCGGCCGCGACCCGCGCGAGGCCTGGGCCTTCGCGCAGCGCATCTGCGGTGTCTGCACGCTGGTGCACGGCATCGCCTCGGTGCGCGCGGTCGAGAATGCGCTCGGCTGGGCCATCCCCGCCAACGCGCAGCTGATCCGCAACCTGATGATCGGCGCGCAGTACGTGCACGACCACGTGATGCACTTCTACCACCTGCACGCGCTCGACTGGGTCGACGTGGTGAGCGCACTGAAGGCCGACCCGAAGGCGACCTCGGCCCTCGCGCAGTCGATCTCGGCCTGGCCCAAGTCCAGCCCGGGCTACTTCGCCGACGTGCAGAAGCGCGTCGGGCAGTTCGTCGAAGGCGGCCAGCTGGGCATCTTCGCCGGCGGCTGCTGGGGCCACCCCGGGTACAAGCTGCCGCCGGAAGCCAACCTGATGGCGCTGGCGCATTACCTGGAGGCGCTGGCCTGGCAGCGCGACGTGGCGCGCCTGCACGCCATCTTCGGCGGCAAGAACCCGCACCCGAACTTCCTGGTCGGCGGTGCCGCGAGCCCGGTGAGCGCCGGCCCCGGCAGCGAAGGCGCCGCGGCCACCGCGCTGAACGTCGTCACGCTGCAGGACCTGCGGTCCATCATCCGCTCGATGCAGGCCTTCGTCGACCAGGTCTACCTGCCCGACACGCTGGCCATCGCCGGCTTCTACAAGGACTGGTTCGCGCGCGGCGAAGGGGTGGGCAACTTCCTCACCGTGGGCGACTTCCCCTCCCACGGCATCGACGACGCGGGCTCGCGCCTCTTTCCGGCCGGCGTCATCCTCGGCCGCGACCTCTCGCGTGTCGAACCGCTGGACCTGCGCGACCCGGCGCAGGTGCAGGAGTTCGTCGCCCATTCCTGGTACGACTACGGCCGCGGCAAGTCGGCCGGGCTGCACCCGCACGAGGGCGAGACCACGCTGCACTACACCGGCCCGAAGCCGCCCTACGAGCAGCTCGACGTGGACCAGTCCTATTCGTGGCTCAAGTCGCCGCGCTGGCGCGGCCAGGTGATGGAGGTGGGCCCCTTGGCGCGCGTGGCCATGCTCCATGCCACCGGCCACGAGCCGACGAAGGCGCTCGTCGCCCAGGCCCTGCGCCAGCTCGACCTGCCGCTGACGGCGCTGTTCTCCACCCTCGGCCGCACCGCCGCGCGCACGCTGGAATCGAAGATCGTCGCCGACCAGATGCCGGCCTGGCTGGACGCGCTGACGGCCAACCTGAAAGCCGGCGACACCTCGGTGCACAACGCGGCGCTGTGGGAGCCTTCCCGCTGGCCGGCCGAGGCCCGGGGCGTGGGCTTCATGGAAGCGCCGCGCGGCGCGCTGCTGCACTATGTGGTCATCAAGAACGGCCTCATCGACAACTACCAGGCGGTGGTGCCCAGCACCTGGAACGCGGGCCCGCGCGACGCCGCCAACCAGCCCGGTCCGTACGAGGCCGCGCTGATGGACCGCCACACGCTGCACGACGCGAAGCAGCCGCTCGAGATCCAGCGCACCATTCACAGCTTCGACCCCTGCATCGCCTGCGCGGTGCACGTGCTGGACCCGCAGGGCGGCGAACTCACGCAGATCGCGATCCGCTAGAGGCGCCCGCGCGGTCGGCCGCAAAGACCCAATAACCCGAATGGGTTAGATCCCATCACCCGTCCCGGTAATAGACGCCCGGGGGACCGGTTCAGCCTAATGCAGGCGACCGGCGAGCCGCGCGCCCCATTCGAACGATCCGCGGCCGGGAGACCCATGCCAAGAGCCCCCT
>CAYVXO010000340.1:0-4102 GCA_964454485.1 uncultured Rubrivivax sp.
TTTGCCGGGCTGCTGGCGGCGCCCCCTTGAGGGGGAGCGCCGAAGGCGCTACGGGGGTGGGCCATGTTCTAGGCGCGCACCACCTTCACGGCGCACTTCTTGAAGTCGGTTTCCTTGCTGATCGGGCAGGTCGCGTCGAGCGTGAGCTTGTTGACCAGCCGGCCTTCGTCGAAGAAGGGAATGAACACCAGGCCCTGCGGCACCTTGTTGCGGCCCTTGGTCTCCACCGCGAGCTGGATCTCGCCGCGGCGGCTGGCCACCTTCACCTTCATGCCGCGCTGGATGCCGCGCGCCTTGGCGTCGTCGGGGTGCATGAAGACCACCGCCTCGGGCACCGCGCGGTGCAGTTCGGGCACGCGGCGCGTCATGCTGCCGGTGTGCCAGTGTTCCAGCACGCGGCCGGTGCACAGCCACAGGTCGAAGTCCTTGTCGGGCGCCTCGGCCGCGGGCTGGTAGGGCAGGGCGAAGACGTTGGCCTTGCCGTCCTTGTTACCGTAGAACCTGACGCCTTCGCCGGCCTTGACGTAGGGGTCGTAGCCTTCGCGGAAGCGCCAGAGCGTTTCCTTGCCGTCCACCACCGGCCAGCGCAGGCCACGCACCTCGTGATAGGTGTCGAACGGCGCCAGGTCGTGGCCGTGGCCGCGGCCGAACTCGGCGTATTCCTCAAACAGGCCCTTGTGCAGGTAGAAGCCCAGGGCCTTGCTCTCGTCGTTGGCGTAGTCCTTGATGAACCTGCCGTTCACCTTGACCAGGTCGGCGGCGGGGAACTTGTCGACCTTGCCGTTCCGGTAGAGCACGTCGAAGAGCGTCTTGCCCTTGTACTGCGGCTTTTTCTCCAGCAGTTCGGCCGGCCACACCTCTTCCACCTTGAAGCGCTTGCTGAACTCGACGTACTGCCAGAGGTCGCTCTTCGCCTGCCCGGGTGCTGCCACCTGCTGGCGCCAGAACTGGGTGCGGCGCTCGGCGTTGCCGAAGGCGCCTTCCTTCTCGACCCACATCGCGCTCGGCAGGATCAGGTCGGCCGCCATCGCGCTCACCGTCGGGTAGGCGTCGCTCACCACCACGAAGGTGGCCGGGTTGCGCCAGCCGGGCCAGACCTCGCCGTTCACATTCGGGCCGGCCTGCATGTTGTTGGTGGTGCTGGTCCAGTAGCACTTGAGCTTGCCGTCCTTCAGCGCCCGGCTCTGCGCCACCGCATGGAGGCCGATCTTGTCGTTGATCGTGCCCTCGGGCAGCTGCCAGATCTCCTCGGCGTGCTTGCGGTGTTCGGGGTTGGTCACCACCATGTCGGCCGGCAGGCGGTGCGCGAAGGTGCCCACCTCGCGCGCGGTGCCGCAGGCGCTGGGCTGGCCGGTCAGGCTGAACGGGCTGTTGCCCGGCTGGCTGATCTTGCCGGTGAGCAGGTGCAGGTTGTAGACCATGTTGTTGGCCCAGGTGCCGCGCGTGTGCTGGTTGAAGCCCATGGTCCACAGGCTCATCACCTTGAGCTTCGGGTCGGCGTAGACCTTGGCCAGGTCTTCCAGCTGCTTCACCGGCACGCCGGAGAGCTTGCTCACCTTCTCGGCGGTGTACTCGCCGACGAACTTCGCGAACTCGTCGAAGCTCATCGGCGTGCTGTCGTTCGGGTTGCCCTTCGGCTTGCCGTCGGCACCGGGGTAGCCGTTCGCCTTCGCGTCCTTCTCCAGCGCGTGCGCGGGGCGCAGGCCGTAGCCGATGTCGTCGGTACCCTTCCTGAAGTTGACGTTCCTCTTCACGAACTCGGTGTTCACCGCCTTGTGGGTGATCAGGTAGTTCGCGATGTAGTTCAGGATCGCCAAGTCGGTCTGCGGCGTGAAGACGATGCCCAGGTCGGCGAGGTCGAAGCTGCGGTGCTCGAAGGTCGAGAGCACCACCACCTTGCTGTTCGGGTTGGAGAGCCGGCGGTCGGTGATGCGGCTCCACAGCACCGGGTGCATCTCGGCCATGTTGCTGCCCCACAGCACGAAGGCGTCGGCCTGCTCGATGTCGTCGTAGCAGCCCATCGGCTCGTCGATGCCGAAGCTGCGCATGAAGCCGGCCACCGCGCTGGCCATGCAGTGGCGCGCGTTGGGGTCCAGGTTGTTCGAACGGAAGCCGGCCTTCCACAGCTTGGCGGCCGCGTAGCCTTCGAAGATGGTCCACTGGCCGGAGCCGAACATGCCCACCGCGCCGGGGCCGTCGGTCTTCAGCGCCTCCTTCCACTTCGCCGCCATGAGGTCGAAGGCCTGGTCCCAGCTCACCGGCACGAACTCGCCGTTCTTGTCGTACTGGCCGTCCTTCTGGCGCATCAGCGGCTGCGTCAGGCGGTCACGGCCGTACATGATCTTGGAGAGGAAGTAGCCCTTGATGCAGTTCAGGCCGCGGTTCACCGGCGCTTCCGGGTCGCCCTGGGTGGCGACGACACGCCCGTCCTGCACGCCCACCAGCACCGAGCAGCCGGTGCCGCAGAAGCGGCAGGGCGCCTTGTCCCAGCGCACGGTGGCGTCGGCGCCGCCCGCGGGCGCCGAAGCCGCGCCGTGCACGGTGATCGGCACGCCGGCGGCGGCCGCGGTGGCGGCCAGGGCCTGGCTCTTGAGGAAGTCTCTGCGGTGGCTGTGCATGCTCATCTCTGTCGCGCCGAGGCGCAGGTTGCTCTGCGATCTGATCCTGATGCTGCGACGCAACAGCGAGCGCCGCATTGAACTGCTTCAAGAACGCGGCGCCGTGCGGCGCCAGGGCCTCAGGGCTTGACCGAGCCCAAGCCGGCGCGCCAGTCCTGGTAGGCGCCGACCGCCGCGGCGGCCGGCGGCGAGTCGGGGCCCGAGTACTCGTAGACCAGCGAGGTGTTGATCACCTGCGGCCAGGTCGCGAGTTCGCCCAGCGTGGCGGGCGCGCTGTGCGCCTCGCAGTCGTCGATGACGAGGATGAGCCGCCCGTCGCCAGGGTCGGCCGCGATGTCCACGCCCGGCCTTTCGCGCAGCTTCGCGCGCACCGCTTCGGTGGCGCCGGGGCGCGTGCGCACGATCACGCCGAGAATGGTCATGGAAGCTCCGTTGGACGAACGGGCGCGACTGTGCGCGGCCCGGGTAAGTGACCGCTTGACGGCCGTCAAGACCTGCGATCAAGGCCACACTCGGTGGTGGCCTCCGGTGCCTTCTGCACGGGCCTGCGGCTAGCATGCTCGGGCGTCCCCCACCCGAACCGATGTGACGGAAACAGGCACCCGAGACTCCGCGCCGCCCGCCGCGCAAGGGCCCTCGCTGCGGCGCTACCTGCAACGCCTGATGTGGTGGTCGCTGCTGCCGCCGCTGCTGCTGTCGGCCCTGCTGGCCTGGGACAACGTGCACCGCCTGCGCATGGCCGACGAGCAGGACGCCCGCCGCCACGCGCAGCAGCTCGCCGACGCCATCGACGACAACCTGCAGGAGCGCTTCGCGGCGCTGCGGCTGCTGGCCGAGTCCCCGCTGCTCGACGAAGGCCGGCTGGCCGACTTCCACCGCCGCGCGCAGGCCTACCGGCGCCTGTTCGGCGCCGAGCTGTTGCTGGCCGACGACGAGGGCCGCATGCTGCTGCACACCGGCGTGCCCTTCGGCCAGGCCCTGCCGCCGATGCCGCGGCCGCAGGGCCGCGCCGCGGCGCCCGAAGCGATCTCCAGCCGCCGCCCGGCGGTGGGCGACGTGGTCATGGGGCCGGTCATCCAGCGGCCGCTGGTGGCGCTGGCGGTGCCGGTGCTGCGCGGCGACATCGCCCACCAGGCCCTGCTCACGACGCTGGAGCTCGCGCGCCTGCAGGAGCGCATCGACTCGATGCGCCTGCCCGTCGGCTGGTCGGCCGCCATCGTCGACGGCCGCCAGCAGCTGGTGGCCGGCGCGTTGCCGCCCGGGGCCGACGCGAAGTCCGGCGCCGAAGGCGGCGTGCGCGCGCAGGCTGCCACCCGCGTGGCGCCGTGGCGCGTGCTGGTCGACGTCACGGCCGCGGCGCACCGCGCGCCGGTCTGGCGGGCGGCCGGTCTGCTGCTTGCCGCCATTGCGCTGGCCGCCGCTGCCGGGTTGTTCGCCGGCGGCCGCGGCGGGCGCCGCATCGCGCGTGCGGTGGCCTCGCTGTC
>CAYVXO010000341.1:0-4083 GCA_964454485.1 uncultured Rubrivivax sp.
CCGCTGACCTCTTGCATGCCATGCAAGCGCTCTCCCAGCTGAGCTATACCCCCAGGTCTGGACCGCACCGTTTGGAAGCGAGTCTGCGAGTATAGCCGATTCGTTCAGACCTTCCGCAATCGCGCCAGCACCTCTTCACGCGGGAAGAGCGCCAGCACGGCGTCGATCGAAGGCGTCTGCGCACGACCGCACACCAGAACGCGCACCGCGGGCGCGAGCTGCGGCATCTTCAGCTGGTGCGCACCGAGCACCTGCTTCATCGCGGCGGCGATGGTGCCCTTGTCCCAGTCGATCTCGGCCAGGCGCTCGCGCAGTTCGCGCAGCGCGGGCTTCACCGCTTCGGTCACGTGCTGGGCCAGGTCTTCCTCGCGCGGCGTGACCGGCACGAACATCATCTCGACCCAGTCGGCCAGTTCCACCACCGTCGTCGAACGGTCCTTGAAGAGCGCGGCCGCGCGCGACAGCAGGTCCAGGTCGTCGGCCGCGACACCGCGCGTGGCCAGTTGGTGCCGCACCAGCTTCGCCAGCCGGGCGTCGTCGGCCTGCTTGAGCCACTGCGCGTTCACCCAGGCCAGCTTGGCCGGGTCCCATTGCGCAGGGCTCTTCGCGAGGTGGCTGCCGTCGAACCACTGCACCATCTGCTGCGCGCTGAAGAGTTCGTCGTCGCCGTGGCTCCAGCCCAGGCGCGCCAGGTAGTTGAGCATCGCCTCGGGCAGGTAGCCCATCTCCTGGTAGGCCGTCACGCTGACGGCGCCGCGGCGCTTGCTGAGCTTCAGGCCGTCGTCGCCCAGGATGATGGGGCAATGGCCGAACTGCGGCAGCGGCGCGCCCAGCGCCTTGAAGATGTTGATCTGCCAGGGCGTGTTGTTGATGTGCTCGTCGCCGCGGAAGACATGGGTGATCTTCATGTCCCAGTCGTCGACCACGACGGCGAAGTTGTAGGTCGGCACTCCGTCGGGCCGCAGGATGATCAGGTCGTCGATCTCCTCGTTGCCGATGCTGATCGGCCCCTTCACTAGGTCGTCCCAGCGCACCACGCCGGAGGCCGGGTTCGCGAAGCGCACCACCGGCTTCACGCCTTCGGGCACCGGCGGCAGCTGCTTGCCCGGCGCGGGCCGCCAGCGGCCGTCGTAGCGCGTCTTCTCGCCGCGCGCGCGCTGCGCCTCGCGCATCGCGTCCAGTTCCTCGGGCGAGCAGTAGCACTTGTAGGCGGTGCCGGCGGCGATCATCTGGTCGACCACCGCGTGGTAGCGCTCCAGTCGCTGCATCTGGTAGTACGGGCCTTCGTCGTAGTCCAGGCCCAGCCACTCCATCGCGTCCAGGATCTGCTGCACCGAATCCTGCGTGGACCGCGCGACGTCGGTGTCCTCGATGCGCAGCACGAACTGCCCGCCGTGGTGGCGCGCGTAGGCCCAGGAATAGAGCGCGGTGCGCGCCGTGCCCAAGTGCAGGAAGCCCGTCGGCGACGGGGCGATGCGGGTTCTGACAGTCATGCGAGCGTCGCCAGCCCGCGCTGCAGGTCGGCCTTCAGGTCTTCCGGGTCTTCCAGCCCCACCGCCACGCGCAGCAGGCCCTGCGTGATGCCGGCAGCGAGCCGCTGCTCCTCGGTCAGGCGGCCGTGCGAGGTGGTCGCCGGATGGGTGATGGTGGTCTTGGTGTCGCCCAGGTTGGCGGTGATCGAGCAGATGCGCGTGGCGTCTTCCACCGCCCAGGCGCCGGCGCGGCCGCCCTTCACGATGAACGACACCACCGCCCCGCCCTGCCCCGACTGCTGCGCCATCGCCAGCGCGTGCTGCGGGTGCGAAGGCAGGCTGGGGTGGAAGACGCGCTCCACCGCGGGCTGCGTTTCGAGCCAGTGCGCGAGCGCGAGCGCACGTTCGCTCTGCGCCTTGAGCCGGATCGACAAGGTCTCCATCCCCTTGAGCACCACCCACGCGTTGAAGGGCGAGAGCGCCATGCCGGCCGAGCGCATCACCGGCACGAACTTCGTGTCGATGAGTTCCTGCGGTCCGCACACGGCGCCGGCAATCACGCGGCCCTGGCCGTCCAGGTACTTGGTGCCCGAGTGCATGACGAGGTCGGCGCCCAGCTTCACCGGCTGCTGCAGCGCCGGGCTGCAGAAGCAGTTGTCCACCATCAGCAGCGCGCCCTTCGCGTGCGCGATGCCGGCCAGCGCCGCGATGTCGCACACCTCGGTGAGCGGGTTGTTGGGTGTCTCGGCGAAGAGCAGCTTCGTGTTCGGCTTCATCGCCGCGCGCCATTCGTCGACGTCGGTCTGGCTCACGAAGCTGGTCTCGATGCCGTACTTCGCGAAGTCCTGGAACAGCTTGATCGTCGATCCGAACACGCCGCGCGAGCACACTACGTGGTCGCCCGACTTCAGCAGCGCCAGGATGGTGATGAGGATCGCCGCCATGCCGCTGGCGGTGCCGATGCAGCCGCTGGCGCCTTCCAGCGCCGCCAGCCGCCGCTCCATCATCGTGACCGTCGGGTTCGAGAAGCGGCTGTAGACGAAGGCGTCTTCCTCGTTCGCGAAGCGGCGCGCCGCGGTGGCGGCGTCCGGGTGCACGAAGGAGCTGGTGAGGAACAGCGCCTCGGAGTTCTCGCCCCAGGGCGAAGGCGGCAGACCCTCGCGCACGGCCAGCGTGTCCAGCCGCGCGTCGGCCGGCAGGTCGGTCCTGGGGATCATGCGCGTTCCTCGGCCGCGGACTGCAGCGCGAGCCGGCTGCGCTGCGGGTCCTCGTCCTCGTCGAACTGCAGGCGGCGCTGCGCCTCCAGCGCGGCGAAGTCGCTCTCGCTCACGTCGCCGGTGATGTAGCGGCCGTCGAAGCAGCTCGCCTCGAAGCCGGCGAGCTTCGTGTTCAGGGCCCCGATGACGCGCTTCATCGCGTCCACGTCCTGGTAGATCAGCTCGTCGGCACCGATGAAGGCCTTGATCTCGGCGATGGTGCGGCCGTGCGCGATGAGCTCCTCCTTCGTCGGCATGTCGATGCCGTAGACGTTGGGGTAGCGCACCGGCGGCGCGGCGCTGGCCATGTAGACCTTGCGCGCGCCAGCCTCGCGCGCCATCTGCACGATCTCCTTGCTGGTGGTGCCGCGCACGATGCTGTCGTCCACCAGCAGCACGTTGCGGTTGCGGAACTCCAGCCCGATCGCGTTGAGCTTCTGGCGCACGCTCTTCTTGCGCACCGCCTGCCCCGGCATGATGAAGGTGCGGCCCACGTAGCGGTTCTTCACGAAGCCTTCGCGGTAGGGCTTGCCGATCTTCTGCGCCAGCTGCATCGCGCTCGGCCGGCTGCTTTCGGGGATCGGGATGACGACGTCGATCTCCGAAGGCGGCATCGTGGAGATGACGCGCTGCGCCAGCGTCTCGCCCAGGTTCAGCCGCGCCTGGTAGACCGAGATGCCGTCCAGCACCGAGTCGGGCCGCGCCAGGTACACGTATTCGAAGATGCAGGGGTTCAGCGAGGGCTGCAGCGCGCATTGGCGCGCATGCACGCGGCCTTCCATGTCGACGAAGATCGCCTCGCCCGGCGCCACGTCGCGCTGCAGGCGGAAGCCGCTGCCTTCCAGCGCCACCGACTCGCTGGCGACCATCATCTCGCCTTCGGGCCCGCTGCCCAGCGCCAGCGGGCGGATGCCGTAGGGGTCGCGGAAGGCCAGCAGGCCGTGGCCGGCGATGAGCGCGATCACCGCGTACGAGCCCTTGATGCGCCGGTGCACCGCGGCCACCGCCTTGAAGATGGTCTCCGGCGTCAGTGCCAGGTCGCGCGCGGCGCCTTCGAGCTCGTGCGCCAGCACGTTGATCAGCACCTCGGTGTCGCTCTCGGTGTTGATGTGGCGGCGGTCGATGTCGAACAGCTCGGCCTTCAGCGCGTGCGCGTTCGTCAGGTTGCCGTTGTGCACCAGCACCAGGCCGAAGGGCGCGTTGACGTAGAAGGGCTGCGCCTCTTCCTCGCTGTAGGCGTTGCCGGCGGTGGGGTAGCGCACCTGGCCCAGTCCCACGGTGCCGGGCAGCGCACGCATGTTGCGGGTGCGGAAGACGTCGCGCACCATGCCGCGCGCCTTGTGCATGAAGCACTT
>CAYVXO010000342.1:0-4080 GCA_964454485.1 uncultured Rubrivivax sp.
CGGCACGCGGCGCGACCGACGCGCCCAGCGGCCCGCGCAGCACGGCACGGGTCGACGCCACGCGCCTGCCCGCGCCCGGCAGCTACGTGCTGCCGCGCGTGATGGACGCCCCCGCCGGCACGGTGCTGGAAAGCGACGGCCGGCCCCACCCGCTGCGGCGCCTGCTGGCGGGCCGCCTGAGCGTGGTCTCGTTCATCTACAGCTACTGCCGCGACCCCGAGGGCTGCCCGCGCGCCTGGGCGGTGCTGGGCGAACTGGAAGCGGCGCTGCGCGCCGACCCGGCGCTGGCCGCGCGCGCGCAGCTCGTCAGCATCAGCTTCGACCCCTCGCACGACACGCCGCAGGAGATGCGCCGCCTCGCCGGCGCGCGCGCCACCGACCCCGTGGTGCACTGGCGCTTCCTGACCACCGCGTCGGTGCCGGCGCTGCTGCCGCTGCTGGCGGGCTTCGGGCAGGACGTGACGGTCGAGACCGACGCCGGCGGGCGGCCCACGCGCACGCTCAACCACCTGCTGAAGGTCTTTCTCGTCGACGCACGCGCGCAGGTGCGCGAGATCTACGGCATCGGCACGCTGGACACGCAGGTGCTGCTCAACGACCTGCGCACGCTGCGCCTGGAGGAGCAGGCGGCCCGATGAAACACGCCCGGCGGCAGGCCCTGGCGGCGGCGGTGGTGGTGCTGGCCACCGGCACCCGCGCCGCGCCGCTGGGGCTGCCGCCGCTGGCGGCGCCGCCGGCGGCGCAGGCGGCGCTGGGCGCGAAGCTCTTCGCCGACCGCCGGCTGTCGGTGAACGGCACGCTGTCGTGCGCGATGTGCCACGTGCCGGAGCAGGGCTTCACCGTCAACCAGCTCAGGACCTCGGTCGGCATGGAAGGCGTGAGCCTGCGCCGCAACGCGCCCAGCCTGCTCAACGTGGCCTACGCCGCGTCGCTGTTCGTCGACGGCCGCGCCGCCAGCCTGGAGGCACAGGCGCTGCAGCCGGTGCTGCACCCCGACGAGATGGCCAACCCGGACATCGCCACGGTGATGCGCCGCATCGCCGCGCTGCCCGACTACCGGGCGCCCTTCGTGCGCGCGTTCGGCAGCGCGCGGCCGACACCGGCGCGCGTGGCCGGCGCGCTGGCGGCCTACCAGCGCACGCTGGTCGCGGCGGACTCGCCGTTCGACCGCTGGCGCTACGGCGGCGAGGCCGGCGCGCTGGGCGCCGAGGCCGAGCGCGGCTACGCGCTCTTCCTGCGCCTGGGCTGCGAGCGCTGCCACCGCGCCGGCGCGAACGACGCCCTCTTCAGCGACGGGCTGTTCCACGACACCGGCGTGCAGGCGCGCAGCGACGCGGCGCGCGGCGAAGGCGCCGCCTTCACGCTGGTGCCCGGCCTCGAGGCGCGCCTGGACGCGCCGACGCTGCGCCGCATCGGCCTGCCCGACGCACCCGACCTGGGCCGCTGGGAGGTCACGCACGACCCCGCCGACCTGCGCGCCTTCCGCACCCCCAGCCTGCGCAACGTGGCGCTCACGGCGCCGTACATGCACGACGGGTCGCTCGCCACGCTAGAAGACGTGCTGGACCACTACGCCCGCGGCGGCACGCCGTCGGACCCGCAGCAGGACCCGCGCATCCGCCCCTTCGAGCTGGACGGCGCCGACCGCGCGGCGCTGCTGGCCTTCCTGCGTTCGCTCACCTCGCCCGACGTGCCGGCACTGGCGCGTTCGGTGCGCCGGTAGGCCCCTGGTCAGTCGTCGGCCGCCGGGTCGAGCTCGGGGAACAGCACGCTGGTGAACCCGAGCCGGGTCAGGTCCGTCATGCGCGTCGGGTACAGGCGGCCGATCAGGTGGTCGCACTCGTGCTGCACCACACGCGCATGGAAGCCTTCAGCCTCGCGTTCGATGGGCTTGCCGCTGGCATCGAAGCCGGTGTAGCGGATGCGGCGCCAGCGCGGCACCACGCCGCGCAGGCCGGGCACCGAGAGGCAGCCTTCCCAGCCCTCCTCCCGTTCGTCGGAGAGCGGCGTGATGGTCGGGTTCAGCAGCACCGTCATCGGCACCGGCGGTGCTTCGGGGTAGCGCTCGTTGCGCTCGAAGCCGAAGATCACCAGCTGAAGGTCGACGCCGATCTGCGGCGCCGCCAGCCCGGCGCCGTTGGCCGCCGCCATGGTGTCGAACATGTCGGCCACCAGCGCGTGCAGCTCGGGCGTGTCGAACGCCTGCACCGGCGGCGCCACGCGCAGCAGGCGCGGGTCGCCCATCTTCAGGATCTCGCGAACGGCCATGCGGTCTCTCGGTGTTTGCCTCTGTCGATTATCCGAGGCCGGCGGAGACAATGCCGGCGCATGACGACCCCCACGCTTCGCTGCCCCCCGAGGGGGCGCTCAGCCGCCTTGGGACGGCCCGGCGGCGGCTGATGGCCGCCGACCTGCTGCTCGCGATCGACGTCGGCACGCAGAGCGTGCGCGCCCTCGCCTTCGACCGCGGCGGCGAGCGTCTCGCGCGCACCCAGGTGCCGCTGCAGCCGGCCTTCCGCGCACCGCAGCCGGGCTGGGCCGAGCAGGACGGCGCGGCCTACCACGCGGCCCTGGTGGCCGCCGTCCAGGGCCTGTGGGCGCAGCTGGACCCGGCGCGCGTGGCCGCGCTCGCGCTCACCACGCAGCGCGGCACCGTGCTGTGCGCGCGGGCCGACGGCACGCCGCTGCGCCCGGCCATCGTCTGGCCCGACCAGCGGCTGGCGAGCGCGCCGCCGCCGCTGGGGCTGCTGTGGTCATCGGCCTTCCGCCTGGCCAGTGCACGCCAGCTGCTGCGCCACCTGCAACGCCAGGCCGAGGCCAACTGGCTGGCCCAGCACGAACCCGACCTCTGGCGCCGCACCGAACGCTTCGTGCTGCTCTCGGGCTGGCTGACGCAGCAGCTCACCGGCGAGTGGGTCGACTCCAGCGCCTGCCAGGTGGGCTACCTGCCCTTCGACTACCGGCGCCAGCAATGGGCCGGGCCGCGTTCGTGGCACTGGAAGGCGCTCGCGATCCGGCGTTCACAGCTGGGTGAACTGCGGCCCCCCGGCGCCCCGCTGGGCCGGCTGAGCGACCGCGCCGCCGCGCAACTGGGCCTGCCGCGCGGCCTGCCGCTCATCGCCGCCGCCGCCGACAAGGCCTGCGAGGTGCTGGGCTGCGGCGCGCTCGACCCGACGACGGCGCAGCTGTCCTTCGGCACCGCGGCGGCCATCAACGTCACGCAGCCGAAGTACGTCGAGGTCGAACGCCTGCTGCCGGCCTACCCGGCCGCCCTGCCCGGCGCCTTCAACACCGAAATCCACGTCCAGCGCGGCTTCTGGCTGGTGAGCTGGTTCCAACGCGAGTTCGGCGGCGACCCAGCGCAGTTCGAGGCCTGGCTCGCCGCCACGCCGCCCGGTGCGATGGGCCTCATCGCGCTGCCGCACTGGAGCCCTGGCCTGCGCGACCCCGGGCCGGAGGCGAAAGGCGCGCTCATCGGCTTCGGCGACGTGCATGGCCGCGCGCACGTGTACCGCGCGCTGCTCGAAGGCCTGGTGATGCAGCTGCGCGCCGGCCGCGAGCTGATCGAGCGCCGCACCGGCCGCCGGCTGACGAAGCTGGTGGTGGCCGGCGGTGGCTCGCAGAGCCCAGGCGCGATGCAGATCGCCGCCGACGTCTTCGGCCTGGCGGCCGAACGCGCGCGCTGGAGCGACGCATCGGCGCTGGGCGCCGCGATGATCGGCGCCGCCGGCCTGGGCTGGTACGGCAGCGTGCGCGAAGCCGCGCTGGCGATGGCGCGGCCGGGCGAGCGCTTCGAGCCGCAGGCCGCGAACGTGCGGCTCTACGACTCGCTCTACCGCGAGGTGTTCCGCCCGCTCGCCGGCCGCCTGGCGCCGCTGAACCGGCGCATCCGCGCCATCACCGGCTACCCGGCGCCGGACTGAGCCAGCAACGCCTGAAGTCCGGCTTCGTCCAGCACCGGCACGCCCAGCTCGCGCGCCTTGTCGAGCTTGCTGCCGGCCTCTTCGCCGGCGATCACGTAGTGCGTCTTCTTCGACACCGAGCCCGCGACCTTGCCGCCGGCGGCTTCGATCAGCGCCT
>CAYVXO010000343.1:0-4038 GCA_964454485.1 uncultured Rubrivivax sp.
CCGAGATGAGCAAGCTCGTGCACACGGTGGCCATCCGCAGCGACTACTACGACGCGATACCGCTCAACCGCTACGGCACCACCGAGGAGATCGCCAACACGGTGGGCTTCCTGTGCAGCCCGGAGGCGAGCTACGTCAACGGCCAGACCCTGGCCGCCGACGGCGGTTTTGACGCCAGCGGCGTGGGGCTGCCGACGCTGCGCAAGGGCAAGGCGTGACCTGGCGCGACTGGGTTCAGAGGAACCCGGTCGAGATCCACGGCACCGCGGCAATCACCAGCAGCGCCAGGAACAGCGCCCCCAGGTGCGGCCAGACGCGGCCGAAGGCCTGGTCTGGCGGCACCTTGCCGATGGCGCAGGCGGCGTAGAAGCCGACGCCGAAGGGCGGCGCGAACAGGCCCAGGCCCATCGCGAAGATCACCACCATCGCGTAGTGCACCTCGTGCACGCCCAGGGCGCGCGCCACCGGGAACAGCAGCGGCCCGAACAGCACGATGGCCGGAATGCCTTCGAGCACGCTGCCCAGGATCACGAAGGCCAGCAGCGAAACCACCAGGAAACCTGCCTTGCCGCCCGGCACCGCCTTCATGGTGGCGACGAGCGCGTTCGAGAAGCCCGACTGCGTGAGCGCCCAGGCCATGGCCGTGGCGCAGCCGATGATGAGCAGGATCGCGCCCGAGAGCGAGGCCGTGTCCACCAGCACCGGCTTCAACTGCCGCCAGTCGAACTGGCGGTAGATGAAGATGCCGGCCAGCACCGTGTAGGCCACGCCGACGGTCGACACCTCGGTGGCGGTGGCCACGCCTTCCACCACCACGGTACGGATCACGAAGGGCAGCGCCAGCGCCGGCAGCGCCACCAGCAGCGCGCGCCGGATCTGCGCGCCGCTGGCACGCTGCACGCCGGTCATGTCCTCGCCGCGCGTCTGCCACCACACCAGCACGCACAGCGCAGCCAAGCCCACCACCGCCGGCAGCAGGCCGCCGGTGAAGAGCGCGCTGATCGAGACGCCGGTGACGGCGCCGATGGTGATGAGCACCAGGCTGGGCGGAATGGTCTCGCTCATCGCGCCCGAAGCCGACAGCAGCGCCACCAGGTCGCCGCCCTTCGCGCCGCGGCGCTTCATCTCCGGGAACAGCGCGGGCGCGACGGCCGCCATGTCGGCCGCCTTCGAACCCGAGATGCCGCTGACGAGATACATCGCACCCAGCAGCACGTACTGCAGGCCACCGCGCACGTGGCCGATCAGCGCGGCGAGGAAGTCCACCATCGCACGCGCCAGCCCGGTCATCGCGATCAGCGCGCCCAGGAACACGAACAGCGGCACCGACAGCAGGATGATGTGCGACATGCCCTCGTCCATGCGGCTCACGACGATGGTGAGCGGCGTGCGCGTGGTCAGCGCCAGGTAGGACAGCGTGGCGAGCCCGAAGGCGAAGCCGATCGGCATGCCCAGGGCGACGCCGATGCCCACGCCGACCACGAAGAAGAGCAGCAGGTTGGTGTTGCCCAGCTTCATGAGCGCCGGCTTCGCGAACCAGGCCAGCGTGCCCACCACCGCCACCAGCGCCAGCACGGCGAGCAGTTGCTGCCAGCCGGCGCGTTCCAGCAATCGCGCCGTGGCGATGAAGACCATCAGCACCGCGCCCACGCCGATGGCGGCGACGCGCACGCCGTCGTGCCATTCCAGCGCCGGCGTGGTGACGACCCACTGGTCTTCGAAGTGCTCCCAGGCCGGGCGCAGCAGCAGCGCCACGAAGAGCAGCACCAGCGCCATCGCGACCGAGTCGACGAAGGCGCGCGTGCGCGGCGACAGGGCGTTGACGATGGTCGTCAGCCGCATGTGTTCGCCGCGCCGCAGCGCGATCACCGCGCCCAGCATCGCCAGCCACAGGAAGAGGATCGACGCCAGTTCGTCCGACCAGGTGAGCGGCGCGTTGAACACGTAGCGCGAGATCACCCCGGCCAGCAGGATGCCGGTCTCCAGCAGCACCAGCAGCGCCGCCGGCCAGTCGGTCAGCGCACCGATCAGGCGGTCGAAGGCGACGAAGCCGCGCGCGCGCGGCGCCGCGCCCTCTTCTGCGGCGTGCACGGGCTCAGGCGAGCTTGCCGGAGTACTTCTCCAGCTTGGCCATCGCGTCGTCGCCGAACTTGGTGCGCCATTCCTTGTAGAAGCCGGCCTTGCTGAGCGCTTCGCGGAAGGTCTTCACGTCGGGGTAGTTGAAGATCATGCCCTTGGCCTTGAGCTGGGCCTCGATGCTGTTGTTCAGGCGGCGGATGTCGTCGCGCTGCTTCACCACCGCTTCGGTCACGTGCTTCGTGACGAGCGCCTGCACGTCGGCCGGCGTGCCGGCCCAGCGGCGGCCGTTGGCCAGGATCCACTGGCCGTCCCACATGTGGCCGGTCATGCTGACGTACTTCTGCACTTCGTAGAGCTTGGCGATCTCGATGATGGCGAGCGGGTTCTCCTGCCCTTCCACCACCTTGGTCTGCAGCGCCGAGTAGACCTCGCTGAAGTTGATCGACGCCGGCGCGGCGCCGAAGGCCTTGAACATGCTGGTCCACAGCGGGCTCACCGGCACCCGGATCTTGAAGCCCTGCAGGTCGGCCGCGGTGTTGATCGGCTTGGTGCTGGTGGTGATGTTGCGGAAGCCGTTGTCCAGGCACTTGTCGAAGACGTGCAGGTTCACCTTGTTGATGGCGGCACGCACGAAGGCGCCCAGCTCGCCGTCCATCGCCGCCCACACGGTGGGGTAGTCCTTGAACGCGAAGGCCAGGCCGTTGATGGCGGCCAGCGGCACCAGGGTCTGCAGGATCAGGCCCGAGAGCGGGAAGAAGTCGATCGCGCCCGAACGCACCTGGCTCAGCATGTCGGTGTCGCCGCCGAGCTGGTTGTTGGGGAACAGCTGGATGTCGACCCGGCCCTTGCTCTCGGCGCGGATGGCGTCGGCCGCCTCCTTGATGCGCACCGTGCTCGGGTGGGTGGCCGGGATGTTGTTGGCCCACTTGAAGCTGAGCTCGGCCTGCTGCGCGAACAGCGGCTGGCCGACGGTGGCCAGGGCGCCGGCGGCGGCGGTGGTCTGCAGGAAGTGGCGGCGGGTGCGGATGCCTTGCGTGGTCATGGTGGTGAATGCTCCTTCAGCGGGGATCTGTCTTCGTTCGTCTCAGCGTCTTTCGAGCAGCCGCAGCGCGGCCTGCGCGATCTTTTGCGGGGTGATGCGCGATTCGGCTTCCAGCACCGGCGCGTAGCCCACGGGAATGCGCGGCGCGCCCCAGCGGGCGACACGGCAGCCGGTGGCTTCGGCCGTGGCGGCGGCGACCTCGGCGCCGAAGCCGGCCACCTGCACCGCTTCGTGCACCACCAGCAGCCGCTTCGTGCGCGCGGCGGATTCGAACACCGCGGCCTGGTCCCAGGGCCAGAGCGTGCGCAGGTCGAGGAGGTCGACGCCCGCGCCCTTCAGTTCGGGCAGGTCCAGCGCCTCCAGCGCCGGCGCGACGCCGCGCGACCAGGTGACGATCGTCAGGTCGCCGCCTTCGCGCAGCTTCGCGGCCTTGCCAAGCGGCACTTCCAGTGCGGTGTCCACCGGCGCGCTCAACGGCCACAGTTCCTTGTGCTCCAGGTAGACCACCGGGTCGCCGCAGGCGAGCGCGCTGTTCAGGAGGCCGAAGTTGTCCTGCGGCGTGGCCGGCGTCACCACCACCAGGCCGGGCAGGTGCGCGAACCAGCTTTCAAGCGACTGCGAGTGCTGCGCCGCCGAAGCGGTCCAGATGCCGATGGGCATGCGCGCCACCAGCGGCACGCGGCCCTGGCCGCCGAACATGAAGCGGTTCTTCGCCGCCTGGTTGACGATCTCGTCCATCGCGCAGAGCGCGAAGTCGATGACGCGCAGTTCGACCACCGGCTTCAGCCCGGTGAGCGCCATGCCGACGGCGGCGCCCATGATGTTGGCTTCGCTGATCGGGGTGTCGATCACGCGATCAGGCCCGAAGCGCTGCTGCAGCCCGCGGTACTGGCCGAACACGCCGCCGCGGCCCAGGT
>CAYVXO010000344.1:0-4005 GCA_964454485.1 uncultured Rubrivivax sp.
GGAACATGATGCGCTTCTCGAGCTGCTGGGTGATGCTGTCGGCGATGAGCTGGGCATCGACCTCGGGCTTGCGCACCTCCTCGATGTTCACCGCCACGGGCACGCCCAGGCGCTTGGCCAGCTCGGCCTTCAGGTTCTCGATGTCCTCGCCCTTCTTGCCGATCACCACGCCCGGGCGCGCCGAGAAGATGGTGATGCGGGCGTTCTTGGCCGGGCGCTCGATCAGGATGCGCGAGACGGCGGCGTTCTTCAGCTTGGTCTTCAGGTAGTCGCGCACCTGCAGGTCTTCGGCCAGCATACCGGCGAAGTTGCGGTTGGTGGCGAACCAGCGCGAGCCCCAGGCGCGCGTGACGCTCAGGCGGAAACCGGTCGGATGGATCTTCTGTCCCATGGTCTTCCTTCAGTTCCCGACGGTCACGTAGATGTGGCAGGTGGGCTTGCTGATGCGGTTGCCGCGGCCCTTGGCGCGCGCGGAGAAGCGCTTCAGCGTGGCGCCCTGCTCCACGTAGATCGACTTGACCTTCAGCTCGTCGATGTCGGCGCCGTCGTTGTGCTCGGCGTTCGCGACCGCGCTCTCCACCGCCTTCTTGATGATGACGGCCGCCTTCTTGGGCGTGAAGGTGAGGATGTTGATCGCCTGGTCGACCTTCTTGCCGCGGATCATGTCGGCGACGAGGCGGCCCTTGTCGACCGACAGACGCACGCCGCGCACGCTGGCCTTGGTTTCGGTTGCCATTTCAGCGGCTCCTTACTTCTTGGCCTTCTTGTCCGCGGGGTGGCCCTTGAACAAGCGGGTCATGGCGAATTCGCCGAGCTTGTGGCCGACCATCTGGTCGGTCACGTAGACGGGCACGTGCTGCTTGCCGTTGTGCACGGCGACGGTCAGGCCGATGAATTCCGGCAGGATCGTCGAGCGGCGCGACCAGGTCTTGATCGGCTTCTTGTCCTTGATGGCGGCGGCCTTCTCGACCTTGGCCAGCAGATGGTGGTCCACGAAGGGACCCTTCTTGAGTGAACGGGTCATTTCCTACGACCTCACTTCTTGCGGCGCGAGACGATCATCGTCTGCGTGCGCTTGTTGCTGCGCGTGCGATAGCCCTTGGTCAGCGTGTTCCACGGCGACACCTGGGGCTTGCCCTCGCCGGTGCGGCCTTCGCCGCCGCCGTGCGGGTGGTCGACCGGGTTCATCGCGACGCCGCGCACGGTCGGGCGGATGCCCTTCCAGCGGATCGCGCCGGCCTTGCCGTACTGGCGCAGGCTGTGTTCCTCGTTCGACACCTCGCCGATGGTGGCGCGGCAGTCGATGTGGATCTTGCGCACTTCACCCGAGCGCAGGCGCAGCTGCGCGTAGGTGCCTTCGCGCGCCAGCAGCGTCACCGAGGCGCCAGCCGAACGCGCGATCTGCGCGCCCTTGCCGGGCAGCATCTCGACGGCGTGGATGATCGAGCCCACCGGGATGTTGCGGATCGGCAGCGTGTTGCCGGCCTTGATCGGGGCCTCGGCGCCGGACAGCACCGTCGCGCCGACCTCGAGGCCGCGCGGGGCGATGATGTAGCGGCGCTCGCCGTCGGCGTAGCACACCAGCGCGATGTGCGCCGTGCGGTTCGGGTCGTACTCGATGCGCTCGACCTTCGCCGGGATGCCGTCCTTGTTGCGCACGAAGTCGACCACGCGGTAGTGGTGCTTGTGACCACCGCCCTTGTGGCGCATCGTGATGTGGCCGTTGTTGTTGCGGCCCGCGTTCTGCTTCTGCGGCTCGAGCAGCGACGCTTCCGGCGCACCCTTGTGCAGGTGCTTGTGCACCACCTTTGTCACCGCGCGGCGGCCCGGCGACGTCGGCTTGACCTTGATGACAGCCATTTAAGCGGCCTCCCCGGAGAAGTTGAGCTCCTGGCCCGGCTTCAGCGCGACATACGCCTTCTTGACGTGGTCGCGGCGGCCGACGCTGCGGCCGAAGCGCTTGACCTTGCCCTTCTGGACGGCGGTGGTGACCGAGGCGACCTCGACCTTGAACATCAGTTCCACCGCGGCCTTGATCTCGGGCTTGGTGGCGTCGCGCAGCACCTTGAACAGCACCTGGTTCTGCTTCTCGGCGACGCGGGTGGCCTTCTCGGAGACGATGGGCGCCACGATCACCTGGGCCAGGCGGCCCTCGTCGAACTTGCGAATGGTGGAGGGGGCGCTCATGCGTACATCTCCTTGAGCTGCTCGATCGCGCCCTTGGTGACCAGCACCTTCTTGAAGCGCACGAGCGAGATCGGGTCGGCGTAGCGCGGCTCGACGACCAGCACGTTGGCCAGGTTGCGCGAGGCCAGCGCCAGGTTGTCGTCGATCTGGTCGGCGATGACCATCACCGAGTCCAGGCCCATCGCCTTGATCTTCTGCGCCAGCAGCTTGGTCTTGGGCGCGTCGACGCTCAGCGAGTCGACGACGGCCAGGCGGCCGTCGCGGGCCAGCTGCGAGAGGATGGCGGCCATGCCGGCGCGGTACATCTTCTTGTTGACCTTGTGCGAGAAGTTCTCGTCCGGCCGGTTGGGGAAGATGCGGCCGCCCCCGCGCCACAGCGGGGAGCTGGTCATGCCGGCGCGCGCACGGCCGGTGCCCTTCTGGCGGAACGGCTTCTTGGTCGAGTGCTTCACCTCGCCGCGGTCGAGCTGGGCACGGGTCCCCTGGCGCGCGTTGGCCTGGAAGGCGACGACGATCTGGTGCACCAGCGCTTCGTTGTAGTCGCGCGCGAACACGGTGTCCGGCGCATCGACCTTGCTGGTGGCCTGGCCCTGTTCGTTCAGCAGTTCGAGCTGCATGGTCAGGCCTCCTTCTTCGCCTTGGCCTTGACGGCCGGGCGCACGACCACGTGGCCGTTCTTCGCCCCGGGCACGGCGCCCTTGACGAGCAGCAGCGAGCGCGCCTCGTCGACACGCACCACGTCCAGGTTCTGGGTGGTGACGGTCTCGTCGCCCATGTGGCCGGTCATCTTCTTGCCCGGGAACACGCGGCCCGGGTCCTGCGCCATCGAGATCGAGCCCGGCACGTTGTGGCTGCGGCTGTTGCCGTGCGACGCGCGCTGCGAGCTGAAGTTGTGACGCTTGATGGTGCCAGCGTAGCCCTTGCCGATCGACGTGCCCTGCACGTCGACCTTCTGGCCGGCGGCGAACAGCGTCACCGGCAGCGTGGCGCCCGCCTTGTACTGGGCGGCGGCCTCGGCGGTGACGCGGAATTCCTTCAGCACCTCGCCGGCTTCGACGCCGGCCTTGGCCAGATGGCCGGCCTCGGGCTTGTTGACGCGGCTCGCCTTGCGCTTGCCGTACGCGACCTGGAGCGCGTTGTAGCCGTCGGATTCGGTGGTCTTGACCTGGGTGACGCGGTTCCCGGACACGTCGAGCACCGTCACGGGGATGGCGTCTCCATCGTCCGTGAAGATGCGCATCATGCCGACCTTGCGGCCCAGCAAGCCGAGCTGTTCGCTCATGCTCATGGCGTTTCTCCAGCACCCCGGGTTGCCCGGAGCACCTTGTTCACGATCCCGACATCGATTGGCCGGGGCGGATATTGAGTTCCCCGGCCAAAGCCGGGGAAGCCCGATAGTGTAGCCGAAAACCGGCTTATTGCAGCTTGATCTCGACGTCCACGCCGGCCGGCAGGTCCAGCTTCATCAGCGCGTCGACGGTCTTGTCGGTGGGGTCGACGATGTCCATCAGGCGCTGGTGGGTGCGGATCTCGAACTGGTCGCGGCTCGTCTTGTTGACGTGCGGCGAACGCAGGATGTCGAAACGCTCCATGCGCGTGGGCAGCGGCACCGGGCCCTTGACGATGGCGCCGGTGCGCTTGGCGGTGTCGACGATCTCGAGCGCGCTCTGGTCGATCAGCTTGTAGTCGAAGGCCTTGAGCCGAATGCGGATCTTCTGCTTGGTCGACATGATGATCCTTACTCGATGATCTTGGCCACGACACCGGAGCCCACGGTGCGGCCGCCTTCGCGGATGGCGAATCGCAGGCCCTCTTCCA
>CAYVXO010000345.1:0-3987 GCA_964454485.1 uncultured Rubrivivax sp.
GGGCTGAGTCGGGCTTTCCAGGCTTTCCACAGACCGTTTGAAATTCCTATGCGCCGTGCAGTTGGTCCACTGTTTTGGTCCAGTCGGACAGGCTCAGCGATAGGCCGAGCGAATCCAGCGTCACCTTCTTGCCAGCTCCCTCGGTGAACCCCTCAAACAACCGGATCTTGGCGCGCAGGTCGTCGAGTTCGTCGGCCATGTCCATTGCATCCACTGCCGACGAACCCTGCCAACCGAGCAGATCCTTCTCTTGATCTTCATCGCTTTCGTTGTCTTCATCGTCGTCCGTGGTACTGGCACCGCCGGCCAGGGCGCTCAAATCCTCTTGGGGCGCACTGCCGCGCGAGCACGTAGGCCTGCGGCGATACCGTCAGACCCCATGACGGTATCCCGGTCCTGCGACAGGCAGTGGATGGGAGATCTCATGGACACCTCGGTGGATCGGGCTCGCAGCGGGCCGGCCGGCGCGCGAAAGCGCGACAGGGCTTGACGGACCGCCAAGCTGCGCGACCTGCCGCCGGGCGTACAAGGTCAGCGACGGAGGAAATGGCCTCTACGTCGTCGTCTTGGCCAGCGGCAGCATGTCCTGCCGTTACGACTACCGGCTGGGTGGGCGGCGCGAGACCCTGACTATCGGTCGCCACGAGCCGGTGGCGCGTCTCGCCCAGTGATCCCACCTGGCCTACCGGAACGAGGGCCCGGTCCGGCCGTGCACGCCAGGGAGCTGGTCTTGCAGGTCTATCGGTTCGCCGCCGGCAAAGGCGTAGAGGTCGACAACCCAGCCGAAGCGCTCGCACGCAAGGCCTCCGCTACCTTCGTCCCCCGCGTCCGCACGGCGTCGGCGCGGGCCAGGGTGATAATCCCAAGGCAACCCTTGGACTAAATTGTCCGACAACAGCGCTGTCCGCGTCGGTAAACTTTTTTTGCATCCCGCCAGTGCGGGCATTGGAAAGGCCACTCACCATGCACGACAACGATAGAACACTAACCCAGACGGGCATCGGCACTCCCATGGGGAATCTGTTCCGTCACTTCTGGCTTCCTGCGCTTCTATCTAGTGAACTGCCTTGCGCCGACTGTCCCCCGGTTCGTGTTCGCCTCCTGGGGGAAGACCTGGTGGCGTTCCGAGACAGCGACAACCGCGTCGGCGTGCTCGATGCGTACTGCCCTCATCGGCGCGCCGAGCTGTATTTCGGGCGCAACGAGCAAGGTGGATTGCGCTGCATCTATCACGGCTGGAAATTCGATGTGAATGGCAAGTGCGTCGATATTCCCACCGAGGAAGACGGTTGCGAGCTGGCCAAGAGCAGGCCGGTGGCGGCCTATCCGGTGATCGAACGAGGAGGCGTCGTGTGGGTCTGGATGGGGCCGCCGGAACATCAGCCACCACCGCCGGAATTCGACTTCTGTACACTGCCCGCCTCGCATGTGTACGTCTCAAAGTGCTTGATGAAATGCAACTACCTCCAAGCGCTGGAAGGTAGCATCGACTACTCGCACATCTCGTTTCTGCACAAGGAAGCCGCTGGCGGAGCCGACGTGTTCGGTATCGGGGACATGATCCGCTTTGCCAATGACGATGGGCGACCGACCATCTTCACCACGCCGACGGCGTATGGCATGTGGATCGCCGCCCGACGAAATGCCGGCGACCATGCCTATTTCTGGCGTATTGCACGCTGGTTGATTCCCGCCTTCGTCGTCGTTCCGACCGAGCCCGGCAATGTCTGCCGTGCCAATGCGTTCATTCCGATAGACGACGAGAATTGCTGGTGGTATCGGATCCGCTTCCATCAGGATCGTCCGCTTACCGAAGCGGAGATCCTGGGGTACCGAGAGGGCTCCTTCGACTACGCGGAGCTGGTACCCGGCACCTACATGCCCCGCGGAAGCCGCGAGAACGACTATCTGCAAAGCCGTGCCAAACAACGGGATGGCTCGTTCACGGGGATTCCGAGCGCCCAACTCCAGGACTTGGCCATTCAGGAGAGCCAGGGAAGGATTCACGATCGGAGTCTCGAGAAGCTCGTCAAGTCCGATTTCCCGCTGGTCCAATGCCGCCGAACATTGCTTCGCCTGGCAGGCGAACTCGGGGAGGGCACCATCCCGGCGGCCTCTGCAAACGCCCGCCTGCATCGCGGCCAAGCGTATGCGACGACTCGTCCACGTGACCAAACCCTGGAGGCCATACTGGATGACCTTGGATTCGAATGACGTATGCCGGATCAGACAAGCACAACAAGGAGACCCCGATGAAACTCAAATCGTATGCCCGGCTCATGCTTCGCCATCTGCTTGCGGCCGCGCTGCTCGGCTCGGTCATGCCCGGATTTGCGCAGCTCACGTCGTCGCGCCCTGTGACCATCGTCGCGCCGTTCCCTTCCGGTGGAACGCCGGACCTTGCGGCCCGGCTGCTGGGCGAGAGCATGTCGGCCGCCTTGCAGCGGCCGTTCTTGGTCGATCCGAAACCGGGTGCGAACGGATCGATCGGCACGGCCCATGTGGCGCAGTCTGTTCCCGATGGCCACACGCTGTTGCTGGCCACCTTGAGCCATGTCACCAATCCGCTGTTGCAGGCCGACGTCCGTTGGAATCCAGTGACCGATTTCGCCGGGGTCGCCATGCTGGCGACCGCGCCGGTGGTGGCGGTCATCCCGTCGTCACTGCAGCTCGATTCCCTGCGAGCGTTCGTCGAGCTTGCACGCGCCAGGCCCGGCAAGCTCAACTACCTGATGCCCGGCCTCGGCACGTCGATGCACCTGAACACCGAGCTGCTGAAGCGTACTGCCGACGTGGACATCGCTGCCATTCCGTATAAGGGAACGCCACAGGGGTTGCCGGAGCTGCTGCGCGGCGATCTGTCATTCGCCATGCTGCCTCTTTCCACGGCATTGCCGCACATCAAGTCCGGCAAGCTGAAAGCGCTCGCTGTCGTCGCGCCGAAGCGGCTGGACCTGATTCCGAACGTGCCCACGATGGCCGAGGCAGGTTACGCGCAAGCGCAGGTCTTGTCTTGGTACGCACTTCTGGCGCCCGCCAAGACGCCCGCCCAGGTGCTCACCCAACTTAACCGCGCCGCCGCCGATGCCCTGTCGGACCCCAAAGTCCAGGCGCGCCTGGAGAACCTGGGTATCTATCCGGGGGTAGCCGGATCGCCCGCCGAGGTCGATCAGATGCTGAGGGCCGAATCACAGCGATGGGAGAAGGTTTTTGAGGAGATGAAGCTCGAGAAGCGATGATGTGCCATGGGGCGACCTGGGACACGGGCATGACGCTTCAGCAACTTCAGGATTTTGTCGCGGTGGTCGAGCAGGGCTCCTTGAGGCGGGCGGGCCAGGCCAAAGGCAAGAGTGAAGCCTCTCTGTCGAAGTCGATCAAACGCCTCGAAGTCGCCCTGGGCACCGAGTTGCTGCGGCGCGGCGTGCGCGGCACGTCGTTGACGGCGGCGGGGCAGGTCCTGCTGGCCCGCGCCCAGCTCATTCTTTCCGAGGTAGAGCTCGCCCAGGCGGAAGTCCCTCTCGGCTGGCAGGGCCAGCGTACCGTCTCGTTCGGGGCCTCTCCGCTCGCCGGCCTGTTGCTTGCGCCGGCGGCGCTGCAGGAGTTCAGGCGTCGCAACAGCGGTGTGGTCGTGCGTTGTGCGAGCGGACCCTATGCCCGGTTGGTGTCAGAGCTGCTGGCGGGCAAGCTCGACTTCATCGTGTGCCCGATGCTCGACGGCGCGCTGGACAGTTCGCTGGACGCCAAGATCATTTCTCGCCACCAGTCCGTGATCGTCGCTCGTGCGGGCCATCCCCTTCGAGGCGCGACGCGACTTCGCGATCTTGTGGACTGCGACTGGGCCGTGTGTGGGCCGCTGGAGCGCGGCGACGCGAGCCTTGCCGCGATGTTTAGGAGCGTCGGGATGCCGCGGCCGAACGTCGCGATGATTTGCGAGTCATTCGTCGACGCGCTAGCGCATGTTGCGACTTCCGATCTGCTTTCGCTCTG
>CAYVXO010000346.1:0-3985 GCA_964454485.1 uncultured Rubrivivax sp.
AGATCGAGAAGCAGGTGCTGGCGCCGCAGATCAAGGTGCGCATCGACTACGCCGCAGCGGCGCAGTACGGCGTGCCAGTGCCGCAAGTGCTGAACGCGCTGCAGGCACTGGTCGAGGGCGAGAAGGTCACCCAGATCGTCGAGGGCAGCCGACGCTTCGCGCTGGTGGTCAAGCTGCCGGAATCGGCGCGCTCGGTCGAAGGCCTGGGCCAGATCCTGATCGAGACGCCGAACGGACGCATCCCTCTGTCCAAGATCGCCACCATCGAAGACGGCGACGGCCCGAACCAGATCAGCCGCGACGACGGCAAGCGGCGCATCGTGCTGTCGGCCAACGCTTCCGGGCGCGCGCTGTCGGAGATCGTGGCCGACATCCGCCAGGTCGTGGCCGAGACGAAGCTGCCCGAGGGTTACTTCATCACCCTGGGCGGCCAGTTCCAGGCCCAGGAGGAGGCCTCTCGCCTGGTCGGCCTGCTGTCCATCGTGTCGCTGACGCTGATGTTCGTGGTGCTCTACAGCCGCTACAAGTCGGCCGCGCTGTCGGCGCTGATCATGGTGAACATCCCGCTCGCCCTGGTCGGTGCGGTGATCGGCCTGTGGCTGTCAGGCCAGCCGCTGAGCGTGGCGGCTCTGGTCGGCTTCATCACGCTGGCCGGCATCTCGGTGCGCAACGGCATCCTGAAGGTCAGCCACTACATCAACCTGATGCGCTTCGAGGGCGAGAGCTTCGACCAGAGGATGATCTTGCGCGGCTCGCTGGAGCGGCTCAGCCCGGTGCTGATGACGGCGCTGGTCACCGCGTTTGCGCTGGCACCGCTGCTGTTCGAGGCCGAGCAGCCCGGCACCGAGGTGCTGCACCCGGTGGCCGTGGTGATCTTCTCCGGCCTGATCAGCTCGACCCTGCTCGACACCTTCCTCACGCCCGCGATGTTCTGGCTCTTCGGGCGCAAGCCGGCCGAAGCGCTGATGGACGACCGGGATGCCGAGGCGCTTTGATTTGTTCCCCGTTCACACCCACCACCCCGAAAGGACTTTCATGAAAACCCAAGCCCTCATTGCTTCGATTGCCTTTGCTCTGGCCGGCTCCGCCTTCGCCGCCGGCGACAAACACGATCACAAGCCGCTGCACGGCGGCGTGGTGGTCGAAGTCAAGGACATGGACTACGAACTGGTCGCCAAGCCAACCATGATCCAGCTGCACCTGCGCGACCACGGCAAGGCCGCCGATCTGTCCAAGGCCACCGCCAAGCTCACGTTGCTGACCGGTACCGAGAAGCAGGAAGTCGAACTGAAGCCGGCGGGCGACAAGCTCGAGGCCACCGGCAGCTTCAAGGTCGGCCAGGGCACGAAAGCCGTGGCCATCGTGACGGTCGCCGGCAAGCCGTCCACGGCACGCTTCACCCTGAAGTAAGGTTGCCCGCGCCATGAACAGCGCGCGCGGTGAACACGACAGCCCAGCACCCACCCGGCCGAGCACCGGGTGGCTGTGGCTGTCGGCCGCCTGGGCTGTCGCCCTGGTGTCGACCTTCGCTGCGCTGTTCCTTGGCGAGGTGATGGGCATGACGCCCTGCCAGCTCTGCTGGTACCAGCGCATCCTGATGTTTCCGCTGGTCCTGATCCTCGGCATGGCGGCCTTCGGCAGCGACCGGCGCGGCGCGATCTACGCCTTGCCGCTGGCACTGGGCGGTGTCGCAGTGGCGGGGTATCACACAGCACTCGTTGCAGGCTGGGTGCCGCAGTGGTGGATTCCCTGCGGCGCCGGCCCGTCCTGCAGCGATCAGAAGCTGGTGATCCTCGGCGACATCCAGATACCGTGGCTGTCGCTGCTGGCCTTCACCGCCATCGTCGCGCTCCTGCTCGTCTACCTGAGAAAGACCCGTCCATGAACACCAAGAAGCTCGCCGTCGGCGGCATCCTGATCCTCGTGGTCGCCGCCTTCGCCCTGGGCGTGAGCCTGTACCGGAAGCAGACGCAGAGCGCCCAGGACCAGACCGTGCGCGCCGAGCAGACCCGCCTGGTGCGCATGCACTCGCCGGTGCTCGGGCCGCAGGGCGCGCCGGTCACGATCGTCGAGTTCTTCGACCCGGCCTGCGAGACCTGCCGCGCGTTCTATCCGATCGTCAAGAGCCTGATGGCGAAGTACCCGGATGACGTCCGGCTCGTCATCCGCTATGCGCCTTTTCACCAAGGGTCCGACCAGGTCGTGAAGCTGCTCGAAGCGGCCAAGCGCCAGGGCAAGTACCAAGCGGTGCTGGAAGCCGTGCTGCAGGCGCAGCCGACCTGGGCCGACCACGGGCGGCCCAACCCCGACCTCACCTTCGAGATCGCGAAGGCAGCCGGCCTCGACATCGAACGGGCCCGCCAGGACATGGCCCGGCCCGAGATGCAGGCGCTGCTGGCCCAGGATGTCGAGGACCTCACCGCCCTGCAGGTGACTCGCACACCCACCTTCTTCGTCAACGGCCGCAGCCTGCCGAGCTTCGGTCCGGACCAGCTCGCCGCCCTCGTGGCGGAGGAAGTAGGAAAGGCGAAGCGTTAGCCTCGGCGGGCTCGGCGCCTTCGTTCACGTCCCCAGCCTGCGCAGCCGCAACGCGTTCGCAATCACCGAGGCCGAACTGAGGCTCATCGCCAGCGCGGCGATCATGGGCGACAGCAGCCAGCCGGTGAGCGGATACAGCAGCCCCGCGGCCAGCGGCACACCCAGCGCGTTGTAGATGAAGGCGAAGCCGAGGTTCTGCTTCATGTTGGCAACGGTCTGCACCGACAAGGCCCGTGCCGCAGCGATACCCCGCAGGTCGCCCTTGACGAGGGTGACCTGCGCGCTGTTCATGGCCACATCGGTGCCCGTGCCCATCGCGATGCCGACGTCGGCCTGGGCCAGCGCCGGCGCATCGTTGATGCCGTCGCCCGCCATGGCCACCACGCGGCCCTCGGCCTGCAGCCGCCGCACCAGCGCCAGCTTGTCGGCAGGCTTGACCTCGCCATGCACCTCCTCGATGCCCAGCCGTGCGGCCACCGCGCGCGCCGTGGTGAGGCCGTCACCGGTGGCCATCACGACCCTCATCCCCTCGGCCCGCAGGGTGGCGAGCGCCTCCGGCGTGCTCGCCTTGACAGGGTCGGAGACCGCCAGCAGGCCGAGCACCTTTGCATCTCCGGCCAGGAACATCACGCTGGCACCTTCGCCGCGCAGCGCCTCGGCCTGCGACGACAGGCCCGACACATCGACGCCCAGCTGTTCCATCAGCGCCGTGTTGCCGAGTGCGAGCCGGCGCCCGCCCACCAGGCCACGAACGCCGATGCCGGAGCCCGACTCGAAACCTTCCGCCTTGTCGAGCGCCAGCCCCTGCTCGCGCGCCGCGCGGACGATGGCATCGGCCAGCGGATGTTCGCTGCCCTGGTCCAGGCTGGCGGCCAGGCGCAGCACCTCCTCTGCGCTGGAGCCCGGTGCCGGCACGGCACTCTCGAAAGCGGGCTTGCCTTCGGTCAGCGTGCCGGTCTTGTCGACGATCAGCGTGTCGACCTTGCGGAAGTGCTCGATCGCGGCGGCGTCGCGGAACAGGATCCCCTGCGTTGCGGCGCGCCCGGTGGCGACCATGATCGACATCGGGGTGGCCAGCCCCAGCGCACAGGGGCAAGCGATGATCAGCACGGCGACCGCGTTGATCAGGCCGTAGACCCAGCTCGGCTCGGGGCCGACGAAGCCCCAGACCAAGAAGGTCAACACGGCGATGGCAACCACGGCCATCACGAACCAGCCGGCCACCTGGTCCGCCATGCGCTGCATCGGCGCCTTCGATCGCTGCGCTTGCGCCACCATCTGCACGATCTGCGACAGCATGGTCTGCGCGCCGACACGTTCCGAGCGCATCACCAGCGCCCCGCTGGTGTTCAACGTGGCGCCGATCAGCTTGTCGCCGGCACGCTTGCTCACCGGCAGGGGCTCGCCGGTCAGCATGGACTCATCGACCGCGCTCGAGCCTTCGGTC
>CAYVXO010000347.1:0-3976 GCA_964454485.1 uncultured Rubrivivax sp.
GAAGAAGGCTCCGGCCAAGAAGGCGGCCGCGAAGAAGGCTCCGGCCAAGAAGGCGCCGGCCAAGAAGGCGGCCGCGAAGAAGGCCCCGGCCAAGAAGGCGCCGGCCAAAAAGGCGGCGAAGAAGGTCGCGAAGAAGGCAGCGAAGAGACCGGCGTCGAAGAAGCCTGCTGCCAAGAAGGCCGCCAAGAAGGCTGCCCCTGCGGCACCGGCTGCCCCTGCGGCCCCTGCGGCGAAGACCGCATTGAGCCCGGCGGCCGCTTGGCCGTTCCCGACCGGCAACAAGCCCTGATGCTCGTTGGCGCGCGGCAGTCAGGCTGCCACGCGCACTTCGATATCTCCGAGCCCGGCTGCGCCGGGCTCGTTCGTTTTCTGCGGCGCCTGGGTATGCCCCATGCGTCGGTTTGCTGGTCCGATCCGGGGGCCTGCCCGCAGAACATGTCGCCTTCCGGACGCAGACAGGTCGGCGCCCTGGACAAGGAATCTCCGTGCTCCGAGTGCGCTTGTTCCGATCGACAGGCGAAGGGCCTTCTCCGGTGCCTCCGACTCCGGCTCACTGCGCCGCCAGCACCGCCCGATCGACAGGATGGTTCTGGCCACCCCGATGGGCGATCTTGATCGCCCCCAGCTGGTTCCCGAGGCGCGCGCAGTCCGCCAGCGACCAGCCCTGCTCCAGGCCGTGAAGCAGCGCCGCACGGAAGGCGTCGCCGCAACCGGTGGGATCGACGACCTGTTCCGCCGCCGTGCCGGCGATCTCGGTGCGCGTCCCCTGCACCCAGACTTCGCACCCGGCCGCGCCGAGTGTCACCACGACACCGTGGTTGGCGCCGCGTGAGATCTCCTCCAGCCCGAGTCCGGTGCGTTCGCACAGCAGCCGCGCTTCGTAGTCGTTGACCGCGACCCAGCGCGCCAGGCCCAGCAGTTCGCGCAGCTCGGCGCCGTCGAACATCGGCAGCTGCTGTCCCGGGTCGAAGATGAACGGGATCCCGCGCGCGGCCATCTGGTGCGCGTGCTGCCACATCGCATCGCGCCCGTCGGGCGCGATGATGCCGATCTTCAGATCGGCGCGCGCCGGTACCTCGGTGAGGTGCGCGTTCTGCATCGCGCCCGGATGGAAGGCCGTGATCTGGTTGTTCTCGGTGTCGGTGATGATGATCGCCTGCGCCGTGTAGGTGCTGTCGTCGATCCGCACGAGCGAGGTGTCGAGGCTCCAGCCCTGCAGGCGGTTCAGGTAGTCCCCGCCGTCGTTGCCGAGCGCCGCCATCACGACCGGGCGGCCGCCCAGCGCCTGCAGCGAGTAGGCGATGTTGCCGGCACAGCCGCCGAACTCGCGCCTGAGCGTAGGCACCAGAAAGGACACGTTCAGGATGTGCACCTGCTCCGGAAGGATCTGCTGCGCGAAACGCCCCGGGAACGTGGTGATGGTGTCGAATGCGAGCGAGCCGCAGATCAGGGCGGGCATGGAGGATCCTTCGGGGGAGTGGTGGCGCCGCCGCGCCGTTTCAGGGGTAGAAGATCTCGATCGTATAGCCGCTCACCGGCCGGTCGGTTGCCGCGAGGCTGGCCTGCATCGAGAGATCCGACCGCGCCGCGAGGCTTTCCTGCGTCGCGCCGAGTTCGGCTGCGCGCAACACGCGCCGCGCGATCACGAGGCCCTGGCTGTCGGTGAGCGTCAGGTCGATGGCCGGGGCCGCGATCGCGAAGGCCGTCCGGTTGCGCAACACGACCGAAAGCCGGTAGTTCGGACTGCCCTCGATGCGCACGAGGCCGCTGCTTTCCACCGCCAGCCCGTCGATCGCGCGAGGGGCCCCCACGCGGCAGTCGAGCGCGGCACAGAGCTGCTCCAGCGCGGGGCGCATCGCCGGCCACTGCGCGGCCATCGTGTCGCGGTACTCGAGTGCCACCTGGCCCGCCAGCAACGCGACTGCCGCGATGCCCGTGAGTCCGAGCGCGATGCGCACCCCGGGTCGGCGCCAGCGCGCCGCGCGGTCGGCGCGGCGCACGAACTCGGGTGCTGCCGTCAGGACCGGCGGAGCATCGCCGCCCGGCGGAGTGGATTCTTCGTCGTGCGGCTCGGCCGCCGGCGCAGCCGCGGCCGAAGGCGTCGCCAGTTCGCCGGCTGCCCCTTGCGGCTTCGCTGGCGCCGCCGCCGTGGCCTCGTCGGGCGCGAGGTCGATGTCGACACCGCCCACACGCGCGAGGTCCTCCAGCACGCGGTCCGAGCGCTCTGCTCGCGCGCCCGGCCGGGCCGCGGCATCGGCCTCCAGGTCGACCAGGCTTTCGATCGCGTTGAAGACTTCGGCGCAGCGGCCGCAGCGCACCCAGCCTTCCGAAACCCGCAGCTGGTCCTGCACGACACGGAACACGGTGCCGCAGGCGGGACAACGTGCTGCCAAGCTCATGCGACGATCATGCCATGCGCTTGGCGGTCATCAGGATCCAGCCGTCCTCGCGATCCGTGACGTCCAGCGCCAGCCAGGGCCCATAAGCGGCCTTCAATTCGTCGGCCTGCCGCTCCAGGATGCCGGCCAGCACCAGATGACCTTGCGATGCGAGACGTCCGCAGAGCAGCGGTGCCAGCAGCTTGAGCGGCGTCGCCAGGATGTTCGCCAGCACCAGGTCGTAGGCGCCTTGCGCCAGGTCGGGCAGGCCGCAATGCAGCGTCGTCGCGTTGGCCGCCGCATTCGCCTGCGTCGCCGCCACCGCGCCCGGGTCGATGTCCACCGCGTCCACCGCGCGCGCGCCATGCAGCGACGCGCCGATCGCCAGGATCCCCGAGCCGCAGCCGTAGTCCAGCACGCGCGGCCATGCTCTCGCGTGGGTGGCGATCCAGCGCAGGCACATCCGCGTCGTCGGGTGGGTCCCGGTGCCGAAGGCCAGGCCGGGATCGAGCCGGATGACCTGCGTGGCGCCTGCAGGCGGCTCGTGCCAGCTGGGCACGATCCAGAACGAAGGCGTGATCTCGACCGGCGCGAACTGCGACTGCGTCAGGCGCACCCAGTCCTGCTCCGGCACCGCCGCCAGCGCCTGCACCGCGACGCCTTCGTCGGCGTGGCGCGCCAGCACCATCGCCGCCGCGCGGTCGGCCGCCGCCTCGTCCTCGAACAGCGCGCGCAGCGTCGAACGCTCCCAGCCCGGCCGCGGTGCGGCGAGGCCGGGCTCGCCGAACAGCGGCTGCTCGTCCTGCGTGCCGGCGTCGGCGTCCTCCACCGAGACCGACAGCGCTTCGAGTTCGTCCACCAGCAGGTCCGACGCGGTTTCGACCAGCGCCTGCGGCGCCCGCAGCACCAGCTCGAACATCAGCGCTTGTGCTGTCCGAGCCAGCCTTCCAGGTAGTGGATGCTGGTGCCGCCTTCGACGAACTTGGCGTCCACCATCAGCTCGCGGTGCAGCGGGATGTTGGTCTGGATGCCTTCGACCACCGTCTCCGAGAGCGCGGTGCGCATGCGCGCCAGCGCCTGCTCGCGCGTGTCGCCGTGGACGATGATCTTGCCGATCATCGAGTCGTAGTTGGGCGGCACGAAGTAGTTGGTATAGGCGTGCGAGTCGACGCGCACGCCGGGGCCGCCCGGCGGGTGCCACATCGTGATGCGGCCGGGCGACGGCGTGAACTTGTACGGGTCCTCGGCATTCACGCGGCACTCGATCGCGTGGCCGCGCATCTCGATGCTGCGCTGGGTGAAGGGCAGCTTCTCGCCGGCGGCCACGCGGATCTGCATCTGCACGATGTCGATGCCGGTCACCAGTTCCGTCACCGGGTGCTCCACCTGCACCCGCGTGTTCATCTCGATGAAGTAGAACTCGCCGTCCTCGTACAGGAACTCGAAGGTGCCGGCGCCGCGGTAGCCGATCTTCCTGCAGGCTGCGGCGCAGCGCTCGCCGACGCGCTCGATGACGCGCCGCGCGATGCCGGGCGCCGGCGCCTCCTCGATGATCTTCTGGTGGCGGCGCTGCATGGAGCAGTCGCGCTCGCCCAGCC
>CAYVXO010000348.1:0-3956 GCA_964454485.1 uncultured Rubrivivax sp.
GGTGCGCGGCGACCTCGCGGTGGTGCTGCCCGAGTGCGGCGCGCCCGCCGCCGGCCAGCGCGATCGCGTGCGCCTCGTCGGCGCCACCGTCGCGCTGGTCGACGAGGCGGCCGCGCGCGGCCTGCGCCTGCTGGCCGTCGACGACCTGCAGTTCGCCGACGCGGCGAGCGTGGAACTGCTGGCGGCGGCCAGCGGTGCCTGCGCCTGCGCCTGGGTGCTCGCGATGCGGCCGCACGAGCTGCCGCCGGCCGCGCAGGCCTGGGTCGGCATGCTGGACGGCGCGCCCGGTGCGCTGCGCGTGGACCTCGCGCCGCTGGATCTGGCGGCGACGCAGGCGCTGGTGGCGTCGCTTGCGCTGCCCGAGGTCGACGTCGCGTCGCTGCACCGGCGCACCGGCGGCAACCCGATGTTCATGCTCGAAAGCCTGAAGGCGGCACTGCAGCAGCCGGGCGCCGCGGGTGCGGCGGCGGCCGGGCTGCGCCACTGGCCCCGCGTCGAGGGCGTGCAGCGCGTCATCCTGCAGCGCCTGGCGCGCCTCTCGCCATGGGCGCTCAAGCTGGTGCGCTGCGCTGCCGTCGCCGGGCCCGACCTGAGCGCGGCGCTGGTCGCCGACGTGCTGGGACTGGCACCGCTGGACCAGGCCGACGCCTGGGCCGAACTGGAAGCGGCGCAGGTGCTGCGCGAGCAGGGCTTCGCGCACGACCTCATCGCCGAGGCGGCACGGACGCTGGTGCCGGCGGCGGTGGCGCGGCCTCTGCACGCCGCGGTGGCCGAACACCTGGAACGCCACGGCGGCGAGCCCGCGCGCGTGGCCGCGCACTGGATCGCCGGCGGCCGGCCGCTGCAGGCGGTGCCGCACCTGCGCGCCGCGGCCCGGCGTGCGCAGTCCGTCTGGCGCCCCGACCTGGGGGCCGCGCTGCACGAGCAGGCCGCCGCGCTGCTGCTGGCGGCCGGCGACCGCCACGGCGCCTTCGACGCCTGGTTCGACGCCGCGCAGCTGTGGTCGCAGCACGAGCAGCTGGGCGACAACCTGCGCCGCGCCCTCGCGGCGCTGGACGAGCTGACCGCCGACGACGGCCAGCGCGCGCGGGCCGGCCTGGTGCGGGTCGCCGTGCTGGTCGAGGAACGGCAGCCCGAGGCGTGTTTCCGCCTGCTGCAGCAGACCCTGGCCTACGCGGAGAAGGCCGGCCTGGCCGACGTCGAGACCGAGGCGTTGTGGGACCTGACGGTGCTGCACTGGGAGCGGCGCGAACTCGCACAGGCCGCGCAGTGCGCCGAACGCGGGCTGGCGCGGCTGGCGGCGGTGGACCTCGCGACGGCGCGCGTCGACCTGCACGAGACCAGCCTCAAGCTGCACCAGGCCCTGGGCGTCATCAGCCATGCGCGCGGCCGGCTCGCCGAAGGCGACGGGCAGCTGGAGCAGGCCTACGCGCTGGCGCTCGGCCAGGGCGAGCTGGTGACCGGACGCAGCATCGCCGACGCGCTCGCGATGTCGGCGCTCGACCAGGGCGACACGGCGCGCGCGCTCGGCTGGTACCGCCGCGTGGACGAGCAGACCGCACGCGCCGCCCAGCCGCCGTCCAGCCTGGCCCTGGAACTGGTCAACCGGATGTCCGTGCTCGCGATCAGCGGCGACCTGGGGGCCGCGCTCGCGGCGGCCGGGCAGGCGATGGACCACGTGCGGCAGATCTCGTTCCGCTACAGCGTGCCGGCGGCGGCGCGCTGCCATTGGCTGGAAGGCGAGCTCGGCCGCCCCGACCTGGCACTCAAGGGGCTGCACGCGCTGCTGGCCCGCGCCGACCTGCAACCGCTGGAGCGGCTGCTGGTGGACGCGCTGCGGATGCGCCAGGGCGAGGAGGCCGACACCGACGAACTGCTGGAACGCCTGGCCGCGCTGCCCGACCTGCCGGTGCGGGGCCGCCTGCTGTGCTGGGCCCAGCCGGGCTGCCGCGCGGACCGCGTGCTGCCGATGCTGCACGTGGCGGCGACGAGCACGCGCGACCAGGGCGCGTTCGGCCTCTGGGCGTCGCTGGAGACGGCGCGCGCCGCCGCCTTGCTGCGCCTGGACCGCGCGGCCGAGGCGGCGGTCGTGGCGCAGGCGGTCTGGCAGCGTCTGGAGCAGGGGGTTGCCCCGCGCGACCCGTTCACGCGCGCCGCCGGGACGCTGTGCGCCGCGCTCGCCCCGGTGTGGCCGGAGCTGGCGCAGACGGTCGCCTTGCGGGCCCAGGCCTGGGCCCAGCGTGCCGCGGCGACCTTGCCGCCGGTCTGGCGCGAGGTCTACCTGGAGCGGCGCGCGCTGCCCTCGCCGGTGCGCCGCCTACTCGGCCAGGCCCAGGAAGGCTGACATCCGGCCCAGCTCGTCGTCGAGCGCGGCGCGGAAGGCGGCAGCGCGCGGCGCACGGCCGGCGACGTAGCCCAGGTCGGGCACCAGCCGGCCGTCCTGCACCGCCAGGTTGGCCCAGCCGATCACCTGTTCGCCCCACAGCAGCGGCAGCGCGTAGTAGCCGCGCACGCGCCGGGCTGCCGGCGTGTAGGCCTCGAAGCGGTAGGCCCAGCCCCAGAAGGCCTCGAAGCGGCGGCGGTCCCAGACCACGGGGTCGAACGGGGCGAGCAGGCGCACCTGGTCGTCGGGCGCCCAGCGCTTCGAGGCCGGGTCCTCGCCGGCCGGCCAGTACCAGCGCTGGCCGTCGACGAGGGCCGACGCGAGCCGGGCCTTCGCCCGTTCGAGCGCGGCGCCGCGCGCGTCGCTCCACTGCGGCACCGCCGAGCGCAGGCCCAGCACCAGCGCCGACAGCGACCGTTCGGGCAGCGGCGCGTACTTGCCGATGGCGACCTCGACCAGCGCGTCGAACGCGGCCGCCGGGTCGGCCGGCGCGGACGTGGCTTCGCGCGCCGCGTAGAGCCGGATGCCGCCCTCGCGCCGCGCCACGCGCAGCAGGCCGCGGTAGTGCATGCCGTCCAGCAGCTGCGTGCTGGCGCGGCTGGAGCCGCCGAACCAGTTGCGCACGCGGCCGTGCGCGAACTGCTCGTCCACCTCGCGCGGGTGGACCACGCCGCGTTCGCGCACGAACTCCAGCACCGCGTGCGCCTTCGCCCAGCGCTGCCTGGACCACCGCGTGCGCGGCACGCGCGGGTGCATCAGCGTGTGCAGCGCCGGCGGCACGAAGCCGTAGTTGACGAAGAAGTCCTCCTCGACGCCGAGCCGCGCGTAGTGGCGGTCCAGGTCGCCCGCGCGGTAGCCGCGCACGCGCGGGCGCAGCGTCAGGTCCTGCGCGCGCGCCGGTGCCCGGATCGGGTCGGCCTGCACGAAGCCGAGCTTCGCGATCGCGCGCGCCAGCGTGGTCGGCGCGAACAGGCTGCGCGCGATGGCGTGGCGGCGCAGCGCCGGCAGCGTGGGCGTCATGCGGAGCGGATCCGGCGCGGCAGCGGGCCGCTGCGGTCGTGCTGCAGCCAGGCGGCGCGCTGCAGGCCCGCCGGCGCGGGCAGCGCGACGACGAGGTCGGGCGCTTGCAGCTCCAGCGCCTGGCGCAGGCCGTCGCAGCGGAAGGCGTTGCAGAGATCCGAGCGCATTTCGCGCGGCAGCGTGCAGCCTCGCGCGCCGTGGAAGGCGCAGCTGCCGGCCACGTGGCGGCGCGGCAGGCAGCGGCGGTAGGCGCGCGCGGCGTCGGCCAGCGCGGTGCCGGGGTGGCGCGCCGTCCAGCGCTCGAGCAGGGCGCCGTCGACGAAGCCGTGGAATTCGCGCCCGGGGCGGCAGCAGCGGCCGCGGCACAGCGCGCAGACGCCGGCGGCGGGCATCGGCGGTTCGGGTTCGGCCACCGGCAGCACGCCATGGTCCGGCAGCGGCGGCCCCGGCCGGCCGGCGGCGAGGTCGGCCAGGTGCTGCTGCACCCGCTCGCGCAGCGCACGCGGCAGCGCGGTCATGCGGGTCTCGTGCGGCACGAGCCAGAGCACGGTGT
>CAYVXO010000349.1:0-3902 GCA_964454485.1 uncultured Rubrivivax sp.
ACCGGCGCCGGTGCGGGCGGCGGCGGCGTCACCGGCGAGGTGACGGCCGCCGGGGCCGGCGCGGGCGCGATGACCGGGGCGGTCTGCGGTGCGGCCGGCGCCTGCGCCATGCGCGTCGGCGGGTCGAACAGCATCGTGTATTCGCGCACCAGGCGTCCGGTGGACCAGCTCGCTTCCAGGATGACGTCGACGAAGGGCTCGGTGACGGCGCGGTCGCTGGTCAGGCGCACCACGGTGCGGCCGTCGGGGCGCTTCTGCACTTCCACCTGCGCCACCGCCAGCACCGGGTTGAAGTCGACGCCGGCGGCACGGTAGGCCTCGGAAGGCGCGACGCGCAGCTTCAGCGTGGACTGCTCTTCCGGCGTGATGCTGGTGACGTCGATCTCGGCCTTGAGGGTCTCGCCGAGGGCCGACTGGACGTTCAGACGACCGAGCCCGAGTGCCCAGGCCGGGGAGACCGCGCCCAGGCAGCCGACGGCGAGCGCCACCCCGGTGAGCGCGAAGCGCGCAGCGATAGTCGAGCGGTATTTCAAGGCGTCTCCCAAATTCGCCCGGCAGCGGAAAGCCCCTGGGGCTTTCCCCCGTGAGCCCTGGAGAGGCTCTGGCGCCGGGTCGAGTCGTGTCAACCGGTAACGACGGAAATCACAATAGCATCAAGCATATAGGCTTACAAGCTCACCTAAAGGCTGATGTTCGTGCCAGAAATGCTTTGTTGCCGCGGGATTGGCGCCTTGTTGCCGGCAGGCAACGCCCGCCGGCACCGCAGATGACCTACTGCTCGAGCAGGATGCGCAGCATGCGGCGCAGCGGTTCGGCAGCCCCCCACAGCAGCTGGTCGCCGATGGTGAAGGCGCCCAGGTACTCCGGCCCCATGGCCAGCTTGCGGATGCGGCCCACCGGGATGGTCATGGTGCCCGTCACCGCCACCGGCGTGAGGTCGCGCAGCGTCGCCTCGCGCGTGTTCGGCACCACCTTCACCCATGCGTTGTCGGCAGCGATCATGGCTTCCACGTCGGCCACCGGCACGTCCTTCTTCAGCTTGAACGTGAGCGCCTGGCTGTGGCAGCGCATCGAGCCCACGCGCACGCAGAAGCCGTCGACCGGCACCGGGCTCGCGTTGCCGAGGATCTTGTTGGTCTCGGCCATGCCCTTCCATTCCTCGCGGCTGGTGCCGTTGCCCAGGTCCTTGTCGATCCAGGGGATGAGCGAACCGCCCAGCGGCACGCCGAAGTTCTCGACCTCGGCGCCGGCGAGCGAACGCTGCTTCGCGATCACCTTGCGATCGATCTCGAGGATGGCGCTCTTCGGGTCGGCCAGCAGGTCCTTCACCTCGGCGTTCAGGGTGCCGAACTGGGTGAGCAGCTCGCGCATGTGTTGCGCGCCGCCGCCGCTGGCGGCCTGGTAGGTCATGGTGCTCATCCACTCCACCAGCCCGGCCTTGTAGAGCGCGCCCACGCCCATCAGCATGCAGCTCACGGTGCAGTTGCCGCCGATCCAGTTGCGGCCGCCCTTCGCGAGCGAGTTCTTGATCACCGGCAGATTCACGGGGTCGAGCACGATGACCGCGTCGTCCTTCATGCGCAGCGTGGAGGCGGCGTCGATCCAGTGGCCGTTCCAGCCCGCGGCGCGCAGCTTCGGGAAGACCTCGGTGGTGTAGTCGCCGCCCTGGCAGGTGATGACGATGTCGCAGCGCTTCAGCGCCGCGATGTCGTGCGCGTCCTGCAGCTGGGTCTCGTTCTTCGCCATCGAAGGCGCGGCGCCGCCGGCATTCGAGGTGGAGAAGAACAGCGGCTCGAAGTGCGCGAAGTCGCCTTCGGCCTGCATGCGGTCCATCAGCACGGAGCCGACCATGCCGCGCCAGCCGACGAGTCCTACGAGTGCCATTTTGAGTCTTGCCTTTCCGATGAATCCGGACCCCCTTGTCGATCCCGGCTCGTTCGCCGGGGTCCGATGGAGGGGATGGGCGAGACGATCCGAGACGCTAGGTCTTGGTGGTAATGGTTTTGCCGGTGATGGCGGCCACGACCGCATCACCCATCTCGCGCGTGCCGACCTTGACTGTGCCTTCGCTCCAGATGTCGGCCGTGCGCAGGCCGGCGGACAGCACGGCCTTCACCGCCGACTCGATACGGTCGGCCGCGGCGGGCTGGTTGAGCGAGAAGCGAAGCATCATGGCAGCGGACAGTATTGTAGCCAGCGGGTTTGCAATACCCTTACCGGCGATGTCCGGCGCGCTGCCGTGGCTGGGTTCGTACAGGCCCTTGCTGCTCTTGTCGAGGCTGGCGCTGGGCAGCATGCCGATGCTGCCGGTCAGCATGGCCGCCTCGTCGCTGAGGATGTCGCCGAACATGTTGCCGGTGACCACCACGTCGAAGGCCTTGGGCGCCTTCACCAGTTGCATCGCGGCGTTGTCCACGTACATGTGCTGCAGTTCCACGTCGGGGTACTGCGCGTGCACCTCGGTGACCACGTCCTTCCAGAACTGGAAGGTCTCCAGCACGTTGGCCTTGTCGACGCTGGTGACCTTCTTGCTGCGCTTGCGGGCGGCCTGGAAGGCGACATGGGCGATGCGCTCGATCTCGGGTTTCGAGTAGCGCATCGTGTCGAAGGCTTCCTCGGCACCCGGGAAGTGGCCGTCCACCGCCGTGCGGCGGCCGCGCGGCTGGCCGAAGTAGATGTCGCCCGTGAGCTCGCGGATGATCAGGATGTCCAGTCCCGCCACCAGTTCCGGCTTCAGGCTGGAGGCGTGCGTCAGCTGCTCGTAGCACAACGCGGGGCGGAAGTTGGCGAACAGCCCGAGGTGCTTGCGCAGGCCCAGGATGGCCTGCTCCGGGCGGTACTGGCGCTCCAGCTTGTCGTACTTCCAGTCGCCCACGGCGCCGAAGAGGATGGCGTCGGCCGCCTTCGCCAGGGCGAGCGTCGATTCCGGCAGCGGGTGGCCGTGCGCTTCGTACGCCGCGCCACCGACGAGCGCGCTTTCCATCTCGAACTTCAGCTCCAGCGCGTTCAGCACCTTCACCGCTTCGGCCACGATCTCGGTGCCGATGCCGTCGCCCGGCAGGATGGCGATCTTCATGTTCCCGGTCACCCGATCATTCGTTGGCCCAGCCAGGGCATCTTCGCCAGCCGCTCGGCCTCGAAGGCCTTGATCTTGTCGGCATGGCGCAGCGTGAGGCCGATGTCGTCGAAGCCGTTGACGAGGCAGTACTTCCGGAACGGCTGCACCTCGAACGGCAGCTCGGCGCCGTCGGGCTTCACCACCACCTGGCGCGGCAGGTCGATCGTGAGCGTGTAGCCCGGGAACGCCGCCACCTCGTCGAACAGGCGCGCCACCTGCGCTTCGGGCAGCACGATGGGCAGCAGGCCGTTCTTGAAGCAGTTGTTGAAGAAGATGTCGGCGAAGCTGGGCGCGACGAGCGCGCGGAAGCCGAACTGGTCCAGCGCCCAGGGCGCGTGCTCGCGGCTGGAGCCGCAGCCGAAGTTCTTGCGCGCCAGCAGCACCGAAGCGCCCTGGTAGCGCGGCTGGTTCAGCACGAAGTCCGGGTTCGGCTTGCGCGACGCCGGGTCCTGCCCCGGCTCGCCCGGGTCCAGGTAGCGCCATTCGTCGAACAGGTTCGGGCCGAAGCCGGTGCGCGCGATCGACTTCAGGAACTGCTTGGGGATGATGGCGTCGGTGTCGACGTTCTCGCGGTCCATCGGGGCCACGAGCCCCTTGTGCACGGTGAAGGCTTGCATGGTGGGTCTCAGGCGATCCGGCGGACGTCGACGAAGTGGCCGTTCAGCGCGGCGGCCGCGGCCATGGCCGGGCTCACCAGGTGGGTGCGGCCACCGGCGCCCTGCCGGCCTTCGAAGTTGCGGTTGCTGGTGGAAGCGCAGCGCTCGCCCGGCTCCAGGCGGTCGGC
>CAYVXO010000350.1:0-3890 GCA_964454485.1 uncultured Rubrivivax sp.
GCACGTAGCGGTGCAGCCAGCCGCTGAAGTTGCCGGCGCCGTTGGTCCACACCGTGTCCTCGGGTAGCAGGCGCTGCAGCGTCTTCATCACCACCGCCAGGTCCAGCGGCGCCACGGCCGGTGCCACCAGGTTGGCCAGGTAGTCCTCGTGCGCCGACTTCGTGTGCGCGCCCCAGGGCAGCTGCGGCGGCGCGGTGAGCGACTCGAGCGCCTTGGCCGCGCTGGCCATCGACGACTGCAGCAGCAGGTCGGCGGCATAGACGCGGCCCAGTTCCTCCGGTCCCGCGTGCACGTGGACGAGCCGCTGGCGCGGGCGCGGCGCTTCCAGCAGCGTGTAGCCGCCGGTCGTCATTTCGCCCAGGCGCACGCCGAGCGCGATCACGAGGTCGGCCTCGCGCACGCGCGCGGCCAGCTTCGGATTGATGCCGATGCCCACGTCGCCCGCGTACTGCGGGTGGCGGTTGTCGAAGGTGTCCTGGAAGCGGAAGCCGCAGGCCACCGGCAGCTGCCAGTTCTCGGCGAAGCGCTGCAGCGCCGCGGCGGCCTCGGCGTCCCAGCCGCTGCCACCGGCGATGACGACCGGCCGCTGCGATTCGAGCAGCAGCCGCCGCACCTCGCGCAGCGCACCGGGCGCCGGCCAGGCCTGCGCGGGTTCCACGCGCGGCAACACCGGCGCCGCGGTGGGCGTGGTCAGCATGTCTTCCGGCAGCGCCAGCACCACCGGGCCCGGCCGGCCCTGCATCGCGGTGTGGAAGGCGCGCGCCACGTACTCGGGCAGGCGGTCGGCGCTTTCCGCCTCGGCGGCCCACTTGGCCATGCCCAGCGTGCCGGGGCCGAACATCTGCCGGTAGTCGACCTCCTGGAAGGCCTCGCGGTCGCGCTGGTCGCCGGCCACCTGGCCGATGAACAGCACCATCGGCGTCGAGTCCTGGAAGGCGGTGTGCAGCCCGACCGCGGCATTGCTGGCGCCGGGACCGCGCGTGACGAAGCAGATGCCCGGCCGTCCGCTCAACTTGCCCTGCGCCTCGGCCATGAAGGCGGCGCCGCCTTCCTGCCGGCAGGCGATGAAGCGGATGCGGTCGCGGTGCTCGTGGAAGCCGTCCAGCACCGCCAGGAAGCTTTCGCCCGGCACGCCGAAGCAGGTGTCGACGCCTTGCGCGAGCAGCGCCTCGACGAGCGCGTGGCCCGCGAGGCGGGCCCTGGTCTGGTCGTTCATGCCCGCAATGTAGCGGGCGCCGCGGCTCAGGTCGCCGGCGCCACGGCGGCGCGCCGCCGCACCGACACCGCCACCAGCCCGGCCGAGGCCACGCCCAGCGCCAGCAGCAGCGCCGCGCCGGCGAACACGTCGTTCGGCCGGCCGTGGTCGAGCAGCCAGCCGAAGAGTGGTGCCGCGAGGGCGAAGCCCACGTCCAGGCCCGAATAGACCGTGCCGTAGACGCGCCCGGTGGCGCCCGGCGGGGCCGCGCGCTTGATGAGCATGTCGCGCGAAGGCCCGGCCAGGCCGGTGCCGAAGCCGGCGAGCGACGCCGCCGCGGCGGCCGCCCAGGCGTTGAGCCAGGCGGTGGACACCAGCAGCAGCAGCAGCCCCGACCAGGCCATCGCGAGCGCGATCGTGCGTTCGAGCCGTTCCGCGCGCCCGGCCACGAAGCCGCCCACCACCATGCCCACCGCGCCGCACAGCATGTAGCCGGTGACGACGAAGGCGGTGGCTTCCAGCGGCAGCCCGTACATGCGCCCGAGCGCCGGGCTGGCGAAGGCCTGGATCGCCGACAGCGCCGCCGTGGTCCAGAAGAAGAACGAGAAGCACAGCCACACGCTGGGCAGCTTCAGAAAGGCCAGCGGGTGCTCGTCGGGCGCGAGCGACTTCGCGCCGGCCATCTCGTGCGCCCATTGGCCCTGGCGGTCGTCGACCGCGTCGCGGTTGAGCACCAGCAGCAGCAGCACCGCCAGCGCCCACAGCGCCGTGCCCAGGTAGGCGGCACGCCAGGTGCCGGCCAGGCCGCTGACGCCGATCAGGAACACCGGCGCCAGCGCCCAGCCCAGGTTGCCGCTGATGCCGTGCGCCGAGAAGGCGTGGCCCAGCCGCGCCGCCGAGACACGCTTGTTGAGGATGGTGAAGTCGGCCGGGTGGAACGGCGAATTGCCCAGGCCGGCGAGCGCGGAAGCCAGCAGGAGCCCGCCGTAGCCCTGTGCCGAGGCTGCGGCGAGCGAGGCGCCGACGAAGCAGACCATGGCCGCGAACAGCACCGGCCGCGCGCCGATGCGGTCGACCACGAAGCCGGCCAGCGCCTGGCCGATGCCGGAGATGACGAAGAACAGGGTCACCAGCAGGCCGAGTTCGGAGTACGTGAGGCCGAAGTCGCGGATGAAGGCCGGAAACATCGGCGGCAGCAGCATGTGGAAGAAGTGCGAGGTGCCATGCGCCACGCCGATGAGGCCGATGGTCGTGAAGTCTCGCCGCGCTTCGCTGGCGGCGGCCGGAGCGGAAGAAGCCATGAGCCCGAGCGTAGTACCGCTGGAGTCGGCCGGGTTACGATAGCAGGTCAAGTTCTGTCGAATTCATGCCACGCCGCCCTGCCCCCGAGTTGCTGCTGCCGGCCGACCCGCTGCGCTACGCGCCGTCGGCCGAGCGGCCGGTGCGCGTGAAGGCGCGGCGCCTGCAGGCCGATTCGCGCATCCTGCCGCACAGTCACGCCTGGGCGCAGGTGGCGTTCTCGAATGCCGGCGTGCTGCGCGTGACGGCGGCCGACCACACCTACATCGTGCCGCCCAGCCGCGCGGTGTGGATCCCGCCCGGCGTCGAGCATGTCGTCACCGTCGTCGAGGCGGCCGAGTTGCGCACGCTGTATCTGCACCAGCCGGACGAGCAGGCCGGCCCGGTGCCGCTGGCCGGCGCGCCGGCGCCGGCGGCCTGGCAGCGCTGCCGCGTGCTGGAGGTCTCGGCGCTGCTGCGCGAGCTGGCGCAGCAGCTCGACGACGAGGCCTTGCCCGCGGCGCGCGAGCATTGCATCGCGGCGCTGCTGCAGGACGAGCTGGCGCGCGCGCGCCCGCTGCCGCTGGGCGTGGGCCTGCCGGCCGACAAGCGACTGCGCGCGCTGTGCGAAGCGGTGCTGGACGACCCCGCGCGCCACGCCACGCTGGAAGGCTGGGCGCGAGAAGCCGGCGCCAGCGTGCGCACGGTGGCGCGCCTGTTCCGACAGGAGCTGGGCACCACCTTCGCCGAATGGCGGCAGCAGGTACTGCTGGCCAAGGCCTTGTCGATGGCCGCGCGCAAGCGGCCGATGAGCCACATCGCGAGCGAGCTGGGCTACGCCAGCGCGAGCGCCTTCACGGCGATGGTGCGCCGTTCGGTGGGCATGCCGCCGAGCCGCTTCTTCGCCGCCCACTGAGACTGCCATGACCGAGACTGTCGAATACGACTACACGCGGCAGGACGCCAGCGGCGCCAGCTGCGTGGCCCACGCCTGGGCCAAGGTGCCGCCCAAGCTCTCCGGGACCGAACGCGAAGCCGCGATGGCGCGCGCCGCCGCGCTGCTGAAGCAGCACGACGCGGTGCTGGTGGCGCACTACTACGTGGAAGGCGACCTGCAGGACCTGGCGCTCGCCACCGGTGGCATCGTCGCCGACTCGCTGGAGATGGCGCGCTTCGGCCGCGACCATGCCGCCAAGACGCTGGTGGTGGCGGGCGTGCGCTTCATGGGCGAGTCGGCCAAGATCCTCTCGCCTGCCAAGCGGGTGCTGATGCCGGACCTGGACGCCACCTGCTCGCTGGACCTGGGCTGCCCGCCGGACGAGTTCGCCGCCTTCTGCGACGCCCACCCCGACCGCCAGGTGGTGGTCTACGCCAACACCAGCGCGGCGGTGAAGGCGCGCGCCGACTGGATGGTGAC
>CAYVXO010000351.1:0-3879 GCA_964454485.1 uncultured Rubrivivax sp.
CGACTTCTCGGTGGCCGGCAGCGCCGGCCCGAACGCGCAGCGTCTCGTCGATGGGCGCGGGTGTGCCGGTGACCAGGCGGTGGATGGACGCGAAGTGGTCGTCCACCATGCGCTCGATCGGGTCGCCGGCGGGCGCGCCACCGGTGATGGCCGTGATCTGGTCCTTGCCGGCCTGCTTCAGCTTGTCCAGCGCGCCGGGCGCGGCCGGCGGCGGCACCAGCCGCGTCTGCTCGGTGACGCCGCGCAGGAAGGCGGCGAGCGGCGAGTCGACGTCGGAGAGGATGCGCGCCACCGCGATACTGCGCTCCATGCTGTCCAGCCGCATCGGCTTCACGTCGGCCAGGAAGGCGTCCCAGGTCTTGATGAACTCCTCGAAGTACAGGCGCTTGACCTTGTCGATCTGCGGGCCGCCGAGCGCGATGTCCTTCAGCCGCGCCGGGTCGCTCTTCAGGCCCAGCACCCAGGTCTCTTCCTGGGCCAGCTGCGCGGTGGCCTTCTGGATCGCCGGCTTGACGAACTTCTCGTAGCCGGCCTTGGTGTACAGCCCCGGAACGCCCTTGTTCATGGGCTCGCCGCTGGCGCGCACGAACACCTGCTGCGCGTTCGGGCCGGCGCTGCCGGCCACCGAGAAGTCGGGGATCTCGCCCGCCTTGTACGAACGGCGGATGCGGCTCCAGACCCGATACTCGAGCGGGAAGGCGACCAGCATGTCGCGCACGCTCGCCACCAGGGCGTCGTCGCGCGCGAGCACGGCCTTTGGCGGACCCAGCGCGAGCAGCGCGTCCAGGTGGGCGTCGAGCTGGGCGCGCTGTTCGGGCGCCATGCGGGCGTACTGCGTGTCCCAGTCCGAAGCGATCCAGGCGCGCAGCGTGGCGGCGTCGAAGTGCTCCGGGTTGTGCAGCATCACGTAGGTCTTGAGCGCCTCGTAGGCGTCCTCCAGGTTGTCCTTGCTGACCGCGCGCAGCCGCTCCTCGAGCCGGCGCGCCACGCGCGGCGCCAGCGCCTTCTGCAGCAGCCGCTGGTAGGCGAGCTGGGCGCCGGCGTCGAGCTTGTCGCCCTGGTACAGGCCCAGTTCGTTGAGCAGCGGCGGGTTCGCGATGTCGAAGCTCTCGCTCTTCGCGGCGTCGCGCACCTGGGCCAGCGGCATCGGCAGCGGCGCCACGTCGGCCGTCGTCGGGGGCGGCAGCGCGGCCACCGTGGCCTGCAGCGGCGGCACCCGTTCGGCCACCTGCGCCGCGTAGTCCAGGTTGCGCGCGCGGCTGACTGCCCAGCCCACCAGCACCGCGGTGCCGAGCACGCCGATGGCCGCCATCGCCGCCACCCGCAGCACGCGGCGGCGCCGTTCGGCCACCGGGTCGACGATGCCCAGGCCGCGTTCGGCGAACACCACCTCCTTGAGCAGGCGGTGCAGGAAGAAGCTCTTGCCGCGGCCGCCCGGCATGGCGGCGGCGCGCGGGTCGATGCCGAAGCTGCGGCCGAGCGCGCCCATCACGCGGTCGATCGGGCTGCCTTCCTGGGTGCCGCTGGTGAAGTAGACGCCGCGCACGCGCGGCGCGGTCTCCAGGTTGCCGCCGCCGGCGAAGACCTGGCGCAGGAAGTCGTGCAGCACCAGGCGCAGCGCCGCGAACTCCTGCGGGAAGGCGAACATCGCGTTGCGGCGCGCGACGTCGCGCTCGGCCTCCATGCGGTCGACCAGCTGCTCGACGATGCGCTGCTGCAGGCCCTGGTAGAGCGGCGCGAAGTCGCGCAGCGGGTCGTCGGCCGGCGTGGCGGGGTCGAAGGTGAAGCCCCAGACCTGGTTGCGCTCTTCCTGGCCGAGCGCCTCGAAGCTCTCGTTGAAGCCGCCGATCAGGTCGGCCTTGGTCACCAGCACGTAGACCGGCGCGCGCACGCCCAGCTTGGTCTGCAGCTCCTGCAGGCGCGCGCGCAGCTTGGCCGCGTGTTCGGCGCGTTCGGTGGCGCCCTGCTGCAGCATGTCCTGCACGTTCACCGTGAGCAGAACGCCGTTGAGCGGCTGGCGCGGCCGCGTCTTCTTCAGCAGCGCGAGGAAGTTGTCCCAGGCCGCGGCGTCGACGTCGCGGTCGCTCTCCTGCGTGGCGTAGCGGCCGGCGGTGTCGATCAGCACCGCGTCCTGCGTGAACCACCAGTCGCAGTTGCGCGTGCCGCCGACGCCCTGCACCGCCGCCTTGCCCGCGTCGCCGAGCAGGAACTGCAGCCCGGCATTCAGCAGCGCCGTCGTCTTGCCCGAGCCCGGCGCGCCGACGAAGATGTACCAGGGCAGTTCGTACAGGTACTGCCCGCCGCCCAGCCAGCTGCGGCCGTGGCTGGCCTTCAGGCGCTCCACCGCCTCGGCGAAGCGCCGGGTGAGCACCTGCGCTTCCTTGTCGGCCGCGCTCGGGCCGGCGGCCAGGCCGGCCAGCAGGGCCGCGTTCGTGCGCCGCCGCTGCCAGGCCACCCAGGCCAGGCGGCCCAGCCAGAGCGACCACAGCAGCACCAGGAAGACCACGCGCACCAGCACCGAAGCCAGCGGCGCGCTGCCGGCGATGGCCACCAGCGGCCCGACCCACCAGACGATGGCCGACAGCACGACGAGCGCGATCGTCCCCAGGACGACCGGCTGCAGCAGCCATTGGAAGAAGCGCTTCATGGCATCACGAGTTCGGGGCCGCGACCGAGAGCGTGATCTCGACGCGGCGGTTCTTCGCCCGCCCTTCGGCGCTGGCGTTGTCGGCCACCGGTTCGGTGTCGGCGCGGCCTTCGGAGCTCAGGCGGTCCGGCTTCACGGTGGCGGCGAGCAGCGCCTTCACCGCGTTGGCGCGCTCCTTCGAGAGGTGCCAGTTCGACGGGAAGCGCAGCGAGCGGATCGGCTGGTTGTCGGTGTGGCCGCTGACCAGCACGTGGCCCGGCACCTGGTTGAGCGCGGCGGCGATGCGGTCGAAGAGCGCGCGCGAACGGCCGTTGACTTCGGCGCTGCCGGGGTCGAACAGGGTGTCGCCGTGCAGCGTGACGACCGAGCTGTTCTCCAGGTCCTTCACCTGCACGAGGCCGGCGTCGATGTCGCTCTTGAGCAGCTGCGCCAGGCGCGGCGGCGGCGGTGGCGGCGCCACCGCGGGCGGCGGCGCCGGCGGCGCGACCGCGGCCTTGGCGTCCAGGCCCTGCAGCGCGCTGAAGGTGGCGTCGGTCTGCACGTTCATCGAGAAGCGCAGCACGACGAAGACGATGGTGAGCAGCAGCGCCACCGCCACCGCCACCACCCACAGCGGGATGCCGTCGACCAGGCCGCGCGGCGCCTCGGCCACGCCCTGCCACTGCGGCGAGAGCTGGCGCTCGGGCGCGGCACGCTGGCCGCGCAGCATCTGCACCAGCCGCTCGCGCACGCTGTCCAGCTGCGCCTTGCCGTTGTCGAGCACGCGGTAGCGGCCTTCGAAACCGAGCGAGAGCGCCACCCACACCAGTTCGAGCAGGTTGCGGTGCTGGGCCGGGTTCTCGGCCAGCCGGCTGAGCAGCTGGAACACCTTCTCGCCGCCCCAGCCTTCGTTGTGGAACTGCACCAGCAGGCTCTGCGCGCCCCAGGCGCCGGAGCCGCCCCAGGGCGTGCTGGACGCGGCCTCGTCGAGCAGCGTGCACAGGATGTAGCGCGCCGCCACGACCTGCTCGTTGGGCAGGTTCTGCGCCCGCGCCGAGGCCTCGAAGCGCTTGATCGATTCGGCGAGCGAAGCGCGCAGCGCCTGCGGGGTCGGGTGGCGCAGCATCGCGCGCAGGCGCGGCGCGGCGGTGAGCAGCGGCGCCGCCGCCTGCACCAGCGGGTTCAGGCTGGCGTAGGCGGGCAGTTCGCCCGTCAGCGGGTCGGCCGCCGCCGCGGGCGCCGGCGGCGGGGCC
>CAYVXO010000352.1:0-3874 GCA_964454485.1 uncultured Rubrivivax sp.
TCCACTACAACATGCCGCCCTTCGCCACCGGCGAGACCGGCCGCGTGGGCAGCCCGAAGCGGCGCGAGATCGGCCATGGCCGCCTCGCCAAGCGCGCGCTCGTCGCCGTGCTGCCGGAGAAGGAAGACTTCCCCTACACGCTGCGCGTGGTGAGCGAGATCACCGAGTCGAACGGTTCGTCGTCGATGGCCTCGGTCTGCGGCGGCTGCCTGAGCCTGATGGACGCCGGCGTTCCGCTGAAGGCGCACGTGGCCGGCATCGCGATGGGCCTCATCAAGGAAGGCAACCGCTTCGCGGTGCTGACCGACATCCTGGGCGACGAGGACCACCTGGGCGACATGGACTTCAAGGTGGCCGGCACCTCGGGCGGCATCACCGCGCTGCAGATGGACATCAAGATCCAGGGCATCACCAAGGAGATCATGCAGGTCGCCCTGGCGCAGGCCAAGGAAGCGCGCCTGCACATCCTGGGCAAGATGGTCGAAGCTGTCGGCGGCGCGAAGGAAGAGGTGAGCAAGTTCGCCCCGCGCCTGTACACGATGAAGATCAACCCGGAGAAGATCCGCGACGTCATCGGCAAGGGCGGCGCCACCATCCGCGCGCTCACCGACGAGACCGGCTGCACGATCGACATCGGCGAGGACGGCACCATCACCATCGCCAGCACCGACGCCGACAAGGCCGAATTCGCGAAGAAGCGCATCACCGAGATCACCGCCGAGGCGGAAGTCGGCAAGGTCTACGAAGGCCCGATCACCAAGATCCTGGACTTCGGCGCGCTGGTCAACATCCTGCCGGGCAAGGACGGCCTGCTGCACATCAGCCAGATCGCGCACCAGCGGGTCGAGAAGGTCGAGGATTTCCTGAAGGAAGGCCAGGTCGTGCAGGTCAAGGTGCTCGAGACCGACGACAAGGGCCGCATCAAGCTCAGCATGAAGGCGCTGCTCGACAGGCCCGAGGGCTGGGTCGAGGAAGAGCGCCCGCGCCGCGAGCGCAGTGACCGTGGTGACCGCGGCGACCGGGGCGACCGCCCCCGCCGTGACCGCGACGACCGTCCGCGCCGCGAGCGCGAGCCGGCGGCCGAGGCCGCGGCCCCCGCCGGCGAAGGCGGCAACGGCGACGCGCCTTCCGAGCCGAAGGCCGAGTAAGGCGATGCGAGCGATCGAGATCGCCGCGCCGGGCGGGCCCGAGGTGCTGCGCGAGACGCAGCGCCCGGACCCCGTGCCCGCGGCCGGCGAACTGCTGATCGCGGTGCACGCCTCGGGCGTGAACCGGCCCGACGTGCTGCAGCGCAAGGGCCTGTACCCGATGCCGCCCGGCGTTTCCGACCTGCCGGGGCTGGAGATCGCGGGCATGGTGGCCGCCGGCGCGCCGGCCGACCTGGCGGCCGCCGGGCTGTCGATCGGCGACCCGGTGTGCGCGCTGGTGGCCGGCGGCGGTTATGCCGAACTGTGCGTGGCGCCGGCCGGCCAGTGCCTGCCTTCGCCGATGGGGCTGAACATGGTGCAGGCCGCCAGCCTGCCCGAGACCTTCTTCACCGTCTGGCAGAACGTGTTCGAGATTGCGCGCCTGGCGCCCGGCGAAACGCTGCTGGTGCAGGGCGGCTCCAGCGGCATCGGCGTCACCGCGATCCAGCTCGCGAAGGCGCATGGCGCGCGCGTGATCGTCACCGCCGGCAGCGACGAGAAGGGCGCCGCCTGCGTGGCGCTGGGCGCCGACCACGCCATCAACTACAAGACGCAGGACTTCGTCGCCGAGACGAAGCGCCTCACCAACGGCCGCGGCGCCGACGTCGTGCTCGACATGGTGGCCGGCGACTACCTGGGCCGCGAGATCGAGTGCACGGCCGAGGACGGCCGCATCGCCGTCATCGCGGTGCAGGGCGGCACCAGGAGCGCCATCGACAGCGGGCTGCTGCTGAGGAAGCGCATCGCGGTCAGCGGCTCCACGCTGCGACCGCGTTCGATCGCCTACAAGACCCAGCTCGCGCAGGCGCTGCGCGCGAAGGCCTGGCCCTGGCTCGAGTCCGGCAAGGTCAAGCCCGTCATCCACCAGGTGTTCCCGGCCGCGAAGGCGGCCGAGGCGCACGCGCTGATGGAGTCGAGCACCCACGTGGGCAAGATCGTCCTCACCTGGAACTGAGATGGCAACACGCACCAAGCTCGTGGTGGGCAACTGGAAGATGCACGGCAGCCGGCCGGCCAACGCCGAGCTGCTGTCGGCGCTGCTGTCGGCGCGGCCGTTCACCTCGGACGTCGCCGTCTGCGTGCCCTTCGTCTACCTCAACGAGACCGCGGCCACGCTGGCCGGCAGCGACCTCCGCTGGGGCGCGCAGGACGTGTCCGCGCACGAGCAGGGCGCCTACACCGGCGAGATCTCGGCCGCGATGCTGGCCGAATGCGGCTGCCGCTACGCCATCGTCGGCCACTCCGAGCGCCGCGCCTACCACGGCGAGAGCGACGCGCTGGTGGCCGAGAAGGCGCAGACCGCGCTCGGCAAGGGCGTGACGCCCATCGTCTGCGTCGGCGAGACGCTCGAGCAGCGCGACGCCGGCCAGACCGAGGCGGTGGTCAAGCGCCAGCTCTCGGTGGTGATCCACCGCCTGGCGCATTGCGCGAGCGAGATCGTCGTCGCCTACGAACCCGTCTGGGCCATCGGCACCGGCCGCACCGCCACGCCCGAACAGGCGCAGGCCGTGCACGCGGTGCTGCGCGCGCAGCTGCAGGCCGCCACCGGCCACGGCGACAGGATGCGCATCCTCTACGGCGGCAGCGTCAAGGCCGACAACGCCGCCGCGCTCTTCGGCCAGCCCGACATCGACGGCGGCCTCATCGGCGGCGCCTCCTTGAAGGCCGCCGACTTCATCGCCATCTGCCGCGCCTGAGCGCGCGACACCCGAGAGAACTGACATGCAAATCTGGATGACCCTGGTGCTGGTGCTTCAGCTGCTGGCGGCGATGGTGATGATCGGCCTCGTGCTGATCCAGCACGGCAAGGGCGCGGACATGGGCGCCTCGTTCGGCAGCGGTGCCTCCGGCAGCCTGTTCGGCGCCACCGGCAGCGCGAACTTCCTCTCGCGTTCGACGGCGGTCTGCGCCACGCTGTTCTTCGTCTGCACGCTGGCGCTGGCCTTCATGTCCAACGGCGGCAGCCGCGCGGCTTCGGGCGGCAGCGTGCTCGAACGCCCCTCGGCGCCGGCCAGCGCGCCCGCCGCCGCCACGAGCGGCGAAATCCCCGCCGCGTTGCCGGCCACGCCGCTCGTGCCGGCGCCGGCCGCTTCGGGCGCCGCGCCCGCGATTCCGACGAAGTGATGCTGTCTTCGCAACGCGGGTCCGCGTGGCGAAACGGGATAGAATCTTGCGTTGTCCGGAGGGCAGGCACCACACCGCTTCCGGACGAAGCGCACTGAGTGTTCACGTCGTGCCGACGTGGTGAAATTGGTAGACACGCTATCTTGAGGGGGTAGTGGCGAAAGCTGTGCGAGTTCGAGTCTCGCCGTCGGCACCAAGAAGCAGTTCTTTCGACACGCTGTGCGGACCGGGGTCAGGTCCGTGACAGCCGTCCCGGGCAATGTGGGCACCGGGACACAGGGCGCGCCCGAAGTGCGGAACGTTGATGCTGCACAAGGCGCGCTTTTTTGCGACCCGACGAAACTCGCACGACTCATCCAGACCACCGACGCCATGGAACTTTCCGGCTACCTGCCCGTGATCCTCTTCATCCTGGTCGGCGTCGGGGTCGGCGTCGCACCGCAGGTCATCGGCTTCGTGTTCGGCCCCAACCGGCCCGACGCGGCGAAGAACAGCCCCTACGAATGCGGCTTCGAGGCCTTCGAGGACGCGCGCATGAAGTTCGACGTGCGCTACTACCTCGT
>CAYVXO010000353.1:0-3748 GCA_964454485.1 uncultured Rubrivivax sp.
AACTACCTGGACATCAAGACCGTGGTCGTCTCCTGCGGCACCTGCTACGACCAGCTGCAGGGCTACCGCTTCGAGGAGATCTTCCCCGGCTGCCGCATCGTCGACATCCACGAGTTCCTGCTCGAGAAGGGCATCGTGCTGCCCGAGGGCGCGGGCGGCGCCTACCTCTTCCACGACCCCTGCCACAGCCCGATGAAGCTGCAGGACCCGATGAAGACCGTGAAGGCGCTCGTCGGCCCGCAGGTGCACAAGAGCGAGCGCTGCTGCGGCGAAAGCGGCACGCTGGGCGTGGCGCGGCCGGACATCTCCACCCAGATCCGCTTCCGCAAGGAAGAGGAGCTGCGCAAGGGCGAGGCCGCGCTGCGCGCCGCCGGCGCCAAGGGTGATCTCAAGATCCTGACCAGCTGCCCAAGCTGCCTGCAGGGGCTGCACCGCTACCGCCACGACCTGGAAAGCGGCCTGCTGGAGGCCGACTACGTGGTCATCGAGATGGCGCGCAAGATCCTGGGCGAAGGCTGGCTCGAAGACTACGTGGCGCGCGCCAACCGCGGCGGCATCGAGCGCGTGCTGGTCTGATCCGTTCCAAGACCCTGATGCCGGGCACCCGGTTCTGAGCAGGGTCAAGGGGCGCCCGAAGGCCTTGGATAAACTCCGGCCGCCATGCCCCAGCCCACTGCGCTCACCGTGCACCAGGCCTCGCGCGTCCTCGAGGTCGCCTTCGACGACGGCGCCGCCTTCCGCATCCCCTTCGAGCTGATGCGCGTGTATTCGCCCTCGGCCGAGGTGCAGGGCCACGGCCCGGGCCAGGAGACGCTGCAGACCGGCAAGCGCGACGTGCAGATCACCGAGATCGCCGCCGTCGGCCACTATGCGGTGCAGCCGCATTTCTCCGACGGCCACGATTCCGGCATCTTCACCTGGGACTACCTGTATCACCTGGGCAGCGAACAGGCCGAGCTCTGGCGCCGCTACGAGGAGCGCCTGGCCGCCGCCGGCGCCGACCGCGACGCGCCGATGCCGGCCCAGGCCGGCGGCGCCTGCGGCCACCACTGAAGTCCGAGAAGAGGGGAGGGGCGCGATGGCGCAGACGCACTTCGGCTACGAGAACGTCGACGAGACCGAGAAGGCCAGCCGCGTGCGCCAGGTCTTCGACTCGGTGGCCTCGCGCTACGACCTGATGAACGACCTGATGTCGTTCGGCCTGCACCGCGCCTGGAAGCACTACGCGGTGACGGTGGCCAACGTGCGCGAAGGCGACCGCGTGCTCGACATCGCCGGCGGCACCGGCGACCTGGCGCGCGCCTTCGCGAAGAAGGCCGGCGAGCGCGGCACCGTGGTGCTCTCGGACATCAACCTGGCCATGCTGCGTGCCGGCCGCGACCGCCTGCTCGACCAGGGCGTGGTGCTGCCAACCGTGACCTGCGACGCCGAGAAGCTGCCCTTCGCCGACGCCAGCTTCGACCTCGTCAGCGTCGCCTTCGGGCTGCGCAACATGACCCACAAGGAGCAGGCGCTGGCCGAGATGTGCCGCGTGCTGCGGCCCGGCGGGCGGCTGCTGGTGCTGGAGTTCTCCAAGGTTGCGGCGCCGCTGGCCAAGCCCTACGACTGGTACTCGTTCAACGTGATCCCGCTCATCGGCCGCCTCGTCGCCAAGGACTCGGCCAGCTACCGCTACCTGGCCGAGTCGATCCGCATGCACCCCGACCAGGCGGCGCTGAAGGCGATGATGAAGACGGCCGGCTTCGGCCATGTCGACGTGCACAACCTGGCCGCCGGCGTGGTGGCGCTGCACGTGGGGATCAAGTGCTGACCCGGCTGGGCCGCTGGCTCGGCCGGCGCGCCCCGCCGCGCGGGCAGGAGGTCGACGAGTTCCTGCGCGTCGCGCGCGAGTCCTTCGTCGGCCTGCAGGCGGCCTGGGACGCCGCCGACCTGCAGACGCTGGCCGCCTTCACCACCGAACGCCTGGCCGCCGAACTGCGCGAGGAGCTGGAACGCCGCGGCCCGGGGCCCAATCGCACCGAGGTGGTCGCGGTCGACGCCCGCCTGCTGGCGCTGGAGGAGCTGAACGAAGCCTTCCTCGCCAGCGTCGAGTTCTCCGGCCTCATCCGCGAGCGGCTCGACGACGACGACGCGGCCCCGTTCCGCGAGCTCTGGCTGCTGGCCAAGCCGAAGGCGGCTGGCGCGCCGGGCTGGCGACTCGCTCGCGTACAGGCCCTGGCCTGAAGCGCGGCGGCGCAGGGTCGGCGGTTACACTGCCGCCCCCCGGCCCGACCCCGCCTGCCCGATGACCCCGATGCCCGCCTTCGCCCGCGCCACCCTGGCGCTGTCCTGCGCCCTCGTGCTGCTGGCCGGCTGCGGCCGCAAGGGCGACGCCGGGCCGCCGGCGGCGCGCGTCGACGGTGCCGAGATCGCCCAGCAGCAGGTCGACTTCCTGCTGCACCAGCAGCGCAACCTGCGGCCCGAGCAGGCCGAGGCGGCGTCGCGCCAGGTGCTGGAGCGGCTCATCGACCAGCAGATCGCGCTCCGCAAGGCCGAGGCCGAAGGCCTGGAGAAGGACGCCCGCGTGCAGCAGCAGCTGGAAGGCGCGCGGCGCGAGATCCTGGCGCGCGCCTGGGCCGACAAGGTGGCCGAGGCGGCCGCCAAGCCGACGCCGGCCGAGATCAGCCAGTACTACGCCGACAAGCCGGCGATCTTCTCGCAGCGCCGCGTCTACAGCCTGCAGGAGCTGATGATCGAGGTGCGGCCCGAGATGGTGCCGGTGCTCAAGCAGAAGCTGGACGGCGCCGCGAGCATCGGCGAGTTCGTCGAGTTCCTGAAGTCCAACGACTTCCGCTTCAACGGCACGCAGGCGGTGCGCGGCGCCGAGCAGCTGCCGGCGGGCAGCCTGGAGCAGATCGCGCGCATGAAGGACGGCGACGCCTTCATGCAGCCCGCGCCCGGCGGCGTGCAGGTGGTGGCGCTGCTGGGCTCGCGCGCGCAGCCGGTGAGCGCTGAGCAGGCGCGCGCCACGATCGAGCAGCTCATCCTGGTCGAACGCAAGCGCAAGCTGGTCGAGGAGCAGCTGAAGACCGCGCGCGCCGCGGCGAAGGTGGAGTACCTGGGCAAGTTCGCCGAAGCGGTGGCTTCGGCGCCGGCGGCGGCCTCGGCCGCGTCGAAGTAGCGGCCGTCAGCGGCGGCCGTTTCAGGCGCCGGCGGTGGCGCGGAACTCGGCGTAGGCCGCGCGCAGCCCTTCTTCCAGGCCGGTGCGCGCCTTCCAGCCGGCGGCGGCGAGCAGGCTCACGTCGAGCAGCTTGCGCGGCGTGCCGTCGGGCTTGGAGGGGTCGAAGTCGATCCCGCCTTCGAAGCCGACCACGCGCGCCACCAGGCGCGCCAGCTCGGCGATCGTGACGTCCTCGCCGAGGCCGATGTTGACCAGCGGCGGCTCGAAGCGGCCGCTCTTGCTCTCGTCGCTGCCCAGCAGGGCGTCGAAGCGAGCGTCGGGCAGGTTCATCAGGAAGACGCAGGCGTCGGCCATGTCGTCGCTGAACAGGAACTCGCGCCGCGGCGTGCCGGTGCCCCAGACCGTGACGCGCGTGTCGCCGCGCGCCTTGGCCTCGTGGAAGCGGCGGATCAGGCCGGGGATGACGTGGCTCTGGGTCGGGTGGTAGTTGTCGCCCGGCCCGTACAGGTTGGTGGGCATCGCCGCCAGGTAGCGCGTGCCGTACTGGCGGTTGTAGCTCCAGCACATCTCGATGCCGGCGATCTTGGC
>CAYVXO010000354.1:0-3727 GCA_964454485.1 uncultured Rubrivivax sp.
CAGGACGCCGCCGAGACCGCGCGCCGCACGGCTGCGCTGGCGCGCGCGGCCGTCATCGCGCTGCGTCGCCTGCTGGAACAGGAAGCGCGCGCCCGGCGCCGCCTGGGCAGCCGCCAGGCCACGCCGCAGCCGGCGCGCGACGGCAACCCGCTGCGCGTGGCGCGCACGCCTGAAGACGCCCTGCTGCGCCTGCTGGAAGCCGGCCCCGAAGGCCAGGCTGCGCTGCGCCGTGCCGGCGACGACCTGGCGCATCACCAGGAACACATGATGGTCTGCTTCGCCGGCGCCGCCCGGCGGCTGGCCGACGACCTGGACCCGGCGCGGCTGGAGGCCGGCGTCGGCAATGCCGCTGGCCCGGAAGGCAGTCAGCTGCGCCACGCGCGCCTGTGGGAGCTGTACGGGGTGCTGTGGCAGAGCCTGGGGCAGGAGCCCGGCGAGCCGTGGGCACGCGGCTTCATCGACGCCGCGATGCTGCACCTGGCCAGCGCCTACGACGAAGGATCGCCCGAAGGCGACGCCACCCGCATGGCCGGCCCAGTGCGCTGACGCCGCCGCTTCAGCGGAACCAGATGTTCCACAGGCCCACGGCCACGTGGCCCCAGACCAGGATGTTGAAGCCCAGCAGCGTGAACACGCGCGAGACGTTCCACAGCACGCGCGCACGGCGCGCGCACGTGGGCTCGCCCGTGATCATGTAGAGCAACAGGTACAGCGCCGAAGGGACGAACGTCCCGACGACGAGCACCGTCATGGTCCAGTAGAAGACCTTCATCGGCGGCGGATTATCACGAGCGGATCCACCGCCGTTCGCCCGAACAGCACCCCTAAGGTGCAACTGTTCTTGTCGGTGCGCGCATGGCAGCGCGCCGCTCAGGCCGCCGCTTCCACCACCATCTGCACGCGCTGCTGGCCGTTCCACTCGTCCAGCGCCAGCCGGTAGGCCAGCGTCACCTGGTCGGGCAGCGGGTCCGCGTGGCCGAACCAGATGGCGTCGCGCTCGCGGCCGGACAGCTTCACGCGCAGCTTCAGGTGCCGTTCGCCCACCAGCCGCTGCTGCACCACCTGCACCGCGTCGCAGAAGACCGGCGCCTCGAAGCCCTGGCCCCAGACCTGGGCCTCCAGCAGCGACACCGTCTCGGCGTTGAACCACTCCAGTGCCAGCGGTCCGTCGGTGAAGAGCGTGCGCGTCAGCGTGGCCGCGTCCAGCCATTCGCCGGCCACGGTGCGGAAGGCCTCTTCGAAGGTGGCGAAGCCTGCCTCGGCGATCGTGCAGCCGGCCGCCATCGCGTGGCCGCCGAAGCGCAGCAGCAGCCCCGGGTGGCGCTTGGCGACGAGGTCGAGCGCGTCGCGCAGGTGGAAGCCCGGGATCGACCGGCCCGAGCCCTTCAGCGCCCCGTCCTGCCCGCGCGCGAAGGCGAAGGTGGGCCGGTGCACGCGGTCCTTCACGCGGCCGGCGACGATGCCGACCACGCCTTCGTGGAAGCTCTCGTCGAACAGCGCCACCGCCGGCGGCGCAGCTTCCGGCGTCAGGCGCGCGAGCGCGGCCTCGGCCAACTCGCGCATGCCGGTCTCCACCTCGCGCCGTTCGCGGTTGATCGCGTCCAGCTGCGCTGCCAGCTCGGCAGCGCGCTCGGCGTCGTCGGTGAGCAGGCATTCGATGCCCAGCGTCATGTCGGCCAGCCGGCCGGCGGCGTTGATGCGCGGCCCGACCGCGAAGCCGAAGTCGAAGCCGCTGGCGCGCGCCGGCTCGCGCCGCGCCACCGCGAACAGCGCCGCCAGCCCCGGCTGCATGCGGCCGGCGCGCACGCGCTTCAGGCCCTGGGCGACGAGGCGGCGGTTGTTGGCGTCCAGCTTCACCACGTCGGCCACCGTGCCCAGCGCGACCAGGTCGAGCAGCGTGTCCAGCCGCGGTTGTGAAGCGGCGTCGAAGCGGCCGCGCGCGCGCAGCTCGGCGCGCGTGGCCAGCAGCACGTAGAACATGACGCCCACGCCGGCGAGCGCCTTGCTTTCGAAGGCGTCGCCCGGCTGGTTCGGGTTGACGATGACGTCGGCCGCCGGCAGCTCGGCCTTTCCCGCTGCATCCACCGCCGGCAGGTGGTGGTCGGTGACGAGCACGCCCAGGCCCAGCTCGCGCGCGCGCGCCACGCCGGCGAGGCTGGCGATGCCGTTGTCCACCGTCACCAGCAGGTCGGGCCGCTGCGCGCGCGCCAGGTCCACGATGGCCGGCGTGAGGCCGTAGCCGTGCAGCGCGCGGTCGGGCACCACGTAGGCCAGGTGCTCGCGCCGCGCGCCCAGCATCTGCAGGCCGCGGATCGCGACCGCGCAGGCGGTGGCGCCGTCGCAGTCGTAGTCGGCGACGATGCAGACGCGGCGGCCGCCCTCCACCGCGTCGGCGAGCAGCCGGCCCGCGTCTTCCGCCCCCTTCAGCGTGGCCGGCGGCAGCAGGCGCGCCAGGCCGTCGTCCAGTTCGTCGGCCGCGCGCACGCCGCGCGCGGCCAGCAGGCGCGCCAGCAGCGGGTGCACGCCGGCCTGTTCGAGGGCGAAGCTCGTGCGCGGCGGCACTTCGCGCGGGCGCAGGATCACAGCGTCTCCAGCAGTTCGGCGGGCCGCGTGGCGCCGAAACGCCGGCGCAGCCGTTGCCAGGTGCCGGCCACCGGGGCCAGCGTGACGGCCGAACGCTCGCCGGCCAGCGTGAGCCGGACGGCCTCGCCGCGCGCGGCGGCGGCGTTGAGCGCGCCCATCAGCTCCGCGTCCAGCGCCTGCCAGGCCTGCGCCCAGGCGGCCCAGTCGCTGGCCAGCGCCGGGCCGCGCAGGCGCGTGTCCCGTTGCGGCGCCGTGCCGGCCACCGGCTGCGCCACGCCGCAGCCGGAGAGCCAGAACGAATTCAGCGGCAGCAGGCCGCGCCGTTCGCGCGCCTCGTTCAGCGGGTGGGTGTACATCAGCATCTGCACTTCGTTCTGCAGCCGGCGCACCAGCCGCACGGCCGGGTCGTCGGTGACCCAGCCGGCCACGTTGCGCGCCACCACGCGGTCGAGCGAAGCGGTGCGCAGCGCCCCCAGGCTCTCGTGCGCCACGTACCAGCGGTAGGGCGCGCCCCAGCGCGCGACGAAGCCTTCGCTGGTGAAGAGCGGCGCCACGGCGTCGAAGGCTTCGCGCGAGGCCGCTTCGTCCAGCGCCAGCTGCTCGGGGTCGAGCAGGGTGACCTGGTCGCTGCCCAGGTGCCAGTGCGCGGGCGTGAGCAGGCCCCAGGCCAGGTCGCCGGTGTCCACGCCGTCGGCGGCCGCCTGCCAGGCGGCCCAGGGCAGCCGGCCGTCGTCGCCCGCCAGGCCCAGCGCGCGCGCGAGCGCACGTTCGTGCGGCGGCGTGAAGCTCCACGCCTCGCCGTCGTCGCGCCCGGCGGGCGCCAGGCGGCCCAGCAGCGCGGCGAGCTGCGGCAGTTCGAGCGCCCGCAGCGCTTCGCGGCCGGCATCCTCCTGCGGGGCCGCGAAAGGAACGATCCAATGCATGGGCCGCGATTATCGGCGGCGCCCTGCGGTGGCTTAGCATCCCGCCCCCATGGACCTTCCCTACGAGTGGCAGGTCGGCTGGCGCTACACGCGCGCCGGCCGCGCCGGCCGCCGCAACGGCTTCATCTCGTTCATCTCCGGCGTCTCGGTGCTCGGCATCGCGCTCGGCGTGGCGGCGCTGATCATCGTGCTGTCGGTGATGAACGGCTTCCAGAAGGAGG
>CAYVXO010000355.1:0-3715 GCA_964454485.1 uncultured Rubrivivax sp.
CGGCGATGACCCGACGCGCCGGACAGTAAGGCAAGCGGGTCCGACCGCTTCTAGGTGAATTCCGCATGGGGCCTGCAGCCAGGGCGGGTCGACATCCGGTCCGCATCGAAGTGACCGCTGTTGCGCTTCTCGCCGGCGCGCCGGTGCATTGCGGTACAGTGCGTTCGCCGTGTGCGCCGGCCTGCGGCGCTGCACATCATGATTCGCTTGAAGCGCCAGCGGCGGAAGCTTCGCCGCCGACGGGACGAGTCCTTCCCTGGAGTTGTCCCCTTGCCTTCCTCCCCATCGGATCAGCTGACCAACGACAAGGCGCCTGCAGGCGCCCCTGAGGGGCCGGCACCTCCGGCCCGGCCCGAATCCGAGGCCACCGGCGGCGAGTACGCCGAACTGCAGCGCCAGGGCGCCAAGGCGGCGGCCCGTGGGGAGGCTCTCGAGTCGAATCCGATGCTCGAGTCGATCAACCAGCCCCGCGCAACGGGCGAAAGCGAACAGGTCTGGTCGAGCCGGCGCAACGCCTGGGAGCGAGGGCATGTCGCGCAGCATGGCTCGACGGTCGCGCGCGCCCTGCCGGGCCGCAATGCCGGCGCCCGCGAGCCTGCCGAGGACCCGGCGCTGTTCGGCGTCACGCGGCTGCTCACCTTCTCCGGCACGCGTGGTCTGACTTCAGCGAGCGGATTCTTCTTCGAGCGCGAAGGCCGGCTCTTCCTGGTCACGAGCCGGCATGTGCTGTTCGATGCGCCGAGCGGGCATGCGCCGGACCGCATCGAGATCGCGATGCACACCGACCCGCGTGACCTGACACGGCTGGCGACGCTGTCCATCCTGCTGTACAGCGAGGGCGTGGCGGTCTGGCGGCAGGCGCGCGACAGCGGCGGGGAGGTCGACGTGGCCGCGCTCGAACTCGACCGCAGCGCCATGCCGGAAGGCTGCGTGGTGCATCCCTTCGGGCCGCACCACCTGGTGGCCGGCTTCGACCTGTTCGAGGTTGGCGACCGGCTGGCCATCCCGGGGTTCCCGCTGGGGTTCTTCGACACCGTGCATCACCTGCCGGTGGTGAGGCAGGCCAGCGTCGCTTCGTGCTACGGCGTGCGCTTCCAGGGGCTGGGCTATTTCCTGACCGATGCACGCATGCATCGCGGCAGCAGCGGCTCGCCGGTGCTGGCAAGGGTGGAACCGGCGGCCCCGGACGGGCCACGCTGGTGCCTGCTCGGCGTGCATTCCAGTCGCATGGACATGGCCGGTCGCGACACGGCGCAGGACGAATCGCTCGGCCTGAACTGCGCCTGGTATGCCGACGTGCTGATGACGTTGACGGCAGACGAGTCCTGAGGCGTCGCGCCGGCGCGATCGCCGGCTCTTCAGGTTGGGCCGGGCGGGTTCGCCGAGGGTTCTTCAGGTGCTGCGCTGACTTGCAGCACGGCGCGGTGGCGCGCGACGTCGCGTTCGAAGGCTGCCAGCACGACGTCCGAGATGTCGGCATGCAGCAGGATCGTGCGTGCGGCTTCCGCGCGCGCCTCGAACGCATCCGACAGCGTGGCGCGCGCCGACGCGGGCAGCGCCTCGATGAGTGCCGGGACGAGGGCGTCGAGTGCGATCAGGCTGCCCTTCAGCTCGCAGATGCGCTCGGTGGCTTCCTGCAGGTTCTTCATGCCCGTTCCCTTCGGCGCAAAGAAGAAAGCGCGGACGAGCCGCGCTTTCTTCGGGGGATGTCAGGCGCTGCCCGACACCCGCAGGCCGTGCAAGGTTCAGCCCAGGCTGCGGATCTTCGAGGCCTGCGGGCCCTTCTGGCCCTGCGTCACCTCGAATTCCACGCGCTGGTTCTCGGTCAGCGTCTTGAAGCCGCTGCCCTGGATTTCCTTGAAATGCGCGAAGAGGTCCTTGCCACCGCCGTCGGGGGCGATGAAGCCGAAGCCCTTGCCTTCGTTGAACCACTTCACGGTGCCGGTTTGAGTCGTCATGTCGAATACCTTCAAAAGTTGCCGGGCACAACAGCGCACCCAGCGATGAAACGCCAAGAAAATCTTCTAGAAGGGATTCGACTCGAACGCCGGCAGAACACCGGAGCGGGAAGAAAGACCTACGAGCAAACGGTCTTGTGCATATCAGCCAGCCGAATGTACACGAATTCGGGTGTTGCGTCGCGCACTTTCTGCGCCAAGACGTGCGGGCGTCGAATTCCTGTTGAAGCCGCCTTGTTCATGCCGCGAATCGCCGGCGAGTGCCAAGCCGCGGAGGCAGCCTTCGTGTGCCACACTTGCCGATGACCCAACCCTTGCTGCAAGCCGCCGATCTTCGCGGTGCTGCCCGCCTGACGACCGACGCCGTGGCCGGCCTGGCAAGCCTCGTCGAAGCGATGCATGCCGGCATCGCCGGCGGGCCGCGGACCCGGAGTGCCGCCGACGGGGTGGCCGCGGACGAACGCACCCGCGGGATCACGGGCCTCGTGTACCGCACCGTGCGCGGCGTGACGCGGCTGGTCGGCGGCAGTGCCGAGGGCCTGCTGGGGCTGCTGGGTTCCGGTCTGGCCGCGACCGACCCGCGCCTGCCGCCGCGCCCTGAACGGGAAGCCGTGGTCGCAGCACTCAACGGCGTGCTCGGCGACTACCTGGCGGCGAGCGACAACCCGCTGGCGATCACGATGGCCTTTCGCCAGGCGGGCCGTCCGATGGTCCTGGACCGCTACGCGATGCGCGCCCGGCTGCCGGGCGCGACACCGAAGCTGCTCGTGATGCTGCACGGGCTGTGCATGAACGACCTTCAATGGCAGCGTGCGGGCCATGACCATGGCGAATCGCTGTCGCGCGACCTCGGCTTCACCACGGTGCACCTGCACTACAACAGCGGCCTGAGCGTGTCGACCAATGGGCGCATCCTCGCGCAGCTGATGGAGCGGCTGTACGACGCCTGGCCGGTGCCGATCCAGCGCCTGGCACTGCTCGGTCACAGCATGGGCGGCCTGGTGGCCCGCAGCGCGATGCATCACGCGGCGCTGATCCAGCGCGACACGCCGCGCTGGCACGCTCGCGTGGACGACCTGATCTGCCTCGGCACGCCGCACCTGGGGGCGCCGCTGGAGCGCGCAGGGCATGGCGTCGACCTGCTGCTCGGTGCGCTGCCGTATGCCGGGCCGCTGGCCCGCCTCGGCAAGCTGCGCAGCGCCGGCATCAACGACTTGCGGCAGGGCAACATCGTGAGCGCGCCGGCCCGCGAAGAGGACGCGGAACCCTGCGCGCGGGTGGACCTGCCGGAGCGGACACGCTGCTACGCCATTGCCGGCAACCTGGGTCCGGCGGCCGACAGCCTGAAGTCCAGGCTGATCGGCGACGGCCTGGTGCCCGTTGCGAGCGCGCTGGGCCGCCACCGCGAGCCCGATCGCCACCTCCACTTCGCGCCCGACCGCCAGGCGGTGGTGACGCGGACGGGCCACCTCGATCTGCTGTCGAGCGCCGAGGTCTACGACCTGTTGCGCGGCTGGCTCGCCTGAGACCGCGCCACCAGCCTGCCGCGAAGAAGGCCGCGAGGCCCCGAGTGCCGCGGCCCCCTGCGGGATTCAGTGGATGGGCTTGAAGCGCATCCGCTTGGGCCTTGCGCCTTCCTCGCCCAGGCGCTTGATCTTGTCGGCCTCGTATTCCTGGTAGTTGCCGGGGAAGAAGACCCACTGGCTGTCGCCTTCGGCGGCCAGGATGTGGGTGCAGATGCGGTCCAGGAACCAGCG
>CAYVXO010000356.1:0-3663 GCA_964454485.1 uncultured Rubrivivax sp.
CCTGCATGGCCGCCGTCCTGGACCCCGGCGCCTGGGGCGCCGACTTCGCCTGGTGGATGGACCACTACGCGCACATGGCCGGCATGTGGCTGGTCGGCGAGGACATGCCGCGCGAGACCAACCGCATCACGCTGAACAAGGACGTGAAGGACAAGTGGGGCAACCCGGTGCCCAACGTGCACTTCGACGACCACCCCAACGACGTCGCGATGCGCAACCACGCCTTCGCGCGGGGCGAGAAGGTCTACCAGGCGGCCGGCGCCATCAAGACCTACCGCACGCCGCCCTACCCCAGCACGCACAACCTGGGCAGCTGCCGCATGGGCGCTTCGGCCAAGGACAGCGTGTGCAACAGCTTCGGCCAGACGCACGACGTGCCGAACCTGTTCATCAGCGACGGCAGCCAGTTCACCACCGGCGGCGCCGAGAACCCCACGCTGACGATCGTGACGCTGGCCATCCGCCAGGCCGACAAGATCGCCAGGCTCATGAGCGAACGCGCCATCTGAGGCAGGACCGCGCCATGTGCGAATACTTCGTCAAGGCCGACCCCATCAGCTACGAGCAGCGCACGCGCACCGTGCGCATCCATGGCGTGCTCACGAGCCTGCGGCTGGAGAACATGGTCTGGGACGTGCTGGCCGAGATGGCCGAGGCCGAAGGCTGCACGACCAACCACCTGATCGTGACCTTCCACGACGAGATCATGGCCCACCGCGGCGAGGTGCCCAACTTCGCCAGCTTCCTGCGTGTCACCTGCATGCGCTACCTGCGGCGGCAGCTGATGGCGGCCGAGAAGGAGCGCCCTACCGCCGCGCCGCCGCCAAGGGTGGTGGCGCTGGGCGCGCGCGCCTCTCGCTGAAGATCCCACCCGAACCGAGACCCTCCCCCATGGCCAAGGTGATCCACAGCATGGTCCGCGTGCTGGACCTGGAGAAGTCGCTGCGCTTCTACGCCGACGTGCTGGACCTGCACGAAGCGCACCGGCTCGACTTCCCCGACTTCGCGCTCGTGTACCTGAAGAACGCCGAGAACGACGTCGAGATCGAGCTCACGCTCAACAAGGGCCGCGCGGAGCCGTACACGCACGGCACCGGCTACGGCCACATCGGCGTGGTGGTGCCCGACGTCGCGGCCGCGCGCGAGGCGCTCACCGCCCAGGGCTACGAATGCGCCCCGGTGAAGGAGTTCAAGCGCGGCGACGAGCTGCTCGCGCGCTTCTTCTTCATCCAGGACCCCGACGGCTACAAGATCGAGATGCTGGAGCGGCACGGCCACTACCAGTGAGTGCAGGCAGTCCACAACCCACCAAGAGGAGACCTCCGATCATGACCAGGACCTTCAAGCTCGGCCTTCTGGCCGCGGCCGCGGCCTTCGCCGCCGGCGCCTTCGCGCAGCCCAACATCGAGAAGCTCAAGCAGTTCAAGGTCGCGACCACCGACCTCAACATCCCGACCGTGCCGCAGAGCGGGCCGAACGCGGCCGCGATCAGGGAGAACCTGAAGCGCATCAAGATGCCGCCGGGCTTCAAGATCGACCTCTACGCGGTGGTGCCCGACGCGCGCCACATGGCGGTGGCGCCTTCGACCAACATGCTGTTCGTCGGCACCCGCAAGACCACCGTCTGGGCCGTGACCGACCGCAACAGCGACGGCATCGCCGACGAGGTGAAGAGCTTCGCGCCGAGCCTGAAGTTCACCAACCCGAACGGCGTGTGCTGGACGCGCGACGGCTTCCTGATCGTCGTCGAGCACAACCGCATCCTCAACTTCCCGGCCGCCGAGTTCTTCTACGAAGGCCCGGACGTGGCCGTGATCCCGGTGGTCGACCAGGGCAAGCTGATCCCGCCGGAGGAGGAGAGCTTCAACCACGGCGCCCGCACCTGCCGCGTCGGCGACGACGGCAAGCTCTACGTCACGCTGGGCCAGCCCTTCAACGTGCCGCCGAAGGACAAGGTGGCGATGTACGAATCGCTGGGCATCGGCGGCATGGTGCGCATGGACCCGTTCGACGGCAGCAAGCGCGAGGTGGTGGCGCGCGGCGTGCGCAACTCGGTGGGCATGGACATCAACCCGAAGGACAAGACCGTCTGGTTCACCGACAACCAGACCGACGGCATGGGCGACGACACGCCCCCCGGCGAGCTCAACCGCATCACCAAGAGCGGCGGCGAGCACTTCGGCTACCCGTACATCCACGGCAACAACGTGCAGATCGCCGGCACCGCCGCCGCGCCCGACCTCAAGGGCATGGCGCCGCCAGCCCAGTGGACCAAGCCGCAGATCGAATTCCCGGCGCACCAGGCGCAGCTGGGCATGACCTTCTACAACGGCAAGATGTTCCCGGCCAGGTACCAGGGCGGCATCTTCGTCGCCTCGCACGGCTCGTGGAACCGTACCAAGCCGAGCGGCGGCCTGATCGACTTCGTCTCGCTGAAGGCCGACGGCACCGCCGACAAGATGGAGGTGTTCGCCGAGGGCTGGCTCGACGAGAACGGCATCTACCGCGGCCGCCCGGTCGACGTGGCGGTCATGAAGGACGGCTCGCTGCTCATCAGCGACGACTTCGCCGGCGCGATCTACCGCGTCACCTACACGGCCCCCTGAACGGCATGCGGACGCGATCGACGCTGGGCGCGGCGATGCGCGTCGGCGCGCTGGCCACCGCTCTCGCGGTGGCCGGCGGGCCGGCGGCGGCGCAGGACGCGAAGGCCGGCCGCGCGAAGGCGCAGGCCTGCATGGTGTGCCACGGGCAGAACGGCCTGTCCACCCAGCCGGACGCGCCCAACCTGGCCGGCCAGCCTACCTACTACCTGGTGGGGCAGCTCAAGGCCTACCAGAGCGGCGAGCGCCGGCACGAGGTGATGTCGATGATGGCCAAGACGCTGTCCGAGGAGGACGTGGCCAACGTGGCGGCCTGGTTCGCCTCCATCAAGGTCGAGGCTCACGTGCCGCGCTGAAGGGGATCACTCGCCGCCGATGCCGCGCAGGAAGAACTTGATCAGGCCCTTGGCGGCGAAGCCCACCAGCCCGAAGCCCAGCCCCAGCAGCAGGATGAAGGTGCCGAACTTGCCGGCCTTCGACTCGCGCGCCAGCTGCAGGATGATGAAGACCATGTAGAGCATGAAGGCCGTGACGCCGAACGTCAGGCCGAACCACGCGATCTGCTCTTCCGTGTAGCCGAACACCCCTTCAGTCCTTCTCGGGCAGGCGCGAGGTGTCCACCAGGTCGCGGTAGGCGTGCCAGCTGGCATGCGCCAGCAGCGGCACCACCAGCACCAGCCCCAGCATCGCCAGCAGCATGCCCGCCAGGGTGGCGAAGGCGATGATGGCGGCCCACAGCGCCAGCGGCACCGGGTTGTCCATCACGACGCGCCAGCTGGTGAAGACGGCGGCCATGACGCTGACGTCGCGGTCCAGCAGCATCGGCATCGCGACCACGCTGCTGGCGAACACCGGCGCGGCGAGCGCGCCGCCCAGCACGAGCCAGGTCTCGAAGACATGGCCCTGCGGCGCCAGCACCACCACCTTCAGGAAGTCCTGCGGGTTGTTCACCGGCGTGCCGGCCATCGCCGTGATGAGCGAGGCCGAGGTCAGCACCCAGCCGGTGCCCGCGAAGGCCAGCAGCACGCCGAAGACGACCTGGCGGCCGTCGCGCGGCACC
>CAYVXO010000357.1:0-3571 GCA_964454485.1 uncultured Rubrivivax sp.
GCCGCACCACCGGGATGCCCAGCAGGTCGGCCTGGAACTGCATCAGCAGGTCGTTCACGCAGGCGCCGCCGTCCACGCGCAGTTCGGTCACCGGGCCGGTGTCCTTGGACATCGCCTGCAGCAGGGCCGCGCTCTGGAACGCGATGCTCTCCAGCGCCGCGCGCGCGATGTGCGCCACCGTGCTGCCGCGCGAAAGACCGGTGATGGTGCCGCGCGCGTCGGCATTCCAGTAGGGTGCGCCCAGGCCGGTGAAGGCGGGCACGAACATCACGCCGCCGGCGTCGGGCACGCTCTCGGCGAGCGCCTGCACCTCGCTGCTGGCCTTGATGGCGTGCAGCCCGTCGCGCAGCCACTGCACCACCGCGCCGCCGATGAAGACGCTGCCTTCGAGCGCGAACTCCGGCGTGCGGCCGGCCTGCGCGGCGGAAGTCGTGATGAGGCCGTGGCGCGAGGCCTCGAAGCGGCCGCCGGTGTGCATGAGCATGAAGCAGCCGGTGCCGTAGGTGTTCTTCGCCAGCCCGGCCGTGAAGCAGGCCTGGCCGAACAGCGCCGCCTGCTGGTCGCCCGCGTTGCCGGCGATCGGGATCGCGGCGCCCAGCAGCGCGGGGTCGGACTCGCCCACCACCTGGCTCGAGGGCACCACCTTCGGCAGCAGGCTGTCGGGCACGTGCAGCAGCTTCAGCAGCTCGTGGTCCCACACGTTGTGGCGGATGTCGAACAGCATCGTGCGGCTGGCGTTGCTGACGTCGGTGACGTGCACGCGGCCGCCGGTGAGCTTCCAGACCAGCCAGCTGTCGATGGTGCCGAACGCCAGGTCGCCGTGCGCGGCGGCGATGTGGGCGCCGCTCACGTGGTCCAGCAGCCAGCGGATCTTGGTCGCCGAGAAGTACGAGTCGATGACGAGCCCGGTGCTGCGCCGCACCTGCTCGGCATGGCCCTGCGCGCGCAGCTGCGCGCACAGCGGCTCGCCGCGCCGGTCCTGCCAGACGATGGCGTTGTGCACGGGCCGGCCGGTGCGGCGGTTCCACAGCACCGTGGTCTCGCGCTGGTTGGTGATGCCGATGGCGGCGATGTCCGTGGCCTTCAGCCCCGCCTTCGCGAGCGCCTCCTGCGCGGTGGCGAACTGGCTGGACCAGATCTCCTCCGGGTCGTGCTCCACCCAGCCGGGCTGCGGGTAGATCTGGCGGAACTCGCGCTGCGCCATCGCGACGGCGCGGCCGCGGTCGTCGAACACGATGCTGCGCGAGCTGGAGGTGCCCTGGTCCAGGGCCAACACGTACTTCGTCATGCGCGGTCTCCTGCCACCTGGCATTGCACGCCGGCTTCGGCCAGCAGGGCCGCGAAGGGCGCCGGCGGCGCCTGGTCGGTGAAGAGCATATCCAGTTGCGAGAGCTGCCCCGCCTCCACCATCGCCGGGCGGTTGAACTTGCCGTGGTCGGCCACCAGCCACACCTCGCGCGAGCTCTCGATGATGGCGCGCGTGACGCGCACCTCGCGCAGGTCGAAGTCGCGCAGCGTGCCGTCGGCCTCGATGCCGCTGATGCCGATGATCCCGATGTCGACGCGGAACTGGCGCATGAAGTCCACCGTCGCCTCGCCGATGATGGCGCGGTCGCGCGAACGCAGCGTGCCGCCGGCGACGATGATCTCGGCGTCCGGGTTGTCGGCCAGGATCGCCGCCACGTTCAGGTTGTTCGTGATGACGCGCAGCCCCTTGTGGTGCAGCAGCTCGCGCGCCACCGCCTCGGTGGTGGTGCCGATGTTGAGGATCAGGCTGCAGTTGTGCGGCACCGCCTGCGCCACCGCGCGCGCGATGGCGCGCTTGGCCTGCTGGTTGATCTGCTGGCGCTGGCGGTAGGCGATGTTCTCGGTCGTGCTGCGCGGCACCCGCACGCCGCCGTGGAAGCGCGCCAGCATGCCCGCCTCGGCGAGCAGCTTCACGTCACGGCGCACGGTCTGCAGCGTGACGCCGAAGCGTTCGGCCAGCGCCTCCACCGAGATCGTGCCCTGGCGCAGCACCTCTTCCAGCAGTTCGGCCTGGCGCGGATTGGGCGTCATGGCGGGCGAGGCTAAACGAAGCGAAACGAAAAGCGATCAGGGTTAGTTTGGAGTGCGAACGAACACAAACGAACAAGAATCGCCGCGAAACGAAAACGACGGGCAGGCGACTTGGCACAGACAGACTGCGACGTGCTGGTGGTCGGCGGCGGCATCAACGGCGCCGGGATCGCACGCGACCTGGCCGGCCGTGGCTGGCGCGTCGTGCTCGTCGAGCAGGACGACCTGGCCGCGCACACGTCGAGCGCTTCGACCAAGCTCGTGCACGGCGGCCTGCGTTACCTGGAGCACTACGAGTTCGCGCTCGTGCGCAAGGCGCTGCAGGAACGCGAGGTGCTGCTGCGCGCGGCGCCGCACCTGATCCGCCCGCTGCGCTTCGTGATGCCGCACGACGCGGCCATGCGCCCGGCCTGGGTCATCCGCACCGGCCTCTTCCTGTACGACCACCTGGCGCGGCGCGAGGTGCTGCCCGGCTCGGGCGCGGTCGACCTGCGTTCGGGCCCGCTGGGTGCGCCGCTGCAGCCGCGCTTCACGCAGGGCTTCGTCTACAGCGACGGCTGGGTCGACGACGCGCGCCTGGTGGTGGCCAACGCGGTCGACGCACGCGAGCGCGGTGCCACCGTGCACACGCGCACGCGCTGCGAACTGGCCGAGCGCGGCCCGCGCCACTGGACGGCCACGCTGCGCCACGCCGGCCGGCCCACCGGCCGCGTGACGGCGCGCCTGCTCGTCAACGCCGCCGGGCCCTGGGCCGAAGCCTTCCTGCGCCAGGTGGCGCGGCCGGCCGCCGGCGAGGTGCTGGCCGGGCGCAGCCTGCGGCTGGTGAAGGGCAGCCACATCGTGGTGCCGCGCCTGTTCGAGCACGACCACGCCTACATCCTGCAGAACCCGGACCAGCGCATCATCTTCGCGATCCCCTACGAGGAGCGCTACACGCTCGTCGGCACCACCGACGTCGACTACCGCGGCGACCCCGCCGCGGCCGCCATCGACGACGCCGAGGTGGACTACCTGTGCGAGCAGGCCAGCCGCTACTTCCGCCGCCCGGTGGGCGCGGCCGACGTGCGCTGGTCCTACAGCGGCGTGCGCCCGCTGCTCGACGACGGCGCCGACGCCGCCGCGGTGACGCGCGACTACCAGCTCGAAAGCCGCACCGACGGCGCCCCGCTGCTGAGCGTGTGGGGCGGCAAGCTCACCACCTACCGCAAGCTGGCCGAGGAAGCCGCCGCCGAGGCCGGCCGCCTGCTCGGCGAACAACGCCCGCCGTGGACCGAGCAGGTGCCGCTGCCCGGCGGCGACCTGCGCGAATGGATCGGCGAGCCCACGCGCCGCCCCGACCAGGACTTCGAGCGCTTCGTGCACGTGCTGGCCGAATGCGCGCCGGGCGCGCCCTGGATGGTCGCGGGTCTCGGCGTGGACATCCGGCCGCTGATCGGCGCCGCGGTGGAGCGCGGCGGCGACGTGCGCGTGGGCCTGGAAGACGCGCCCTGGCGCACGGAGCTGGGCAATCGCG
>CAYVXO010000358.1:0-3496 GCA_964454485.1 uncultured Rubrivivax sp.
TGCGCGAGCACGGGGCGTTGGGAGGGAAGGGCGTCGCCGCGGCCCTGGACGCCGGAGTCGCGGTGTCCAAGGTGGAGCGGTTGGCCACGGCCTGGGCGCGCGAGCGGGGAGCCGCGCGTGTCGCTGCGGCTGCCTGAGCCCGGGACATTCGAGGATCTGCTTCGGCCCGTCAGGGTCGAGGTCGCCTCGCTGGTGCGACTGAGCCGGTACCCGGGCACCGAGCCGTACTGGTCGTCTGGCGTGTACCGCTTCGATGACCCGGACCCAGGCCGCGCCGGCGAGTTCGGCACTTGCTATACAGCCAACTCGATCGAGGTCGCCTTCGCGGAGAGCGTGATCCACGAATCGGGACGCTTCGTCGATGGCGCCTACGAGGTGCCCTCTGCCGAACTGACGGAGCGATCGGTGGTGCGCTTCGCGTGTGGGCACCGCAAGACGCTGGTCCTGGCGGACCTGACCGGCGCGGCGCTCAAGGCCCTCGGCCTGAACAACGACATCAGCGCTCTGGCCGACTACTCAGTGAGTCAGGCCTGGGCGCAGGCCATCCATGACGCCGACCCGAGATGGCAGGGCATTCGGTACGTGTCCCGCCAGATGAACAAGGGCTTCGCCTACGCGATCTTCGAGCGGAGCGGGTTGAAGAAGCTTCGGTCGGAGAAGCTAAAGGTTGCACAGCTGGACGCCCTGTGCGATCTGTTCAATGTCACCGCTGTGTGACCGTGCCCGATCTGTCGGTCAGGTGTAGTCGAGCGTCTCTCACCAGCGGTGAGAGAAATGCTTTCCCTGGAGGCCTGAAGCGTTGGTCCGGAGCAGACTGGTTGCTGTCGCTCGACGCCGCCATCCTGAGCGTCGGCGCCCGCCCTAAGCCGACCTTGCCAACATTGGCTGAAGACCGAGGTCGGTCACTCGTGACGTAGGTCTGAGTGGCGGCGACGACGAAGACCGGTTGGAAGCTCACTTCACAGCACTGTGCGCGTGTCTAGCCGCGTCTCTCCCACCCCCTTGCTGCGCCTACCCGCTCCAGGGTGACCGAGCGGAAACCCGTAGCGGCGGGGCGGCCAGCCCTGAGTACGGGACAATAGCCTCATCATGGCCAACGGCGATCAACTCAAAGCATTGCTGCGCTCCTTCGCGGAGGGCGATGATCGCCATTTTTACTCCGTCGCCATGCAACTAGCAGCGCACGAAGCCAAGCAGGGCCACGGCAAACTGGCGGAGGAACTGCGAGAGCTGATCGATTCCGCGAAGTCGCGCCGGCATGCGCCTGGGGGGGACGGCCCCATTCCGATCGCTCGGCCGAAAGGCGAACTCGCGTCGTTGTTGAGCGTCTCTTACCCATCCAGACGCCTGTCGGACATGGTGCTTGGCAAGCCGCTGCTCGAAGGCCTGCAGCAGGTCCTGAAGGAACAGCGGCACCTGAGCAAGCTGCGCGGCCATGGCCTTCACCCTCGGCGCAAGCTGCTGCTCGTCGGCCCATCAGGCACCGGCAAGACGATGACCGCCGCCGCCCTCGCGGGCGAGCTGGGCATCCCGCTTTTCGTGGTCCGCCTGGATGCGCTGATCACCAAATTCATGGGCGAGACGGCGGCCAAGTTGCGTCAGGTCTTCGACGCCGTGGCATCAACTCGCGGGGTGTATTTCTTCGACGAGTTCGACGCGATCGGCAGCCAGCGCGGCATGGCCAACGACGTTGGCGAGATCCGCCGCATCCTCAACAGCTTCCTGCTGATGATCGAGCAGGACGACTCCAGCAGCGTGATCGTCGCGGCGACGAATCACCCGGACATCCTGGACGAAGCGCTGTTCCGGCGCTTCGACGACGTGGTGGAGTACCACGTGCCGTCCGCGGAGGATATCAAGGCGCTGTTGCGCATGCGCCTGGCCAACTACTTGAAGTCCCCGAAAGCCGTCGACGACCTGGCCCAGGAGGCGTCGGGTTTGAGTCATGCCGAGATTGCCCGGGCCGTCGGCGACGCGGTCAAGGAAGCGGTGATGCACGATCAGGAGAGCGTGCCGGCCGAAGCTGTGAAGAGCCTCCTGCAACAGCGTCAGGCCGTGCGGCGCCGCACGCCGGGCGGCAAGGAATAGGCGCGCACCAGCTGCATGGCCAACGGGGATCAACAACACCGTCCGCACCTCTTTCCTCAGGACACACGAACCACCGAGGGATACACCGCGCGGGCGGCCGGCGGCGGCGGCAGGGTCGTCGTTCCAGCGCAGAATCGGCAGCAGCACGCCGGTGTGCTTCGCGCTCAGATCGCGCAAGTCGCCGCAGTCCAGCAGCAGCGCGTCGCTGAGCAGCAAGTCGCGAATGTGCAAACCGCGATCGGCGTTCAGGTCGAGTTCGAGAGTCAGCAAGGTGTGGCCCTGGCCGCCGAGAGCCTGGCTCGCGACCGCCAAGGCATCGAGCTCATGAACGTGCGCCAACAGGGCAACCAGGTGCTGGCGACCGTGTTCGTTCCGTTGGGCAAGCTGGCGCACTTCGAGAAGCTGGTCACCGATTACATCGATCACAAGGTCGACCGCCGCGGCCAGCCCCGCGACAACCAGTCGTTGGTTGACGCGATCCGCGCCGTGAGAGTGGCGACATTCGAGTCGTTGTGGACCGACACCGCCGACGCCCTCCCTCACAACGACGCCGAAGCCATCTGGTGGGAAGCCTGGCTGCCGGCCGGCGAGCACCGGGAACAGGTCGTAGCCGACTTTCGTACCGTCGCCGGCATGGCTGGCCTCCACGTGAGCGAGCGCGTCCTGCATTTCCCCGAGCGGTCGGTGGCGCAGATGCACGGCAGCAAGGCGCAGTTGCTGCAGTCGTCGCTCGTGCTGAACATGATCGCCGAGCTTCGGCGCGCGAAGACCACGGCTGAATTCTTCGCCACCTTGCCGCTCGACGAACAAGCCGAGTGGGTCGGCAATTTGCAAGGGCGGCTGGTGCCGGAGCACGCCGGCAACTCCTACGTCACGCTGCTGGACACCGGCGTGAACCACGGCCATCCGTTGATCGCGCCGCTGGTGGCCGACGCCGACCGTCACACGATCGAACCCGCCTGGGGACCTGACGACGGAAACGGGCACGGCACCGAACTGGCGGGTTTGGCACTGCTGGGAGACCTGACGCCGGCGCTGGCCGACGATGGGCCACTGGCGGTGCCGCATCGCCTCGAATCCATCAAGGTCCTGCGCGGACCGGGTGACAACGAAGGCGAGTCGTATGGGGCGATAACGGCCGAAGCCGTGGGCCGCGTGGAGGTCACCGATCCCAATCGCCGGCGCGTGTTCGCGATGGCGGTCTCGTCGACGGACGGCCGCGACCGCGGAAGGCCTTCGTCCTGGTCAGCCGAGATCGACCGCCTGGCGTGCGACTACGACGGCCAAGGCGCGACGCCTCGGCTGTTCGTTCTGTGCGCCGGCAACACGCGTGACGCCGACGCCTGGAGCGCCTACCGGATCGAAGAGTTGGCCGCAGACGAGCTTGTCGCAATCGACCTTCACTCAC
>CAYVXO010000359.1:0-3473 GCA_964454485.1 uncultured Rubrivivax sp.
GCCCATCGCGTAGGCGGCGATGGCCATGCCCTCGATGACGATGTGCGGGTTGTAGGCGAGGATGTCGCGGTCCTTGCAGGTGCCGGGCTCGCCTTCGTCGCTGTTGCAGACCACATACTTCGGGCCCGGGAAGGCACGCGGCATGAAGCTCCACTTCAGGCCGGTCGGGAAGCCCGCGCCGCCGCGGCCGCGCAGGCCCGAGAGCTTGACCTCGGCGACCACCTGCTCGGGCGTCATCGCGGGCTGGCCGCCGGCGCCCAGCACCTTCTTGAGCGCGCCGTAGCCGCCGCGCGCCACGTAGTCGGCCAGGCGCCAGTTGCGGCCGTCCAGGCCGGCGTAGATCTGGGTGTTGAGGTGGCGGCCGTGGAAGCAGGTCTCGGTACCGCGCGCCTGGAACTTGGACAGGTCAAGCATCGGTGGCCTTCAGCATCGAGAGCAGTTCGTCCAGCCGCTCGGTGCTCATGAAGCTGAGCATCTGGCGGTCGTTGACCAGCATCACCGGCGCGTCGGCGCAGGCGCCCAGGCATTCGCTGGGCTGCACGGTGAACTTGCCGTCGGCGGTGGTGCCGTAAGGCTCGACGCCCAGGCGCTTGCACACGTGGGCCAGCGCCTTCTCGCCGTCGCGCAGCGCGCAGGGCAGGTTGGTGCAGACGTTGAGCTTGTAGCGGCCCACCGGCTGCTGGTTGTACATGTTGTAGAAGCTCGTCACCTCGTGCACCGCGATCGGCGGCATGCCCAGGTAGGCGGCGACGGCCTCCTCGGCTTCGGGCGACACGTGGCCCTGCTCGTGCTGCACGATGGCCAGGCAGGCCATCACGGCCGACTGCTTCTGGTCGGGCGGGTACTTGGCCACTTCCTTCGCGAAACGCGCGCGCGTGGCTTCCGAGAGTTCCATCATCGATCGATCTCGCCGAACACGATGTCCATGGTGCCGATGATCGCGACCGCGTCGGCGATCATGTGGCCGCGCGCCATCTCGTCCAGCGCGGCCAGGTGCACGAAGCCGGGCGGTCGGATCTTCATGCGGTAGGGCTTGTTGGCGCCGTCGCTCACGAAGTAGATGCCGAACTCGCCCTTCGGGTGCTCCACCGCGGCGTAGGCCTCGCCCTCGGGCACGTGCATGCCTTCGGTGAAGAGCTTGAAGTGGTGGATCAGCTCTTCCATGTTGGACTTCATGTCCACCCGCGTCGGCGGGGCCACCTTGTGGTTGTCGGTGATGACCGGGCCCGGGTTGGCCCGCAGCCAGTCCACGCACTGCTTGATGATGCGGTTGGACTGGCGCAGCTCTTCCACCCGGCACAGGTAGCGGTCGTAGGTGTCGCCGTTGGTGCCCACCGGGATGTCGAAGTCCAGCCGGTCGTAGACGTCGTAGGGCTGCGTCTTGCGCAGGTCCCAGGCGATGCCGGAACCGCGCAGCATGGGGCCGCTGAAGCCCAGGTTCTTCGCCCGCTCCGGCGTGACGACGCCGATGCCCACGGTGCGCTGCTTCCAGATGCGGTTGTCGGTGAGCAGGGTCTCGTACTCGTCGACGTAGCCCGGGAAGCGCTTGGTGAAGTCGTCGATGAAGTCCAGCAGCGAGCCGCTGCGCGCGTCGTTCAGCTCCTTGACCGAGCGCTCGTTCCTGATCTTGCTGACGCGGTACTGCGGCATGCGCTCCGGCAGGTCGCGGTACACGCCGCCCGGGCGGAAGTAGGCCGCGTGCATGCGCGCGCCCGAGACCGCCTCGTACATGTCGAACAGGTCCTCGCGCTCCCGGAAGCAGTAGATGAAGATGTTCATCGCACCGCAGTCCAGGCCGTGCGCGCCCAGCCACAGCAGGTGGTTGAGCAGGCGCGTGATCTCGGCGTACATGACGCGGATGTACTGCGCGCGCACCGGCACCTCGACGCCGAGCAGCTTTTCCACCGCCAGGCAGTACGCGTGCTCGTTGCACATCATCGACATGTAGTCCAGGCGGTCCATGTAGGGCAGCGCCTGGAGGAAGGTCTTGGTCTCGGCCAGCTTCTCGGTCGCGCGGTGCAGCAGGCCGATGTGCGGGTCGGCGCGCTGGATCACCTCGCCGTCGAGTTCCAGCACCAGGCGCAGCACGCCGTGGGCGGCCGGGTGCTGGGGCCCGAAGTTCAGGGTGTAGTTCTTGATGTCGGCCATGTCGGTGCGTCAGTGCAGACCGCCGTAGTTGTCTTCGCGCACCACGCGCGGCACGTTCTCGCGCTGCTCGATCGTCACCGGCTGGTAGACGACGCGCCGCTGCTCGGCGTCGTAGCGCATCTCCACGTGGCCGATGGTCGGGAAGTCCTTGCGCATCGGGTGGCCGATGAAGCCGTAGTCGGTGAGGATGCGGCGCAGGTCGGCGTGGCCTTCGAAGATGATGCCGTACATGTCGAACGCCTCGCGCTCGAACCAGTTGGCCGAGTTCCAGAGGTCGTTGACCGAGGCCACGGACGGCAGGTCGTCGTCGGGGCAGAAGACCTTCACGCGCACGCGCCAGTTGTGGGTGAGCGACAGCAGGTGCGAGACGGCGGCGAAGCGCGGGCCGTCCCAGGGTTCGTTGCGGTAGTCGGCGAAGTCGACGCCGCACAGGTCCATCAGCTGCTCGAAGGCGAGCGCGGGCTCGTCGCGCAGCGTGCGCATCGCGGCCAGGTAGTCGGCCGCGGCCACGGTGACGGTGATCTCGCCGCGGTCGCGCACCAAGCGCTTGATCTTGCCGCCCAGCGCCGCTTCCAGCGCCGCCTGCAGGGTGTCCAGTCGTGCGGTCATCTCGTGGCTCAGCGGGCGATGGTGTTCTCGCGCCGGATCTTGTTCTGCAGTTGCAGGATGCCGTAGAGCAGCGCCTCGGCGGTGGGCGGGCAGCCGGGCACGTACACGTCCACCGGCACGATGCGGTCGCAGCCGCGTACCACCGAATAGCTGTAGTGGTAGTAGCCGCCGCCGTTGGCGCACGAGCCCATGCTCAGCACCCAGCGCGGCTCGGCCATCTGGTCGTAGACCTTGCGCAGCGCCGGCGCCATCTTGTTGCACAGCGTGCCGGCGACGATCATCAGGTCGCTCTGCCGCGGGCTGGGGCGGAACAGCATGCCGAAGCGGTCGATGTCGTAGCGCGCCGCGCCGGCGTGCATCATCTCCACCGCGCAGCACGCGAGGCCGAAGGTCATGGGCCACAGCGAGCCCGTCTTCGACCAGTTGATCAGCTTGTCGACCGAGGTGGTGACGAAGCCTTCCTTCAGAACGCCTTCGATGCCCATGTCTTGGTTACTCCCAGTCGAGAGCGCCCTTCTTCCATTCGTAGACGAAGCCGACGACCAGGATGGCGAGGAAAAGCATCATGGCCCAGAAACCTGACGCGCCGATGTCTTTGAGCGCCACCGCCCACGGGAAGAGGAAGGCGATCTCCAGGTCGAACAGGATGAAGAGGATGGCGACGAGGTAGTAGCGCACGTCGAACTTCATGCGCGCGTCCTCGAAGGCCTCGAAGC
>CAYVXO010000360.1:0-3434 GCA_964454485.1 uncultured Rubrivivax sp.
TTCGCGCAGGACGTGGGCTTCCTGCCGCCGCCGGTGCACATCCGCGACAACCTGGAGCTCAAGCCCAGCCTGTACCGCGTCACGCTGCGCGGCGCCGTGGTGGGCGAGGGCGAGGCCTATCCGGCCATGTTCCTGGCCATCAACCCGGGCGGCGCGACGCAGCAGCTGCCGGGCCAGAAGACCACCGACCCGGCCTTCGGCCTGCCCGCGGTGTGGATCGACGAGAAGCACCGCGAGATGGCCCAAATGGCCGGGTTTACGGTCGTTGATTGCGCGACCGTCGTGGCGACCCATCTTTCACACTTGATGCAGGTGAATGCCGCGCGGCTGCTGGGTCGCGTCGAGACGCAGCAGCTCGTCGAGCACGTCACCCGACTGGCACCGAAACTGATCGAAGACGTGGTTCCCAAGATGGTCGGCATCGCGACGCTGCAGAAGGTTCTGCAACTGCTGCTCGAAGAAGGCGTTCACATCCGCGACATGCGCTCGATCGTGGAATGCCTGGCCGAGCACGCCGCCACCGTCACCGAGCCGATCGAGCTGGTCAAGCGCATCCGCACCCACCTGGCACCGGCCATCGTGCAGCAGATCTACGGCCCGGTGCGCGAGCTGGACGTCATCGCTCTCGAACCCGAACTGGAGCGCCTGGTCACGCAGGCGCTCACCGCGCCGGGCGGCGCCGCGCTGGACCCCGGCGTGGCCGAGACGCTCACCAGGAGCGCCGCCGACACCGCGCGCCGCCAGGAAGACCTGGGCGTGCCGGCCTGCCTGCTGGTGCCCGACATGATCCGCGCGCCGATGGCGCGCCTGCTCAAGCGAGCGGCCCCGCGCCTGAAGGTGCTGGGCCACAGCGAGATCCCTGAAACGCATTCGATCCGCATCGGGTCGATCATCGGAGGCATGGCATGAACGTCAAACGCTTCACTGCCAAGACGTCGCGTGACGCCCTTGCGCTGGTCCGGCAGCAGTTCGGCGACGACGCGGTGGTGATGTCCACCCGCCCCTGCGCCGAAGGCGTGGAGGTGCTGGCGATGGCCCCCGAAAGCGTCAAGCAGCTCGAGAAGGTGGGCGCTGCCGCGCCGCAGGTGGCCGCGCCGCGTGCCCCGGCGGCCGCGCCCGCGCTGCCCACGCCGCGCGGCCTGTCGCGCCTGCTGCGCAGCCGCGTCGAGCCTTCGCTGGGCAACGCCGAGGCGGGCGAGTCGCGCTTCGCCGAATCGCGCTTCGGCGACTCGCGTTTCGCGGAACCGGCTTTCGGCGAGTCGCGCTTCGCCGAGTCGCGCTTCGGCGGCAGCGTCGACGCCGACGTCGACGCGCTCTCGATGAGCACGCTGTCATTCCAGGACTACGTGCGCGAACGCATGCTGAAGCGCCGCCAGGCCGAGCTGACCAGCGCGCCGGCGCAGCCGCCGCAGCCGCCCAAGCCTTCGGTGGCCTCGATCGAGGCGGCGCGCACGCGCCAGCAGCAGCAGGCCCAGCGGCGCGAGCCGCCGGTGCTGCGCGAGGAAATGGCCGCGCTGGCCCAGGCCGCCGCGCCGGTGGCGCCGGTGGTGCCGCCCGCGATGCCTGCCGCCGCGGCGGCGCCGCGGCGCGACAACACCGAACTGCTGCAGCAGGAACTGCGCTCGATGCGCGGCCTGATCGAGCAGCGCTTCGGCGCCCTGGCCTTCATGGAGAAGCTGCAGCGGCACCCGCGCCACGCGGCGCTGACGCAGAAGATGCTGGACGCCGGCTTCTCGCCCGCGATGGCGCGCAAGCTCGCCGAGAGCCTGCCCGCCGAGGGCGACGAGATCGCCTGGGCCGCCGGCATCCTGGAACGCAACCTGCCCACCGGCGAGCGCGAGGCGCCGCTGGAGGACCAGGGCGGCGTCTACGCGCTCATCGGCTCCACCGGCGTCGGCAAGACCACCAGCACCGCCAAGCTGGCCGCGGCCTTCGCCACCAAGCATGGCGCCGCCAACCTGGGCCTGGTCACGCTGGACGCCTACCGGGTGGGCGCGCACGAGCAGCTGCGCACCTACGGCCGCATCCTGGGCGTGCCGGTGCACACCGCGCACGACCGCGCCAGCCTGGAAGACCTGCTGGAGCTGCTGTCGGGCAAGAAGATGGTGCTCATCGACACCGCCGGCATGGCCCAGCGCGACAGCCGCACGCGCGAGCTGCTGGAGATGCTCTCGCACCGCTCGATCCGCAAGCTGCTGGTGGTGAACGCCTCGGCCCAGGGCGAGACCATCGACGACGTGCTCGTCGCCTACCAGGCGCAGCAGTGCCGCGGCGTGATCCTCTCCAAGATCGACGAGGCGGTGAAGCTGGCGCCGGCGCTGGACGCCATGATCCGCCACAAGCTCAAGGTGCTGGCCGTCGGCAACGGCCAGCGCGTGCCCGAGGACTGGCATCGCCTGTCCGCCGCCACGCTGGTGCAGCGCGCGCTGAAGGCGGTGGCCCACCCCGTGTGGCGCATGGACAGCGCCGACATGAACCTGCTGTTCGCCGGCAACGCCGGTGCGATGGCCGCCGCCGCCGCGGCCGCCCGCGCCTGAGCCGCACGACCACCGACCACGCCCGCATGCGCGACTTCTACGCCCCTTCGCAGCCGATGCCGCTGGACCAGGCCCATGGCCTGCGCCAGATGTTCGCCGCCAGCCGCCAGCGCGTGCTGCCGGTGGCCGCCAACCCGCACGTGCCGTTCTCCGGCGGCGTGCTCGACCAGATGACCGCGGTGCTGGTGGCGCGCGGCCACCGCGTGCTGGTGGTCGACGCCGCCGACCGCAGCCCGGCACCGCCCGAGATGGCGCTCATCGACCTGGCGCAGTGCATCGAGCCGCTGTCGGCGCAGGTGGGCTACCTGGCCGCGCGCGGCCTGCCGCTGGCGCACGTGGACACGCGCGGCTCGGCGAGCGGCTTCCTGGACGCCATCGCCGAGGCCGCGCCGCAGGCCGACGCCGTGATCCTGCACGCCAACCCCACCGACCTGGGGCGCATGTTCATGCGCCGCCCGGCGCGGCCGATGCTGATCGGCAGCGAGGACGCGGAAAGCATCAAGCACACCTATGCCGCCTGCAAGCTGCTGGCGCAGCGCTGCCGGCTCATGACCTTCGACCTGCTGCTGTCGGCCGAGCCGGGCTCGCGCCGCGCCGCCGAGGTGGCGGCCCGCCTGGCCAGCTGCGCCGACGGCTTCATCGGCGCGGTGCTGCACGACTGGGCCGTGATCGACCCCGCCAGCGGCCCGCACGACGCGCCCGGCCCAGCGCTGGACCGGCTGCTGGCCGCGCAGATGGCGCTGGCGCCGGAAGCGATGCCGGTGCCCGCACCGGCGCGCGGCGCGGCCGCCGCGCGCGCGCAGACGAACTGAACCGCGAAGAACGACCCTCGAAAGGCCGCTCATGTACACCGCCAAGGGACAACTCGACGCCAACGCGCTGCTCAAGCAGTACAGC
>CAYVXO010000361.1:0-3417 GCA_964454485.1 uncultured Rubrivivax sp.
CCTGCACCGCCTCGACGATCTTCACGTAGCCGGTGCAGCGGCACAGGTTGCCCGACAGCGCCGCGCGGATCGCGGCTTCGTCGGGCGCCGGGTCGCGCCGAAGCAGCGCTTCCGAGGCCATCACCATGCCGGGCGTGCAGTAGCCGCATTGCGTGCCCAGCTGCTCGTGGAAGGCGCGTTGCAGGCGGCTCATGCGGCCGCCATCCGAGAGCCCTTCGATGGTCTCGATGGTGCGCCCTTCGACACTGGCGGCCAGCGTGATGCAGGCCAGCCGCGGCTGGCCGTCGACGAGCACGGTGCAGGCGCCGCATTCGCCGCCGTCGCAGCCCTGCTTGGTGCCGGTGAGGCCGAGCCGGTCGCGCAGGGCTTCGAGCAGCAGGGTCGAGTCCAGGGCCGCGACCGCCTGGCGGCGGCCGTTGACCACCAGCGTCAGCAGTCGTGCGGCCATGGCGTCTTCTCCGTCAGGCGCGCGGCACCCCGCGCACCGGCAGGTGAGGAATCGCGAAGCCCTGGTTGAAGGCCGCGCGCGTGACGAGCATGAACTTGAAAAGCGAACCGGCGACGGCGGCGCAAAGGCCCGCCAGCGCCAGCACCGCCGGCCAGGCCGGGTGCGCCGCCGGGCCGCTGGCTGCGGCCAGCATCAGCGCCAGCGGCAGCAAGGTGCCCAGCACCAGCAGCCAGGTGGCCGGGCGGTCGATGGCGGCGATGGCCGGCCGCGCGACGCGACCCACCAGCGCGTGGCGCCAGCCGCGCCACAGCAGCACGCGCGCCACGATGCCCGCCACCAGCAGCGCCCACAGCCACCAGGGGCCGCGCTGGTCCCAGGCGCGCAGGGCCCAGAAGAGGCCGCCGCCTTCGACGAGCGCGGTGTTCAGCAGCATCGGCGTGAGCTTCGGCTCGCGCCAGGCCGGGATGCCCTTGGCCGCGCGCAGGATGCGCGCCTGGCACCAGACGAAGGCCGCGGCCAGCACGCCGGCCAGCGGCAGCGTGAAGGGCACGCCGAAGGCCGCCGCCAGCCCGGCCGGGAAGAGCAGGGCGGCGACCAGGGCTTCGCGCGTCATCCACGAGCGGTGCGGGTGCCGGAAGACGTTCATCGCGCGCAGCGGGCGACCGATCTCCAGCCACACGCAGGCCAGGCCCAGGCCGATGAGCCCGAGGCCCACGAGCAGGAGCAGGGTGCGCGCGCCGCCTTCGCTGCCGGCGAGCGCGGTGAAGACGATCAGCCCGCCGCCGGCGCCACCGCCGATGAAGTTGGCGGCGGCGCGCCAGTCCCAGTGCAGCTGCTGCCAGGGGTTCGGTCCGTAAGTCATGAAGTGCCCTCGCGGTCCCAGAGGTAGTACAGGCCGGGCCCGGTGCCCAGCTCTTCGTGCATGCGGAAGGCCTGCTGGCCTTCCAGCCGTTCGGACACCGCGCTCTCCGGGTCGTCCAGGTCGCCGAAGGCGAGAGCGCTGGTGATGCAGGCGTTCACGCAGGCCGGCGTGGCGGCGGGGTCGCGGCCCGGCACCAGGCCGGCGGCCAGGCCGGCGTCGATGCGGTCGACGCAGAAGGTGCACTTGGTGGCGACCGCGAGCCGCGCTTCGTCGTGGCGCAGCGCCTCGGCTTCGGTCGGCGTGCCGTAGGCGAAGCTGGCGCGTTCGGTCTTGTAGCGTGCCTGGTAGGGGCAGGCGACGGCGCAGTAGGCGCAGCCGATGCAGCGGTCGTAGTCGATCGTGACGATGCCGTCGGCGCGCTTGCGCGTGGCGGTGGTGGGGCACACGTCCAGGCAGGGCGGTTCGTCGCAGTGCTGGCAGCCCACCGGCACGAAGGCGCGCTGCACGTCGGGGTAGGTGCCGAATTCCATGTCGAGCACGCGCCGCCACTGCACGCCCGGCGGCGTGGCGTTGGCGTGCTTGCAGGCGGCCGTGCAGGTCTGGCAGCCGATGCAGCGCCTGAGATCGACACTCATCGCCCAGCGCGTCATGCGCGCCTCACCTTCACGCGCACGATGTCGGCGCTGCTGCCAGTGGCGTCGGTCAGGTCCATCGACATCGTGGCCAGCGCGTTCAGGCTGGGCACGCCGAAGTCCTTCGCGAACGGCGTCTTCCAGTGGTCGAACTGGCCGATGAGCAGCAGCGTGTCGGGCCGGATGCCCTGGCGCAGCACCGCGCGGCCCTTCACGCTGCGCCGGGGCGTGCTGATCTCGACCGTGTCGCCGTCTTCGATGCCCAGCTTCTCCGCCGCCTGCGGGTTGAGGATGACGCCGCGGTGGCCGGCCACGTTGTCGGCCACTTCCTTGACGATCTGCACGCCGGCGTTGCCGCCCCAGGCGTACTGCATGCTGCGCGCGGTGAGCAGCCAGAACGGGTAGTCCTCGCCCTTCGCGCCGCCGGCGGTGACGATGGCTTCCCACAGGCCGGGGAAGTCCTTCCACTTCGGCAGCGCCTGGTATTCGGCCATCTGCGCGTCCCACCAGTGCATGTCGTGCTCGTGCAGGCGGCGCTGCAGTTCGGCGCCCACGCGCTGCAGGCGTTCCTGGTAGGGCATCTCGAAGCGCAGGCCCTGCTTCACCAGCGTCGGGTAGAGGTACCAGTCCTTGCGCGGGTAGGGGCGGGTGGCCAGGCCATGTTCCTTCCACCAGTCGAGTCCGTGCGCTTCCTTGCCGCCGGTGAGCTCGGCGCTGGCGGCGCGGCAGACGGCGTCCCAGATCTCGTCGCGTGTGTGCGCCTTCGTGGGTTCGAGTTCGAAGTCGCCGAACTCGTGCTTCAAGGCCACGCCGCCGGCGCCGCGGTTGATGGCGGCGTTGTACTTCTCCAGGATGCCGCACGAGCGCGCCAGCTCGGTCGCGATGTCGGTGAAGTCGCGCGCTTCGCCGCGCATCGGCACCACGGGCTGGCGCAGCGCGAAGCCTTCGTGGTCCCAGAACTGCTCCACGTACTTGGTGCCGCCGATGCGGATGAGCTGCAGCCCTTCGAGATCGGTGGCGTCGGGCAGCAGGATGTCGGCGTAGTGGTTGGTCTCGTCGCGCGTGTAGGCCATCGCGACGACGAAGGGGAAGCGCGCCAGCTTCTCGCCCAGCGCCTTCGTGTCCCAGAACGAGATCGCGGGGTTGGTGCGGTAGACGAACCACACCTCCGGCAGCGTGACCGGCGGCAGGCCCTTGGGGGTGCCGTCGAGGAACATCCACGAGAAGTGGGTGGGCCCGAGCGCCTGCGCCCAGGCGCCGTTGCCGGTGAGCGGCACCATCGACCTGTAGGCGTTGCGGATGTTCGGCCGCGGCGACCAGCCGGCCTTGTCGGTCGGGTTGAGCGGATAGTCCATGAAGCCGTCGGGGCCCGGCTTCACGCTCAGGTGGCGTTCGGACATCGGCCGCACCAGCCGCACCGTGGTGCCCAGCGTGCCGCCCGGCACTTCGAGCGCGCCCACCAGCGTGGCCAGCAG
>CAYVXO010000362.1:0-3357 GCA_964454485.1 uncultured Rubrivivax sp.
GCCGGCAGCGCCGGCCGCCGGGGCCGGCTTCTTCGGCTGGGTCAAGCGCATCTTCGGCAGCACGCCGGCACCGGCCCCGGTGGCCGCGCCGGTGGCGGCACCCGTGGCCGCGCCGGAGGCCGCTGCGCCGGTGGCGGCGAAGGGCGAAGGCCGACGGGGCGAGCGCGGTGAACGTGGCGAGCGCGGCGGCCGCGGCGGCCGTGGCGGTCGCGAAGGACGCGAGGGACGTGAAGGCCGCGGCGGTGAAGGCCGTGAAGCGCGCGAAGGCCGCCGCAGTGGCGGCGCCGAAGGTGGCGAGCGCGGCGAGCGCCCGCCGCGCGGCGAACGCGCGGAACGTGGCGATCGGCCCGAGCGCGGTGAACGCAACGAGCGCGGCGAACGCGGCGAAGGCCGCCGGGGCCCGCGCCCCGAGCGTACGGAACCGGCGCCCGCCGCTGCGCCGGCCGCCGCCACCGAGGAGACCCTGGCCGAAGCGCCGAGCGCCTTCGTCGACACCCAGCCGCTGACCGACGCCACGGCGCTGGACGGCGAGCGCGAGGGCCGGCGCCGCCGCCGTCGCGGCGGCCGCGGCCGCGGTCGCGAGGAAGGCGGGGGCGCGGAGACCCCGGCCGAGGAACTGGGCGCCGAAGGCGCCGCGGCCGAGACCGCCGAGGCCGAGGCCCCTGGCGAAGCGCCGGCCGAGACCGCCGAAGGCGGCAACGACGAGCGCCGCCGCCACCGCAGCCGCGACCGCCAGCGCCGCGAGCCGCGCGAGGAAATCGCCGCCGACGGCGAGACCCGCGCCCCCGAAGCGGCCGTGGCCGACCTGGCGCCGGCCGCGCCGACGCCCCCCGCCGCGCCGCCGGCACCGCCGCGCATCGAGCCCTTCGTGCTGCCGGCGGCCGACCTGCAGGCGCTGGCCGGCGCCGCCGGCCTGGAGTGGGTGCACTCCGACGGCGAGAAGGTGCGGGCCGTGCAGGAGGCGATGGCCAGCGAGCCGCCGCCAGTGCGCGTGCCGCGCGAGCCGCGGCCGGTGGTCGTGATCGACGAAGGCCCGCTCGTGCTGGTGGAGACGCGCAAGGACCTGGCGCAGATGAAGCTGCCCTTCGAAAGCGGCGCCGCGACGCACTGAGCGCGCGCCCTCGTCCCCCGCGCCCGCGGGGGACCGGCCCTGGTGGCCGTGAACCAAGTCGCACCCGCGCGCGCACCCCCTGCAAACGGGCGAGCGCGCGCCGCGGGCGCCTTCGATAGAGTGGGTTCCGGCGCGTTTCGAAGACGCGCCCACGACACCCGACAACGACGGCTTTCGGAGGAGACGCGGCCCCAGCGCAGGCCGTGTCCCGGACCGTTCGGCACCTTCGCACCCACCGTACGCGTGGATCTCGCCTGGCCTGGCTGACGGGCCAAGCGAGTGCATGCGCACGGCCCGACGAACCGCCCGAGCCGCCGAATTGCCTGCACCGAACGAACCTGCGAGAGACGACCCGCAAACGCTGATGGACACCGCGCGCGCCGAGACCGGCCTGCGCGACTTCGGCGACGAAAGCGAATTCCGCCCCGCGCTCGGGCGCCTGCTGCAGGCGCTGCACGAGGAGGCCGGCCTCGACGAAGCCGGCCTCGCGCAGGCCGAGTCGCGCCTGCTGGCGGCGCTCAAGAACCGGCTGTGGTCCGAGTCCTGCCACCGGGCGCACCCGGAGATCGACGCGCTGCCGCTGGCCGCGCCGCTGGTGATCGTCGGTGGCCACCACTCGGGCGCGGCCGGGCTGCACCGCCTGCTGGCCTGCGACGAAAGGCTGGCCCACCTGCGCGCGTGGGAAGGCTTCAATCCGGCACCGCGCATGCTGCCGGCCTGGCCGCCGCACGCGCCCGACGTCGAGGCGCGCCGCCGCGAAGCCGAGACCCTGCTGGCCGGACGCGGCGCCGAGGCCCCGCAGGCAGTGGACGCGCCGGCACCGGAAACGCTGCTGCTGGACCAGCTGTTCTGCGGCCTCTCGCCGCTGGAGCAGCACGACCTGCCCGCCTGGTGGCGCGACTTCGCGGCCGCCGACCGCCACAGCGCCTGGCGCGCGCTCGCGCGCCAGCTGCGGCTGGTGGCCTGGTCGCGTGGCGACGAGCCCGGCCGCCGCTGGCTGCTGGGCAGCCCGCAGCTGCCGCTGGACCTGGCGGCCGTGATGGCGGTGTTCCCGGACGCAAAACTGGTCTTCGTCCACCGCGACCCGCTGTCATGCGTGGCCGCGACGCTGGCGACGGCCTGCCACTCGAGCGCCGCGCAGACCGACGGCGATGTCCGCGCGTCCGTGGTCGACACCTGGCTGGACGTCTGCGAGACCTCGGCGCGGCGCTGCATCGCGGCGCGCGCGCGCATCGCGGCGGCGCAGCAGCTGGACCTGCTCGACGCGGAGATCGGCCGCGACTGGCGCGCTGCGGTCGCGCGCGTCCAGGCCTTCGCCGCGCTGGCGCCGGATGCCGAAGCCACGGCGGCGATGGAACGCTGGAAGGCGCAGGAACCACTGGCACCGCCAGGTGCGCGGCTCGTGGACTTCGGTCTGGACGAGGCCGCGCTCGAGGCACGCTTTGCCTTCGTCCGCGAGCAGCCGGCGTTGCGGCGCGGCTAGCGGTGAACCGTCAAGAGCTTGTTCGTTGACGGTTTGAGTCTGGACATGGGGAAGGCGCCGCCGGCCGACGGCGGGCGCCGCGCGGGGCCGTTCACGGCAGCCGTTCGAGCGCGTGCTGGTACGCGGCGTCGTGCATCAGCGCGTCCCAGCCCAGCGGCGGCGCGGCCGGCAGCAAGGCGAGCCGGCGCGACTCGGCGTCGGGGTCGGGGTGCCAGCGGTCCTGCGCGGCGGCTTCGGCCAGCCCTTCCAGCAGTTCGTCGACGGCGGCGCCGCCGTCCACCGACTGGTTGCACAGCAGGACCATGTCGCAGCCGGCTTCGAGCGCGAGCGTCGCCGCCTCGGCGAAGGTGACCGGCGAGCCGTCGACCGTGCGCGCGCCGGCCATGCCGAGGTCGTCGCTGAAGACGGCGCCGGTGAAGCCCAGGCGACCGCGCAGGATCTCCTTCAGCCAGCGTTCGGAGAAACCCGCCGGGCGGTGGTCGACCTTGGGGTAGACCACGTGCGCCGGCATCACGGCGGTGAGGCTGGTCGAGAGCCACTCGTAGGGCTTCGCGTCGTCGGCCAGCAGGGCCTTCAGGCTGCGCCGGTCGACCGGCACCTCGGTGTGGCTGTCGGCCTTCACGAAGCCGTGGCCGGGGAAGTGCTTGCCGCAGTTGGCCATGCCCGCGCGCAGCAGGCCGTGCATCAGGCTCTTGGCCAGCAGCGTGGCGACGCGCGCGTCGCGGTGGAAGGCGCGGTCGCCGATGACGCTGCTGCCGCCGTG
>CAYVXO010000363.1:0-3354 GCA_964454485.1 uncultured Rubrivivax sp.
GCCGACATCATCGAGACCAACACCTTCGGCGCCACCTCGATCGCGCAGGAGGACTACGCGCTCGCCCCCGTGGCGCGCGAGATGAACGTGGCCGCCGCGCGGCTGGCGCGCGAAGCCGCCGACGCCGCCGCCACGCCCGACAAGCCGCGCTTCGTGGCCGGCGCGCTGGGCCCGACGCCGCGCACCGCCAGCATCAGCCCTGACGTCAACGACCCCGGCGCGCGCAACGTCAGCTTCGACCAGCTGCGCGACGCCTACCGCGAGCAGGCCGAGGGTCTGCTGGAAGGCGGCTGCGACCTGTTCCTGGTCGAGACCATCTTCGACACGCTCAACGCGAAGGCGGCGATCTTCGCCCTCGACGAGCTGATGGAAGAAAGCGGCGAACGCCTGCCCGTCATCGTGAGCGGCACCGTGACCGACGCCTCCGGCCGCATCCTGAGCGGCCAGACGGTGGCCGCGTTCTGGCACTCGGTTCGACATGCGCGCCCGCTGGCGGTGGGGTTGAACTGCGCGCTCGGCGCGGCGCTGATGCGGCCCTACATCGAGGAACTCTCGCGCGTGGCGGCCGACACCTTCATCAGCTGCTACCCGAACGCCGGCCTGCCCAACCCGATGAGCGAGACCGGCTTCGACGAGACACCGCCCGTCACCGGCGCGCTGATGGAGGAGTTCGCCAGGAGCGGCTTCCTCAACATCGCCGGCGGCTGCTGCGGCACGACGCCGGAGCACATCGCCGAGATCGCGCGCCGCGTGAGCGCGTACAAGCCGCGCGCGCGCGACGAGCGCTTCCTCTCGCGCCTGCTGGCTGCCTGAGCGCCGCACCATGACGCCGCGCCGCCATCTGCTGGGGCTGGCGCTGGCGGCCGGCGCCGCGCCGCTGTTCGTGCGGCACGCGCGCGCCGCCGACGCCGACCGCTTCGCGCTCGGCGTCGCCAGCGGCCAGCCGCAGCCGGCCGGCGTGGTGCTGTGGACGCGCCTCACCGGCGCCGACCTGCCGCCGGCGGTGGAGGTGCGCTGGGAGGTCGCGCACGACGAGGCCTTCTCGCGCATCGCCGCACGCGGCAGCGAGACCGCGCGCGTCGAAGACGCCCACAGCGTGCACGCCGAAGCCGCCGACCTGGAGCCGGCCCGCTGGTACTGGTACCGCTTCCACGCCCTCGGCCAGACCAGCCGCGGCGGCCGCACGCGCACCGCCCCCGCGGCCGACGCCGCGGTGGCGCAGCTGGACTTCCTGATCGCCAGCTGCCAGCGCTGGGAGACCGGCCACTACGCGGCCTGGCGCCACGCGGCCGCGGAGAACGTCGACCTCGTCGCCTTCCTGGGCGACTACATCTACGAATACGCCGGCAGCCCCGGCCACGAGGTGCGGCCCGTCGGCGGCGGCCGCGTGCGCACGCTGGAGCAGTACCGCGCGCGCTACGCGCTGCACAAGAGCGACCCCGCGCTGCAGGCCGCGCACGCCGCCTGCCCCTGGCTGCTGGTCTGGGACGACCACGAGGTCGAGAACGACTATGCCGGGCTGCAAGGCGAGTTCCTGCAGCCCGACTTCGCGGCGCAGCGCGCCGCCGCCTACCAGGCCTACTGGGAGCACATGCCGCTGCCGAAGTCGGCGCGCGTGGCCGCCAATGGCGCGGTGCGCATGTTCGGTCGCCTGGACTGGGGCCGGCTGGCGCGCTGGCACCTGCTGGACGACCGCCAGTTCCGCGACGTGCAGGTCTGCCCGAAGCCCGGCCGCGGCGGGTCGAACACCGTGCGGCCGAAGGACTGCCCGGCGCTGCTGGACCCCAGGCGCACGCTGCTGGGCGCCGAGCAGGAGCGCTGGCTCGCCGAAGGCTGGGACCTCGAGCGGCCCTGGAACCTGCTCGCCCAGCAGACGCTGATGGCACGCTTCGCCTGGGACGACCCGGCCGCCGGCGGCCTGTACTGGACCGACGGCTGGGACGGCTACGCGCCGGCGCGCCGCCGCCTGCTGGACACCGTGGCCGCGCGCCGCGTGCCGGGCACGGTGGTGCTGGGCGGCGACGTGCACGCCAACTACGTGGCCGACCTGAAGACCGACTTCGACGACCCGAAGGGCGCGGTCGTGGCCAGCGAGTTCTGCGGCACCAGCATCAGCAGCCTGGGCCTGGCGCAGTCGCGGCTGGACGCGGCGCTGCCGTTCAATCCGCACGTCCGCTGGGGCCGCAGCGACCGGCGCGGCTACATGCGCTTCGCGCTCGAGCCCGGCCGCCTGCAGGTGCAGCTGCGCACGCTGCGCGACGCGCGCGACGCCGCGAGCGCGATCGACACCGCGGCGCGCTTCGTCGTCGAAGCCGGGCGGCCGGGGCCGCAAGCCGCTTGAGCCCCGAGCCCGTGCCGCCGGCCTGGCAGCCGACGATGCTGGTGCCGCGGCGCGACGTCGGCAGCGAACTGCCGCCGGGCACGCGACTGCAGGACTACGTGATCGAGTCGCTGGTCGGCGTGGGCGGCTTCTCGATCGTCTACCGCGCGCGCGACCTGCGGCTGGGCCGGGCGGTGGCGCTGAAGGAATACATCCCGGCCGCGCTGGCCACGCGCGGCCCCGGCGGCCAGGTGGTGGCACGCGGGCCGCGCCACGCGCCGCACTTCGAGGCCGGGCTCGCCGGTTTCATCAACGAGGCGCGCCTGCTCGCCGCCTTCGACCACCCGGCGCTGGTGAAGGTGTTCCACTTCTGGGCCGCCAACGGCAGCGCCTACATGGTGATGCCCTTCTACGAAGGCCTCACGCTGCGCAAGTGGCTGGTGAGCCTGGGCACGCCCCCCAGCGAGGCCTGGCTGCGCGCGCTCGCCGAGGAGCTGACCGGCGCGCTCGATTTGCTGCACCGGGAGCGCTGCTTCCACCGCGACGTGGCGCCCGACAACGTGCTGCTGCTGGTCGACCCGCGCGCCGGCCGCTACCTGGAACAGCGGCCGCGGCCGCTGCTGCTGGACTTCGGCGCCGCGCGCCGCGTGATCAGCGAGGCGACGCAGGACCTCACCGCGATCCTGAAGCCCGGCTATTCGCCGATCGAGCAGTACGCCGGCGAGGTCGCGATGCGCCAGGGCCCGTGGACCGACGTCTACGCGCTTGCCGCCGTGCTGTACCTGGCGGCGGTGGGCCGGGTGCCGCCGTCGTCGATCGCGCGCGCGGCACGCGACGACCTGGTGCCGGCGCGCGTGGCGGCCGCCGGGCGCTATTCCGAAGCCTTCCTGGCCGCCATCGACGCCGGCCTCGCGGTGTCGCCGCAGGCCAGGCCGCAGTCGATGGCCGAGTTCGCCGGGCGACTGTCCGGGCTCGTGATGCCGGCGCCGCCACCGCCACCGCCGCCACCGCCGCCGCCGCCGCCGCCGCCGCCG
>CAYVXO010000364.1:0-3343 GCA_964454485.1 uncultured Rubrivivax sp.
GAGGCTTCGCCGGCCGGCGGCGCGGCGAGGACCGGCGCGGCGTCCTGTGCCACCGCGGCGGGCGGCAGCGCCATGGGCTGCAGCGCGGGCGCCTGGTTCATCGCCTTGCGGGCTTCCTCCACTTCGGCGGCGGCGCGCGGGCGGGGGGTGGCTTCGCGGCGCGGTGCCGCCGAAGGCGCCGCCTTCGAGGCGAGGTCGCGACGGTCCTCGAGCTTGAGCGCTTCCACGCTCCGCGAAGCCTCGGCGGCCGGCGCGCTCGGCGCCGGCGCGGTCACTTCGGCCGGCGCCACCGCCGGCGGCGGCTCGCCGCGCCACAGCAGGGCGATCAGGCCGCCCAGCGCCAGCGTGGCGAAGGCGCCTGAAGCGCCGAGGCCGATCGGGCCGGCGGGCCACAGGCGCTGCCACCAGCGCCGCATTGGCGGCTGCGCGGCGCGTTCGGCCGCCAATGCGGCGCGCGCCGCGCCGACGATGCGTTCGCGCAGCGCCTCCGGCGCCTGCAGGCCGGCGTCGGGCGCGTGGCGCAGCGCGGCCTGCAGGCGGGGGTCGGGGCGATCGTCGCCGGTCACGGTGCCACTCCTTTGGGCAGGTAGGCGCCCATGCAGGTGCGCAGCTTGCTCATCGCGTAGCGCAGGCGCGTCTTCGCGGTCTCGAAGCCGACTTCGAGCGCGCGCGCCAATTCGGCCACCGCCAGGCCGTCTTCGTGGTGCAGCAGGAAGACCGTCTTCTGCGCCGGCGGCAGGCCTTCCAGGCAGTCCAGCAGGCGCTGGCCGGCGGCGCGCCAGAACGCCTGGTCCTCGGCGTCGGGCGGCGGCCAGTCGCGCCAGGCGTCGCCTTCGGGCTGCCAGGGGTCGCCTTCGTCGTCGTCGCGCGTGGTGCTGACTTCGCGGCCGCCGGTGCGCAGCACGTCGACCGCGCGGTGGTGCGCCATCGTGAAGAGCCAGGTGCGGAAGCTGGCGCCCTGAGGCTGCCAGCGCGCGCGCGCCTGGATCAGGCGCAGCCAGGTGTCCTGGAACACCTCGTCGAGCTGGCCCGAGCCGGCCTGGCCCAGCAGCCGGCGCAGGAAGCGGTACAGCGGCGCCTGGTGGCGCGCGTAGAGCGACTCGAAGGCGCCCAGGTCGCCGGCGGCGAAGGCGCGCATCAGGTCGTCGTCGGTGGGCAGGTCGGCCATGGCCTGGGTTTGTACGGATCGTAGGGGTTTTCGGGGTGAAACTAGAATTCGCCGACCGATCGGTCGAATAACCCAAGCTCTGGAGACGCCCTTGAACAGTCCGTCCGAGGCGCCGGTCCTCGTGACCCGCAGCGGGGCGGTGTGCACCGTCACGCTGAACCGTCCCGCCACGCTCAACAGCTTCACCGCCGCCATGCACGGCGAACTGCTGCCGGCGCTGAACGCCGCGGCCGAAGACGCCAGCGTGCGCGCCGTCGTCGTCACCGGCGCCGGGCGCGGCTTCTGCGCCGGCCAGGACCTGAACGACCCCGCCATCAAGCCCGACGCCGACGTGGGCGACACCATCGAGCGCTTCTACCGCCCGCTGGCGATGCGCGTGCGTTCGATGCCGGTGCCGGTGATCGCCGCCGTCAACGGCGTGGCCGCCGGCGCGGGCGCGAACTTCGCGCTCTGCTGCGACTTCGTGGTGGCGGCCAAGAGCGCCAGCTTCATCCAGGCCTTCAGCAAGATCGGCCTCGTGCCCGACTGCGGCGGCACCTGGCTGCTGCCGCGCCTGCTGGGGCGCGCGCGTGCGCTCGGCTACGCGATGACGGGCGACAAGCTGCCGGCCGAGGAGGCCGCGCGCATCGGCCTGATCTGGCAATGCGTGGAAGACGCGGCATTGCCGGACACGGTGGCGGCGCTCGCCGCGCGCCTGGCCGCGATGCCCAGCCGTGCGCTCGCCGAGACGCGGCGCGCGCTCGACAGCGCGATGGCGATGGACTTCGCCGACGCCATCACGCTGGAAGCGAACGCGCAGCGCGAACTGGGCCGCGCGCACGACTTCGCCGAAGGCGTGGCGGCGTTCCTGGCCAAGCGGCCGCCCGTCTTCAAGGACCGCTGATGCTCCAGCCCCAGCCAGCCACCCCGCAGCAGGTGGCCGAGGCCACGCGCGACGCGATGTGGCCCGACGACCGCGCCTCGCAGATGCTGGGCATGCAGGTCACCGCCATCGGCCCCGGCAGCGCCACGCTGGCGATGACGGTGCGCGAGGACATGCTCAACGGCCACGACACCTGCCACGGCGGGCTCATCACCACGCTGGCCGACAGCGCCTTCGCCTTCGCCTGCAACAGCTACAACGAGATCACGGTGGCCGCCGGCTTCGACGTCAACCTGGTCGCCGCGGCGCACCTGGGCGACCGCCTCACCGCGGTGGCCACCGAGGTGAGCAAGAGCGGCCGCACCGGCGTCTACGACATCGTGGTCCGCAACCAGCATGGCGCCACGGTCGCGGTGTTCCGCGGCCGCTCGTACACGATGAAGGGCAAGCCGCTGCTGCCCCACCTGCCGCAGGGCAAGCACAAGTAGGAGACAGCCGAGATGCCGGTCAAGACCCCCGCCCCGGGCGACCTCGAGCCGATCGAGACCGCCAGCCGCGACGAGCTGCAGGCCCTGCAGTTGAAGCGCCTCCAGTGGACGCTGCAGCACGCCTACGACAACGTGCCGCACTACCGCAAGGCCTTCGACAGGAAGGGCGTGCACCCTTCGGACTGCAAGTCGCTCGCCGACCTGGCGAAGTTCCCCTTCACGGCCAAGGCCGACCTGCGCGAGAACTATCCGTTCGGCATGTTCGCGGTGCCGCGCCAGCAGGTGGTGCGCGTGCACGCCAGCAGCGGCACTACCGGCAAGCCCACCGTGGTGGGCTACACGCAGGGCGACATCGACCGCTGGTCGGACCTGGTGGCGCGCTCCATTCGCGCCGCCGGCGGTCGCCCCGGCGACATGGTGCACGTGGCCTACGGCTACGGCCTCTTCACCGGCGGCCTGGGCGCGCACTACGGCGCCGAGAAGCTGGGCTGCACCGTGATCCCCATGTCCGGCGGCAATACGGAAAAGCAGGTGCAACTGATCACCGACTTCCGCCCCGACATCATCATGGTCACGCCCAGCTACATGCAGGTGATCATCGAGGAGATGGTGCGCCAGGGCATCGACCCGCGCAGCAGCTCGCTGAAGGTGGGCATCTTCGGCGCCGAGCCCTGGACCGAGGCGATGCGCCACGACATCGAGGTGCGCGCCGGCATGGACGCGGTCGACATCTACGGCCTGAGCGAAGTCATGGGGCCGGGCGTCGCCAGCGAGTGCATCGAGACCAAGGACGGCCCGGTGATCTGGGAAGACCATTTCTACCCC
>CAYVXO010000365.1:0-3332 GCA_964454485.1 uncultured Rubrivivax sp.
CGCTGGCACTGGGCGGCGGCGCGCTCGCCGCCGTCGCCGCCAGCCGCGGCTGGATCTTCGTCAACACCAACCTGCGCGACACCTACCGCCCGGTGCCCGAGGCCGAGCGCCTGCAGGCCGAGGCCGAGAAGGCGCTGCTGCCCTGGGAACAGCTGCCCGCCCCGCGCGTGAGCGCGGTGACGCTGGACGTGCAGCTCTTCCCGCGCGAGGCGCGCGCCGTCACGCAGGGCCGGCTGCGGCTGGAAAACCGCGGCGACAAGCCGATCGAGCAGCTGCCCGTGCTGTGGGGCGAGCGCCTCACGCTGGACCGCTTCGACCTCGCCGGTGCCACGGTCGAGCAGGACCACCCGCAGTGGCACGCGCGCCTGTACCGCCTGCAGCCCGCGCTACAGCCGGGCGAGGTGCGCGAGCTCGCCTTCGCCACCACGATGGCGCAGCGCGGCTTCTCCAACGGCAACCCCGACACGCTGCAGCAGACCGCCGAAGGGCGGCCGCTCACGCGCATCGTCTCCAACGGCAGCTTCCTGGACAGCACCGAGCTGATCCCCGGCCTGGGGCTCAACCGGCAAGGCTTCCTGAAGGACCGCGCCAAGCGCCGCAAGTACGGCCTGACGCCCGACCTGCGGCCGCCCAAGCTGGAGGACGAATCGGGCCGCCTGCGCAACGAGTTCAGCCCCAGCAGCGACTGGGTCGACGCCGACATCACCGTCACCACCGACGCCGACCAGCTGCCGGTGGCGCCCGGCACGCGCGTGTCCGACCGCACCGAAGGCGGCCGTCGCACGGCGCACTTCAGGACCGAAGCGCCGATCATCGACTTCTTCAGCATCCAGAGCGCGCGCTACGAGGAGCGGCACGACAGGCTGGGCGACATCGACCTCGCGGTCTACTACCACCCCGGCCACGAAGCCAACGTGGACCGCATGCTGACGGCGATGAAGGTCTCGCTGGCGCTCTTCGGCGATCAGTTCGGGCCCTACCCCTACAAGCAGGCGCGCATCCTCGAGTTCCCCAGCTACGCGCGCTTCGCGCAGAGCTTCGCGAACACGATTCCCTACTCGGAGGACATCGGCTTCCTCACGCGGCTGGAAGGGGCGGACAAGATCGACGTCGTCACCTACGTCACCGCGCACGAGATCGCGCACCAGTGGTGGGGCCACCAGCTCCTGCCCAGCGAGCAGCAGGGTGCCTCGATGCTGGTGGAGAGCTTCGCGCAGTACTCGTCGCTGCTCGTGATGGAGCGCCTGTACGGGCGCGAGATGATGCGCAAGTTCCTCAAGTACGAGCTCGACCGCTACCTGCGCGCGCGCGGCGGCGAGGTGGTCGAGGAACTGCCGCTGGCGCGGGTGGAGGAACAGCCCTACATCCACTACCAGAAGGGCGCGCTCGCGATGTACTGGCTGAAGGAGGTGGTGGGCGAGGACAAGGTCAACCGCGTGCTCGCGCGCCTGGTGGCGCAGTACGGCCACAAGGGCCCGCCCTACCCGAACACCACCGACTTCCTGCGCCTGCTGCGCGAGGAGGCCGGGCCGGCGCACGAGGCCCTGATCGCCGACCTGTTCGAGAGGATCACGCTGCTGGACGTGAAGGCCACCGGCGCGAAGGCGGTGAAGCGCGCCGACGGCCGCTGGGACCTGAGCTTCACGGTCGAGGCGCGCAAGCTCTACGCCGACGGCCAGGGCCGCGAGACCGAAGCGCCGCTGGACGAGCCCTTCGACGTCGGCGCCTTCAGCGCCGAGCCCGGCCGGCCGGGCTACGGCGCGGCCTCGGTGCTGGCCTTCGAGCGCCGGCGCATCGTGAGCGGGCGCCAGACGGTGACGCTCACGCTCGACCGCGCGCCGCGCTGGGTGGGCGTGGACCCGTACAACAAGCGCATCGACCGCAACTCGCAGGACAACCTGGTGCCCGTGACGACCGAGTGAGCGCTTGTGGCATCGTGCGGCCATGACCCGCCGCACGATGCTCTCCTGGCTTCGCAGGCTGCTGCCCTGGCTGGTGCCCGGTCTGCTGGTGCCGGCGGTGGCCGGCGCCGCCTGCCCGCCCGCGCCGGGGCCGACCGACCCGGCCGCGCTGGCGGCGGCGGCACGCACCGACCGCGGCCTGCTCTGGCGCGTCGAACGCGACGGCCGCGCGTCCTACCTGTACGGCACGGTGCACGTCGGCAAGCCCGAGTGGTCGCGCCTGGGGCCGGCGGTGTCGGCGGCGCTGGCCGACACCGACGTGCTGGCGCTCGAGATCGATCCCGCCGACCCCGGCACCGCCGGCCAGCTGGCCGCGGGCGACGCGCCGCCGCCGGCGCTGCCGGCCGCGCTGCGCGAGCGCCTGGCCCGCCTGGTCGACGCCAGCTGCGTGCCGCCGGGCACGCTCAAGGACATGCCGGCCACGCTGCAGGTGCTGACGCTGTCGGTGCTGGAGGCGCGCTGGCTCGGCCTGGACCCGGCCTACGCACAGGAATTCCTGCTCGCCGCCCGCGCGCGCGACGCCGGCCACCGCGTGGTCGCGCTGGAGACGGTGGCGCTGCAGCGGCGCGTGCTGCTGCCCAGCGACCCGAAGGAGGCGCTCGCGCTCGTCGAAGGCTCGGTCGAGCAGCTCGAGAGCGGCCACGGCCGCCTTCAGCTGGCGCTGCTGGCGCGCGCCTGGGAGCAGGGCGACCTGCCGACGCTGGAGCGCTACGAGACCTGGTGCGACTGCGCGCGCAACCCCGAGGAGCGTGCCGCGCTGAAGGCGATGCTGGACGACCGCAACCCAGGCCTGGCCGACGGCATCGACCGCCTGCACCGCGAGGGCCGGCGCGTCTTCGCCGCCGTCGGCGCGCTGCACATGGCCGGGCCGCGCGGACTGCCGCGCCTGCTGGCGGCGCGCGGCTTCACGGTCGAGCGGCTGGCGCCGCTGCCCTGAACTCCGGAGCACAATGCCCCGACTGGAGGAGACCCCCGACGATGGCGACTGCAACCGACTTCGCGAAGATGGTGCCCGGCTTCGACTTCCTGCAGGGCCTGATGAAGGGCGCCGGCAACAGCCTGCCCAACATCGGCCAGTGGATCGCGCCCACGCTCGACCCGGCCGAGCTGGAAAAGCGCATCCAGGAACTCAAGACCGTGCAGTTCTGGCTCGAGCAGAACGCGCGCATGCTGGGCGCCACGATCCAGGCGCTGGAAGTGCAGCGCATGACGCTGGCGACGCTGAAGACGATGAACATGCCGGTCGCCGAAGTGCGCAAGGCCTTCGAGCTGAAGACGCCGGCGCCGGTGGCGGCCGCTCCCGCCCCCGCCCCCGCCGCCGAGCCGCCGCCCGCGCCGCGCAAGCCGCGCCCGAAGCCCGCCGCCAAGGCC
>CAYVXO010000366.1:0-3330 GCA_964454485.1 uncultured Rubrivivax sp.
TCGGGTTGATCGGACTCTAGAGCTACCTGCTACGAATACCCGGGGGCAACGCAAAGGGACTAGTGATGTGCGTGTGTTCCAAATGTTCTTGAGGTTGTACCAATTGGACAGACGGGTCATCGTGCTACCCCTCGGCGGCAGCTCATTGATCAATCCTGGTACTGCCCGTCATCTTGAAGAGATTTTGAGGTTTGGCGCCAGGGTCTACGCAGTAGTAGATAGCGAACGCTCAGCAGCTGGTGAAGCCCTTCGAGCGGATCGGAGGGGCTTTCAGGAGAATTGCATGCGACTAGGAATCTATTGCTTAGTCACAGAAAGGCGGGCAACTGAGAACTATATAAGTAACGAGGCAGTGCGTCAGGCGTTTGGCCAAGGATTTGCATCATTGACTGAGTTCGAGCGACTCGGACAACACCGTCTGTCCTGGGGCAAGACCGAGACTTGGCGCGCAGCGCAGCATATGAATCGGGCCGAGCTTGACGCGACCGATTTGGGGGCATTCTTGAGCTCGATTGCTGCACTTTGAACGCACTTTTCGGCGCAGCAACTTGGACGCCCTTCGTGATCCTGATCCTCTACAAGTGCCGAATCCAGATGTCGCGTGCGACATTGCGCCTGACAGTCGCGGCAACTGGTTGACCGTTGTGTCAGTCTTCTATTGACAACACGGTGGCAGCGGCACCTCAGATCTCGGCAGCCAGCCGAGGTGCTCGAGACCGCTAAGGGCAGGCTTTGGTCACATCAAGCGCGTGCCGATGGCTCAGCGATGAAGCTGAGTCGTCGCAATGTCTGGTAGGCCGTGTTGGGATCGAACCAACGACCAAAGGATTATGAGTCCTCTGCTCTAACCGACTGAGCTAACGGCCCCCTGCACACGAGCCGATTCTAGGAGCCGCTACTTCACCGACAGCGCGTTGCCCACCAGCCGGGCCGTGATGTCGACGATGCGGATCATGCGGTCGTAGGCCATGCGCGTGGGGCCGATCACGCCCAGCGTGCCGACGACGCGGCCGTCGACCTCGTAGGGCGCGGTCACGACCGAGAGTTCCTCGAAGGGCACGACCTGGCTTTCGCCGCCGATGTAGATGCGGATGCCCTCGGCGCGGCTGCTCACGTCGAGCAGGCGCATCAGCTCGGTCTTCTGCTCGAAGAGGTCGAACAGGCGGCGCAGGCTGCTCATGTCGTTGCCGAAGTCCTGCACGTCCAGCAGGTTGCGTTCGCCGGAGACGACCACGTCCTCGCTGCTCTCGGCCAGCTGTTCGCCGGCCTGCACTGCGGCCTGCATGAGGGCGGCGATCTCGCCGCGCAGCGCCTCGATCTCGTGCTTGAGCTTCTCGCGCACTTCCTCGATGGCCAGGCCCGCGTAGTGCGCGTTCAGGTAGTTGGTGGCTTCCACCAGCTCGGCCTGGGTGTAGTCGCGCGCGGTGAAGATGACGCGGTTCTGCACGTCGCCGTCGGGCGCGACCAGGATCACCAGCACGCGCCGCTCGCCCAGGCGCAGGAACTCGATGTGGTGGAACACGCCCGCCTTGCGCGGCGCCGTGACGACGCCGACGAAGTGCGAGAGGCTGGACAGCAGCGAGGCGGCCTGCGCGATCACGCGCTGCGGCTGGTCGGGGTGCAGCTGCTCGCGCACGGCGGCCATCTCGGGCACCACCGTGTCCAGGTCGATCGGCCGGGCGGTGAGCATGGTGTCGACGAACATGCGGTAGCCGCGCGGCGTGGGCACGCGGCCGGCGCTGGTGTGCGGGCTGACGATGAGGCCCGCCTCCTCCAGGTCGGCCATCACGTTGCGGATGGTGGCCGGCGAGAGGTCCAGGCCGGAGGCGCGCGAGAGGGTGCGCGAACCCACGGGCTGGCCGTCGGCGATGTAGCGCTCGACCAGGGTGCGCAGCAGGGTCTTGGCACGGTCGTCCAGCATGCTTTTCATTGTACGGACGGCGCGGCGCGCACCCGCCATCGGCGCCGGGCCCTATGGTGTAATGCGTCGCATGCCGGCGCGCTTCCGCCATGCTGCCCTGGTGGGCAAGTACCAGGCCCGGGGCATCCGCCCGGTGCTGGAGGACATCGCGCATTTCCTCGTCGGGTTGGGGCTGGAAGTCAGCTTCGAACGCGAGACGGCCCTGGCCACCGGCGTGACCGAGTTCGACGCGCTGGACATCGCCGCGATGGGCCGCCAGTGCGACTTGGCGGTGGTGGTGGGCGGCGACGGCACCATGCTCGGCATCGCGCGCGAGGTGGCGCGCCACGACGTGCCGCTGGTGGGCATCAACGCCGGCCGCCTGGGCTTCATCACCGACATCCCGGCCGACAAGGTGCGCGACACGCTGGCGCCCATCGTCGCCGGCGACTACGAGGAAGAGCACCGCGCCATGCTCGAAGGCGGCGTCTGGCGCGACGGCGAGCGCATCTTCGAGGCGCTGTCGATGAACGACGTGGTGGTGAGCCGCGGCGCCACCGCCAGCATGGTGGAGCTGCGCGTCGACATCGACGCCGAGTTCGTCGCCAACCTGCGCGCCGACGGCCTGGTGCTGGCCTCGCCCACCGGCAGCACGGCCTACGCGCTGTCGGCCGGCGGGCCGATCCTGCACCCGGGCATCGGCGGCTGGGTGCTGGTGCCGATCGCCAGCCACACGCTGTCGAACCGGCCCATCGTGCTGCCCGACCACGGCGAGGTGAAGATCACCATCGTCGCCGGCCGCGACGCTTCGGCCAACTTCGACATGCAGAGCCTGGCCAGCCTGCTGCACGGCGACCAGGTGCGCGTGAAGCGCTCGGCGCACAAGGTGCGCTTCCTGCACCCGCGCGGCTGGAACTACTACGCCACGCTGCGCCGCAAGCTGCGCTGGTACGAAGGCGTGGTGTGAGGGGCCGCTGAAGTGCTGCGCCGCCTGTCCTTGCGCGATGTCGTCATCGTCGCCCAGCTGGAGCTGGAATTCGACGCCGGCTTCGGCGTGTTCACGGGCGAGACCGGCGCCGGCAAGTCGATCCTGATCGACGCGCTGCAGCTCGCGCTGGGCAACCGCGCCGAAGCCACGCTGGTACGCGAAGGCGCAACGCGCGCCGAGGTGAGCGCCGAGTTCGACACCCCGCCGTCGCTCGTGCCCTGGCTGGAAGAGGCCGGTTTCGCGAACGAACCGGCGCTGCTGCTGCGCCGCACGGTCGACGCGCAGGGCAAGAGCCGGGCCTGGATCAACGGCAGCGCGGCCACGGTGGCGCAGCTGCGCGAGGCGGCCGACCACCTGGTGGAGATCCACGGCCAGCACGCCTGGCAGAGCCTCACGCGGCCGGCCGCGGTGCGCGCGCTGCTGGACGAGCAGGCCGGCGTCG
>CAYVXO010000367.1:0-3322 GCA_964454485.1 uncultured Rubrivivax sp.
CGCCGAGCGCGACTACCAGCACCGGCCCTGGCGTGGCGCGGTGCGCCGCTTCGCGAGCCTGCGCGCGCGCACGCTGCGCGCGCTGGCCCGCTTCGACGAGGCGGCGCTCGCGCGCCCCGCGCTCTTCGCCGGCCGCGCCACCACCGCCGGCGACGTGCTGGCGGCGATGGTCGCGCACGACCGCGAGCACCGCGCCGAACTGGCATCGCTCTGGACCCAAGGAGGACCCCGATGAACGCTCCCGCCACCGAACTGCAGACCTGGCTCGAAGCGGCCTGGGACAGACACGACCGCGAGCCGCGCCCGCTGCTGGCCGAGCTGACCGAGCGCGCCTCCGCGCTGCCCGACGACGCCAGCGGCGCCGACGCGGTGCGCCTGGCGCGCCACGTCGCGATCGCCCACCTGGGCGACGTGGCGGCGCTGCGCGCCTTCGTCGCCCGCCTGCCGGCCGGTCAGGAGATCGAAAAGGCGCGCGCCGCCGCGCAATGGGCCGCCGAGACGCTGGAAGGCGGCTCGCCGCCGCCGCTGCCCGCGGCGCTGCGCTGGGGTCCTTTGTCGGACGTCGCGGCGGCAGAAGTCGAACGCGGCCTTCTCGCGCAGGCGCGCGCACGCCTGGTCGACGTCGAGTCCGAAGCCTCGGGCCACGCCGACCCGGCGGTCCGGCGCGCCTATGCCGCCGCCTGCAACAACCTCGCTTCGGCGCTGCGCTTCGGTCCGCGCGGCGACGCCGCGCGCGACGCGCTGATGATCGAGTTCGCCGAGTTGTCCAGGCGCGCCTGGGCGCGCGCCGGCCACTGGATGAACGAGGAACGCGCCGACTACCTGCTCGCGCACTGCCACGCGGTCATCGGCCAGGGCGCGCAGGCGCTGGCACATGCGCACGCCTGCCTGAAGACCTGCGAAGCGAATGGCGCCGATGCCGGCGAGCGCTTCTTCGCTCATGAAGCGATGCTGGTCGCGCACCGTGCCGCCGGCGACGCGGCCGCCGCGGCGGCGCAGCGCGCGCGCATGGCGGCGCTGCTGCCGCAGGTGGAAGACGAGGGGCTGCGCGACTTCTGCCGTCGCACGCTCGAGAAGACGCCCCAATGAAAAAGGCCGGTATCTGAACGAGGCCGGCCCATGAAAAAGGGCCGGTGTCTGAACGAGGCCGGCCCATGAAAAAGGCCGGCAGAGCCGGCCTCGTCCTCTAGAGCCGCGGGCCGCTGTGGCCCGCGCCCGGGATCACGACAGGTGCTTGGAGATGTGCTTGGTCATCTCGAACATGGTCACCTGCGCGCGGCCGAAGATTTCCTTCAGCTTGGCGTCGGCGTTGATCATGGTCTTCTTGGCCTTGTCCTGCAGGCCGTTCTTCTTGATGTAGTCCCAGACCTTCTTCGTCACCTCGGTGCGGGGCAGCGCCTTGTCGCCGATGACCGCGGCCAGCGCGGCGCTGGGGGTCATGGGCTTCATGAACGCGGCACTCGGGGTGCGCTTCTTGGCCGGAGCCTTCTTGGCCGGCGCCTTCTTGGCCGGGGCCGCCTTCTTGGCGGGCGCCTTCTTGGCCGGGGCCGCCTTCTTCGCCGGCGCCTTCTTCGCGGGGGCCTTCTTCGCCGCCGCCTTCTTCGCAGTTGCCATGTGGATGTTTCTCCGTCAGTTGTTGCTCGGATGCCGGCGGTGCGCGTGTTCTGCGATGCGACTCACGTCTGCGGTAGACGCCGGGCAGGCGCGATCGTACTGCGCTTCCCTAGGCAAGAGAAGCGTTTTTCATAGGTAAAAGGCATCCGCGCAACGCTACGATGCGCGCCATGAAGATCTTCGTGCGCTGGTTGCTGCTCGCCTGTGCCCTCCTCCTGGTGGCCCACCTGTACCCCGGGGTGCAGGTCGCGAGCTTCACTTCGGCCCTCATCGCGGCCCTCGTGCTGGGCTTGCTGAACACGCTGGTGAGGCCGCTGCTGGTGCTGCTGACGCTGCCGGTGACGGTGCTCACGCTGGGCCTCTTCCTATTCGTCATCAACGCGCTGATGTTCTGGGCCGCGGCCGAGGTGCTGAAGGGTCTGTCGGTCGCCGGCTTCGGCGCGGCGCTCGTGGGTTCGCTGCTCTACAGCCTGTGCGGCATGGTGATCGACGCCGCCGTCGAGCGCCTCTTCAGCGCCTGATCAGCGCCTGAAGCGCACCTCGAAGGCCACCGTCTCGACGCTGCCGCCGCCCTGGCGCCGCAGCTCGTGGCGGCCGGGGCGCGGCAGCCAGACCACGCGCTCGCCTTCGCCCACCGCCTGGCCGTCGACCGACCAGCGCCCCGGCGCGCCGCTGAACACCAGCCGCTGCTGCGCCGCGGGGATGTCGGGGTCGAGCACGACCAGGCTGCCCTCGCGCGGGCTGTCGATGCCGAAGCGCGCCGCGCGGCCCGCCTTCGCGGGGCCGGTGCCGGCGAGGAAACTTTCGCCCTCCAGGCGCACCACGCCCGCCGGCGCGGGCGGCGGCTTCGAAGGCGAAGCGGCGTGCAGCGCGGCCACCAGCTCGTGCCACACCGGTGCCGCGCCGGCGCTGCCGCTCACCGCGTGCATCGGCTCGCCGCCGGCGTTGCCCATCCACACGCCCACCGTGTAGCGGTCGGTGAAGCCCAGGCACCAGTTGTCGCGCAGGTCCTTGCTGGTGCCGGTCTTCACCGCCGCCCAGCCGCGCGTGGCCAGCGGGCTGTCGAAGCCGAAGGTGACGGCGCGCGCCGCGTTGTCGGCCAGGATGTCGGCCACCAGCCAGGCCGCGCCGGGCTCGACCACGCGGCGCGGCGCCTCGCGCCGGCCCGGCAGCGCCAGCGGCTGCCAGCGCCCGCCGTTGGCGAGCGCGCGGTACGCGTTGGCCAGGTCGGCGAGCGTGGTCTCGGCGCTGCCGAGCGCGAGCGCGCTGCCGTGGAAGCCGGCGCTTTCCTTCAGCCCCAGGCCGGCGCGCTGCAGGCCTTCGAAGAGCGCGTCCGGGCCCAGCAGGCCGGCCACGCGCACCGCCGGCACGTTGAGGCTGGAGGCGAGCGCGACACGCGCGCCGACCTCGCCCTTGAAGCCCTTGTCGTAGTTCTGCGGCGCGAACAGGCCGCCGCCTTCGGCCACCTCGAGCGGCGTGTCCTGCAGCCGGCTGGCGGGCGTGAGCAGCCGCCTTTCGAACGCGAGCGCGTAGAGGAAAGGCTTGAGCGTGGACCCCGGCTGGCGGCGCGCCAGCACCGCGTCGACGCCGCCGCCGTCGGCCGAGCCGACCCAGGCGCGCACCTCGCCGCTGGCGTTGTCGATCACGATCGCGGCGCCGTCGTCGACGTTGCGGCCGCGCAGTTCGGCGCGCTGGCGCGCCAGCGCTT
>CAYVXO010000368.1:0-3280 GCA_964454485.1 uncultured Rubrivivax sp.
CATCCTGCAGGGCAGCGACATCACCGGCATCGAGAGCCTGAAGTGGATGGACCCGTCCTCGGTGGCCGAGCTGCTGCGCAACGAGCACCCGCAGATCGTGGCCGCGATCCTGGTCCACCTGGAAAGCGACCAGGCCGCCGACGTGCTGAAGATCTTCACCGAGCGCCAGCGCAACGAGGTGATGGTGCGCATCGCCACGCTGGACGGCATCCAGCCGGCGGCGCTGAAGGACCTGAACGAGGTGATGAGCAAGGTGCTGGCCGGCGGCGACCGCATGAAGAAGAGCAACCTGGGCGGCGTGAAGGCGGCCGCCGAGATCCTGAACATGCTGGGCAGCGCGGTCGAGACCTCGGTGCTCGACTTCGTGCGCGAGGCCGACAACGACCTGGCGCAGAAGATCATGGACAACATGTTCACCTTCGACGACCTGGAGAAGATCGACGACAAGGGCATCCAGTCGCTGATGAAGGAAGTGCAGAGCGAGTCGCTCGTCATCGCGCTCAAGGGCGCGACGCCGGGCCTGCGCGAGAAGATCTTCCGCAACATGTCCAGCCGCGCCGCCGAGACGCTGCGCGAGGACCTCGAATCGCGCGGCCCGGTGCGGCTGTCGGAGGTCGAGGCCGAGCAGAAGGAGATGCTGAAGATCGTCCGCCGCCTGGCCGACGAAGGCCAGATCGTGCTGGCGGGAGGCGGCGATGACCAGTTCGTCTAGCGGCGGCAACAAGGGCGGCAACGGCTATTCGCGCTTCATCCCGCGCGAGGAACTGGGCGACTTCGCGGCCTGGAAGCCGGCCGGCTTCGGCAACCCGCAGCCGGCCGCCGCGCCCACCGCGCCGCCCGAGCCCACCGCCGAGGAATGGCGCGCGCGCGTCGCCGCCGCGCGCCAGGCCGGCTACCAGGACGGCTACCGCGACGGGCTCGTGGCGCTGGAGGGTTTCAAGCAGAGCTTCGCCGCCCAGGCGACGGCGCAGATCGGCGCCCTGCTGCAGGGCTTCGACCGCCAGTTCGAGCAGATGGAGGCGCAGATCGCGGAATCGGTGGCGCGCACCGCGGTGCACCTGGCGCGCCAGGTGGTGCGCCACGAACTCGCCGCCGAGCCGAAGCTGGTGGGCAAGGTGGCCGCCGAGGCCGTGAACGCGGTGCTGCTTTCGGCGCGCCACATCAGCGTGCGCGTGAACCCGCAGGACCTGCCGCTCGTCGCCGAAGGTGCCGAGGAGGCGCTGCAGGCGCGCGGCGCCCGCCTCCTTGCCGACGAGACGGTGGAACGCGGTGGCGTGGTCGTCGACTCCGACCTCGGCTCGATCGACGCCCGCGTCGCCACCCGCTGGAGCCAGGCGGCCGCCGCGCTGGGCCACGACACCGAATGGGGATCGCCGTGACGACCGCGGCCGCCGCGCGCGAACAGCGCTGGCAGCGCTGGCTCGACGACCTGCAGGCCTTCGCGGCGCTGCAGCAGCCGCTGGAGTCGGTCGGCACGCTGCTGCGCGTGACCGGCCTCGTGCTGGAAGCCGCCGGCGTGCGCGTGCCGGTGGGGTCGGTCTGCGAGATCGTCGCCGAAGGCCAGCCGCCGGTGCTGGCCGAGGTGGTGGGCTTCAACGGCGACCGCGCCTACCTCATGCCCACCGGCGAACTGCACGGCCTGGCCAGCGGCGCGCGCGTGGTGCCGCGCGCGGCGCCGCGCGTGCCGCCGCGCTTCGGCCAGGAGAACCACCCCTGGCGCCGCAGCGAGGACCGCGGCCTGCACCTGCCGATGGGCGACGGCCTGCTCGGCCGCGTGGTCGACTCCCACGGCCGCCCGCTCGACCGCGACGGCGACCTCGCCGGCGTGCACGACGAGCCGATGACGCGGCGCCCGATCAACGCGATGGACCGCGACCCGATCCGCCAGCCGCTGGACACCGGCGTGCGCGCCATCAACGCGCTGCTCACCGTCGGCCGCGGCCAGCGCCTGGGCCTGTTCGCCGGCACCGGCGTGGGCAAGAGCGTGCTGCTGGGCATGATGGCGCGCTACACGCAGGCCGACGTCATCGTCGTCGGGCTGATCGGCGAGCGCGGGCGCGAGGTGAAGGAATTCATCGAGGACATCCTCGAGGAAGAAGGCCGCCGCCGCAGCGTGGTGGTGGCCGCCCCGGCCGACGCGCCGCCGCTGGTGCGCCTGCAGGGCGCGCACTACGCCGCCGCCATTGCCGAGCACTTCCGCGACCGCGGCCGCCACGTGCTGCTGCTGATGGATTCGCTGACGCGCTACGCGATGGCGCAGCGCGAGATCGCCCTGGCCATCGGCGAGCCGCCGGCCACCAAGGGCTACCCGCCGAGCGTGTTCGCCAAGCTGCCGCAGCTGGTGGAACGCAGCGGCAACGGCCTGAACGGCGTCGGCTCGATCACCGCCTTCTACACCGTGCTCACCGAGGGCGACGACCCGCAGGACCCGATCGCCGACGCGGCGCGCGGCATCCTGGACGGCCACGTCGTGCTCTCGCGCGAGCTGGCCGAATCGGGGCACTACCCGGCGATCGACGTCGAGCGCTCGATCTCGCGCGTGATGACCGCGATCGCCCCGCGCGAGCAGGTGCACGCCGCGCGCCGGTTGCGCCAGATGCTGGCGCGCTACAACAAGGCGCGCGACCTCATCCAGCTGGGCGCCTACGCGCCCGGCCACGACCACGAACTGGACCTGGCCGTCCAGCTGCAGCCGCGCATCGGCGCGCTGCTGCAGCAGGACATGCACGAGCGCGCCACGCTCGAGGCCAGCCGCCAGCAACTGCAGCAGATCGCCACCGCATGACCCACCACGCCCTTGCCACCGTGCTCCAGCGCGCCGAATCCGAGCGCGACCAGATCCTGGCCGCGCTGCGCCGCGCCGAGGAACAGGCGCGCCGCGCGCAGGCGCAGGCCGCGCAGCTGCTGGCCTACCGCGCCGAATACGAGCAGCGCTGGCAGGCGCAGTTCGCGCGCGGCGGCAGCGCCGAGATCGTGCAGTGCTACCGCAGCTTCATGACGCGGCTGGACGAGGCGCTCGGCCAGCAGCGCGCGCAGTCCGACACGGCCGCCGCCCACGAGCAGCGCCTGCGCGAACGCTTCGTCGAGGCGGAGCGCCGCGTCGCCTCGGTGCGCAAGCTGATCGAGCGGCGCCTGGCCGAGCAGCGCCGCGCCATGGCCGTGCGCGAACAGCGCCAGAACGACGAGCACGCGATGCGGCGCCGCCCGCACTCGCGCGACGAACCGGTCCACCATTGAAAGGCCCCGCGATGACGAGCCCTGTCCTCCCTCCGATCGCCGC
>CAYVXO010000369.1:0-3274 GCA_964454485.1 uncultured Rubrivivax sp.
TGCCCCATGTGCAGCTTGCCGCTGGGGTAGGGCAGCATCGAGCAGGCGTAGAACTTGGGCCGGCCCTCGGCCTCGACGACGCGCCAGGCCTTGCGGTCTGCCCAGTGGGCCTGGGCGGCGGCTTCGACTTCGGCGGGGACGTACTTTTCGTTCATCCGCCGGATTCTAAGGAACGCTACTTGCCGGAAGCTTCCGTCACGAAGCCGATGCGGCTCAGCCCCGCGTCCTGGACCAGGCCGATCAGCTCGGCGACGCGGCCGTAGGGCACGCTGCGGTCGGCGCGCAACTGCACCTCGGTCGTGCGGTCGCGCCCGGCGGCAGTGCGGATGCGCTGCTGCAGCTGCACCGCGTCGACCTTCTCGTCGCCGAAGTAGAACTGGCCGTCGGTGCCGATGGCCAGCGCCACGAAGGCCGGCGCGTCGCTCGGCTGGGCGCCTTCGGCCTTCGGCAGGTCCAGCTTGAGGCTGGTCGTCATGAGCGGCGCGGTGATCATGAAGATCACCAGCAGCACCAGCATCACGTCGATCAGCGGGGTCATGTTGATCTCGCTCATCGGCTGGCTGCCGGGGCTGCGCTCGAGGCGACCGAAGGCCATGTCAGGCTCGCTTCGCGCCGTCGAGCGCCATCTCGCGCAGGTCGTGCGCGAAGCCTTCGAGTTCGGCCTCGCAGGCGGCGACCCACTTGCCGAACACGTTGTAGGCCAGCACGGCGGGGATCGCCACCGCGATGCCGGCGGCCGTCATGATGAGCGCTTCGCCAACCGGGCCGGCGACCTTCTCGATCGTGATGCTGCCGGCCGCCGCGATGGCCACCAGCGCGTGGTAGATGCCCCAGACGGTGCCGAAGAGGCCGACGAAGGGCGCCGTGCTGCCGACCGAGGCCAGCAGCACCTGGCCGAACTGCAGGTGTGCCAGGCCGCGGTGCAGCGCGTCGCGCAGCCGCCGCGTGAGCTGCGATTCGAGCCGGCCTTCGCCCTGCAGCGTGCCGGCCGCCGGTTGCGCGGTGGCGGCGTCCAGCAGCGGCAGCAGCACCTGTTCGCGGTCCATCGCGGCCAGCCGGCTGCGGCCGTCGGCCAGCGTGGGCGCGTCCCAGAAGGCCGGCACCGCGCGTTCGATGTCGCGCCCGGCGCGCCGCAGCAGCCAGCCCTTCCAGAGGATCAGCACCCAGGCCGCGACCGACATCGCCAGCAGCGCCACCGCGACCGCGCGCCCGACGGCGTCGCTGCGGTTCCAGAAGTCGCCCAGGCCCTCCATCGGCGCGCGCGCGTCAGGCGGGCTTGAAGCCCAGCACGTCGGCCATGTCGTACAGGCCGGGGCCGCGCGCGGCCAGGAAGCGCGCCGCGCGCAGGCTGCCTTCGGCGTAGTTGGCGCGGCTGTTGCTGCGGTGGGTGATCTCGATGCGCTCGCCGGTGCCGGCGAACATGACGGTGTGGTCGCCGACGATGTCGCCGCCGCGCAGGGTGGCGAAGCCGATGCTGCCCGGCCGGCGTTCGCCGGTGTGGCCTTCGCGCGCGAACACGCCGTCGGTCTTGAGGTCGCGGCCGAGCGCCTTCGCGACCACCTCGCCCATCGCCAGCGCCGTGCCGCTGGGGGCGTCGACCTTGTGGCGGTGGTGCGCCTCGAGCACTTCGATGTCGTAGCCCTCGGAGAGCGAGCGCGCCGCCAGGTCCAGCAGGCGCAGCACGACGTTGACGCCGACGCTCATGTTGGGCGCGAAGACGATGCCAATGTCCTGCGCCGCGGCGCCGATGGCCGCCTTGCCTTCGGCGCCGAAGCCGGTGGTGCCGATGACGCAGCGCACGCCGCGCTGGCGGCAGGCCGCCAGGTGCGCCAGCGTGCCTTCGGGGCGGGTGAAGTCGATCAGCACCTGCGCGCCCGCCAGGCCCTGCGCCAGGTCGGCCGTGACCTTGACGCCGGTGGCGCGGCCGAGCGCCGCGCCGGCGTCCTGGCCGATCGCGGGGCTGCCGGCGACGTCGAGCGCGCCGGCCAGGCGCAGGTCGGGCGCGGCCAGCACGGCTTCGACCAGCATGCGGCCCATGCGGCCGGAAGCGCCGGCGACCGCGACGGCGAGCGGCGAGGCGTTCATGAGCCCTCCAGCGGCGGGTAGGCGCGCACCGGGCCGGTCGGCTCCGGTGCCGCGGCGGGCGCCTCGGCGCGCGGCGGCTGCGGCAGCGCCTTGCGTTCCTCGTCGGTGAGCTCCAGCGCCGGCACCTTGCCGACCTTCTCGCTCGTGATGGAGGCGACGAACTCGCGTTCCGAAGGCAGCTCGCCGGCCTCGACCCGGCTCACGGCGTCGCCTTCGAAGTGCACGGTGACGTTGCGCCGCTGGGCTTCGGCGCCGGGGCGGCGGATCGAGAACACGTAGTCCCAGCGCGCGGCGTGGAAGGGGTCGGTGAGCAGCGGCGTGCCCAGCAGGTCGCGCACCTGGTTGCGCGTGAGGCCGGGCTTCAGCTGCGCCAGCATCTCCTTGGTGACGACGTTGCCCTGGACGATGTCGATCCGGTAGGGCGTGATCACCCCGAACAGGCTGTCGGTGGTCTGGAGCGACTCGCAGCCGGCCAGCAGCAGCGCCGCGGCAGGCAGGGTCGAGATGAGATGCATCAGACGCATGCGGTTCGCGGCTGGCTATGATCGGCGGATTCTAGCCATGCAGTCCTGGCGGGGCGGCCCATGACGAACGCCGAAGAACTGAAGCACAGCGGCCTGAAGGCGACGCTGCCGCGCATCAAGATCCTCGAGGTCTTCCAGCGCACCGAGCGCCGGCACATGACGGCCGAGGACGTGTACAAGGCCCTGCTGGCCGACGGCGCCGACATCGGCCTGGCCACGGTCTACCGGGTGCTGATGCAGTTCGAGCAGGCCGGGCTGCTGTCGCGCAGCAACTTCGAGAGCGGCAAGGCGGTCTTCGAGCTCAACGAGGGCCAGCACCACGACCATCTGGTCTGCGTCACCTGCGGCCGCGTCGAGGAGTTCTACGACCCCGAGATCGAGCAGCGCCAGCGCCACATTGCCGAGACGCGCGGCTTCGAGCTCCAGGAGCACTCACTTTCGCTGTACGCGCGCTGCACGAAGGCGGTCTGCCCGCACCGCAACCCGAAGTAGGGCCTCAGCCTTCCTTCTGGTCCTTCTCCATCGCGCGCTGGTGGCGCTCGATGAACTCGCGGTAGGTGTCGATCCCGCGCAGCTGCAGCACGGTGTTGCGCACCGCCGCCTCGACCAGCACCGCCAGGTTGCGGCCGGCGTCGACCGCGATCACCACCTTGCGCACCGGGATG
>CAYVXO010000370.1:0-3274 GCA_964454485.1 uncultured Rubrivivax sp.
GAACAGCCGCCAGGCGAGCGCGAACAGCGCCGCCGCCACGCCGCACCACAGCACGCGGTTGGCCAGCAGCAGGCCGGTGAGCGGCGGCAGCAGCGTGTTGCGCTCGGTCGCGGTCCAGTAGCGCGTGGTGACCGACAGCGCCGAGAGGCCGAAGGGGTCGGTCAGCGCCGCCAGCGTGTCGTACTGCAGGTCGCGCAGGCCGACGCGCGAGCCGGTGTACAGCACCAGCAGCGCCACCGCGCCGACGTAGGTCCACATCATCGAGCGCGTGGCGGTGGCGAGGGCAAAGAACGCGGCGCCGGTGATCAGCAGCGTCGGCAGCCCGAAGACGAACAGCGCCCACAGGTAGTGGCTCAGGTGCCAGGGCCCGACCTTGTCCGGATCCTGGAAGGGCATCACGGCGCCGATCGCGATCGCCGCCGGCACCGCGGCCAGCACCAGCAGCGCGGCGGCGAGCGCACCGGCGAAGCGGCCGCCCAGGTACGCGCCCTTGCCGATGCGCGTGCTGCGCAGGATGGGCGCGAAGCCGGTCTCGTCGTCGCGGATCACGGTGCCGGCGACCATCGCCACGACGACGAAGATCGCGAACAGGCTCAGGATGCCCAGCGTCTGCACGATGGCGAAGGGCGCGTTGACGTGCACGCTGCCGCGGGCGCCGATCTGGATCGTGTCGACCGTGACGGAGCCGAACGCGAACAGGAAGAACAGCAGCACGCCGACCCAGAACACCGGGCTCCTGACCTGATAGCGCCATTCGAAGGCGGCGACGGAGGCGAACATGGCGCGCGCTCCCTTCAGGCCGCCTGGCGCTGGTCGGCCCCGGCCGCCGCGGCGGCGGCGAGGGCCTGGCGCTCGCGGTGCAGGGTGGTGAAGTAGACGTCTTCCAGCCCCGGTTCGGCAGGCGCGAAGCCGACGCCCGGCGAGGTGTCGGCCAGCACGCGGATCGCCAGCCGGCCGGCGGCCAGGCGGGTGGCGATGACGGCGTGGCGCGCGCGCGCCGCTTCGAGGTCGCGGCGGTCGATCTCGGCGCGCCAGATGCGGCCGGCCAGCCCTTCGATCAGCGCCGCCGGCGTGCCCGCCTCGACGATGCGCCCGCCGGCCAGGATGGCCATGCGTTCGCACAGGTCGGTGACGTCGTCGACGATGTGGGTCGACAGGATCACGACCACGCTCTCGCCGATCTCGGCCAGCAGGTTGTTGAAGCGGTTGCGCTCCTCGGGGTCCAGGCCGGCGGTGGGCTCGTCCACGATCACCAGCCGCGGGTTGCCGATGAGCGCCTGCGCGATGCCGAAGCGCTGCCGCATGCCGCCGGAGAAGCCCGCCAGGGGCCGCTTGCGCACCTCCCACAGGTTGACCTGGCGCAGCAGGGTGTCCACCGTGTCGCGCCGTTCGCCGCGCCCGGCCACGCCCTTCAGCACCGCCAGGTGCGCGAGCATGTCCTCGGCCGACACGCGCGGGTAGACGCCGAAGTCCTGCGGCAGGTAGCCCAGCGTGGCGCGCAGCGCCTCGGGCTGGCGCAGCACGTCGATGTCGCCGAAGCGGATGGCGCCGCCGGTGGGCACCTGCAGCGTCGCCAGGCAGCGCATGAGGCTGCTCTTGCCGGCGCCGTTGGGCCCCAGCAGGCCGAACATGCCGGGCGGGATCTCGAGCGAGACGTCGTCGAGCGCGCGCACGCCGTTCGGGTAGACGTGGCTCAGGTGCTGGATCGAAAGCATGGCGGCCCTCCCGGCCCTTGACGGAAGGCGCCACTCTAGGCAGCCGGCCGGCGGGCGCGAGCGCCGTGCGACGAACGGGCCGCCGGGCGCGACGTGCGGCGCGAAGCCGCGCATGAACGGGCAGGGGCCGTTTCAGCGGAGTGCGGCCGAAACGAGGTCGGGCGGGCCGATCGAGCAGTCGTGGTGTGCGACCTTCGGCACTCTGCCGTGAGGCACGCACGCGGCGCCAGGTCGGGGCATGGGCATCGGGTTCTCCGTCGAAGGGCCGCGCGAGTGGGCGGTCTGCTTCGTCCCACGCAGCGCCTGCCGGCGCGCGGTCAGCGTGCGCGCGGCGGCTTCCTTCCGACTTGGGGGGGTGCGGCGGTCGGCCGCCGGAGAGGCCGACCGATCAGCGGCCCAGGATGCGGGCCAGCAGCAGGCGCGCACGCTCCCAGTCGCGCCGCACGGTGCGGTCGGAGACGCCGAGCGCCTGCGCGATCTCGAGGTCGTCGAGGCCGGCGAAGTAGCGCATCTCGACCACGCGCACCAGGCGCTCGTCGATCGTGGCCAGAATCTCCAGCGCTTCGTGCACCTCGAGGATCTCGTCGTCGCTGGCGCCCAGCTGCTCGGCCGCGCGGGTGTCCAGGGTGACGTGCTCGACGCCGCCGCCGCGACGTTCGGCGCCGCGGCGGCGCACGAAGTCGATGACGATGCTGCGCATCGTGCTCGCCGCGTAGGCGAGGAAATGCTCGCGGTCGTTGAGCGTCACCAGGCCGCCGCGCTGCATGCGCAGGAAGGCTTCGTGCACCAGTGCGGAAGTGTCCAGCAGCGTGTAGCGGCCGCCGCCGGCCAGGCGCGAGCGCGCCAGACGGCGCAGCTCCTGGTAGAGCGCGGGGAACAGGTGCTGCGCGTCGAGGGGCCTGGACGGCGGCGCGGTGGGCGCGGGGCGCATGGCCCGAAGCATAGGGTCCGGCGCCGTTCGCCGCGAGGGGCCGGCCTCCCGGGCCTGGCAGATGGCGGACATGGGTTCCTCCTGTCCGTCGTTCCACGCAAACGCGGCGCGGATCCGGACACGGAGCTGCCGTGTCCGCCCGCGGCGTTCAGGCCGCCGGCACGCGCACCGCCTGCTCGATGGCGCCGAAGACGCTCTGGCCGTCCTCGCCCTTCATCTCGATGCGGATGGTGTCGCCGCCGGCCATGAAGGGCGTGGCCGGCGCGCCGGACTCGATCGTCTCGATGGCGCGCTTCTCGGCGATGCAGGAGCAGCCGCGGCTCCAGTCCTGGTTGCTCACGGTGCCCGAGCCGACGATGCTGCCGGCGCGCAGGTTGCGTGTCTTCGCCACGTGGGCGATCAGCTGGCCGAAGTGGAAGCTCATTTCCGGCCCGGCATCGCAGAGGCCGAAGCGCTGGCCGCCGAGCACGCTTTCCAGCGCCAGGTGGACGCGGCCGCCGCGCCAGGCGGCGCCCAGCTCGTCGGGCGTGGCCGCCACCGGGCTGAACGCGGTGGCCGGCTTGCTCTGGAAGAAGCCGAAGCCCTTGGCCATCTCGGCGGGCACCAGGTTGCGCAGCGTCCAGTCGTT
>CAYVXO010000371.1:0-3270 GCA_964454485.1 uncultured Rubrivivax sp.
AGTACGCCGCCAACGCGATGCTGGCCACGCGCATCAGCTTCATGAACGAGCTGGCCCGGCTGGCCGAGCGCGTGGGCGCCGACATCGAACAGGTGCGGCGCGGCATCGGCAGCGACCCCCGCATCGGCACCCACTTCCTCTACCCGGGCACCGGCTACGGCGGCAGCTGCTTCCCGAAGGACGTGAAGGCGCTCATCCACACCGGACGCGAGAACGGCCTCGAGCTGGGCGTGCTGAAGGCGGTGGAGGAGGCGAACGAACGCCAGAAGCACGTGCTGGTCGACAAGATCGTGGCCCGCTTCGGCGAGGACCTGGCCGGCTGCACCTTCGCCCTCTGGGGCCTGGCCTTCAAGCCCAACACCGACGACATGCGCGAGGCGCCCAGCCGCGTCGTCGTCGCCGAACTGCTGCGGCGCGGCGCCCGCGTGCGCGCCTACGACCCGGTGGCGATGGACGAGGCGCGGCGCGTGCTGGGCAACCTGCCCGACCTGCACTTCGCGGCCAGCCAGGGCGAGGCGCTCGAGGGTGCCGACGCGCTGGTCGTCGTCACCGAATGGAAGGAGTTCCGCAACCCGGACTTCGACCACATCAAGGCGACGCTGGCGCAGCCGCTCGTCTTCGACGGCCGCAACCTCTACGAGCCGGCCTTCATGAAGACGCTGGGCATCGACTACCAGGGGATCGGGCGCAGCGCTCCGGCCTACCCGAACACCTCGACCGCCGCCAGCAAGGGCGCGGCAGCGTCCTTCGGCGCCAGAAGCGGCGCCGCCATCCCGGCGGGCAGCGGCCAGGCGACGCCGATCGCCGGGTCGTCCCAGCGCACCGAGCGCTCGCAGTCCTTCGCGTAGACCGAGGTCACCTTGTAGAGGAAGTGGGTGTCGTCCTCGAGGGCGACGAAGCCGTGCGCGAAGCCTTCGGGCACCCACAGCTGGCGCCGGTTGGCGGCGCTGAGCTCGGTGCCGTACCACTGCCCGAAGGTGGGCGAGGCACGCCGCAGGTCCACCGCCACGTCGAAGGCCGATCCCTGCACCACGCGCACCAGCTTGCCCTGCGGCGAGGGCGGCAGCTGGTAGTGCAGCCCGCGCAGCACGCCGGCGCGGCTGCAGGAGTGGTTGTCCTGCACGAAGGGGCGCGGCGGCGGCAGGCCCAGCGCGGCGAAGCCGGCTTCCCAGCGCGGCTGGTGGAAGGTCTCCATGAACCAGCCGCGGTCGTCGGCGAAGACCGCCGGCTCGACCAGCAGCACGCCCGGCAGCGGGGTGGGCACGAGCTTCATCGTCTCAGAACACCTGTTCGCGCAGCACCTGCATCAGGTACTGGCCGTAGCCGTTCTTCAGCATCGGCTGCGCCAGCCGTTCCAGGTCGCCGGCGCCGATCCAGCCGGCGCGGTAGGCGATCTCCTCCGGGCAGGCCACCTTGAGGCCCTGGCGTTTCTCCAGCGTGGCGATGAACTGGCTGGCGTCGAGCAGGCTGTCGTGGGTGCCGGTGTCCAGCCAGGCGTAGCCGCGGCCCATGATCTCCACGTCCAGCCGGCCCTGCTGCAAGTAGCGCGAGTTGACCTCGGTGATCTCCAGCTCGCCGCGCGCGCTGGGCTTGATCGAGGCCGCGATGTCGCACACCTGCTCGTCGTAGAAGTAGAGCCCGGTGACGGCGTAGTTGCTCTTCGGCGCCTTCGGCTTTTCCTCGATGCTGACGGCGCGGCGCTGCTCGTCGAACTCGACGACGCCGTAGCGTTCGGGGTCGTTCACGTGGTAGGCGAAGACGGTGGCGCCCTGCGCGCGCGCGTTGGCGCGCACCAGCAGCGGCTTGAAGTCGTGGCCGTAGAAGATGTTGTCGCCCAGCACCAGCGCGCTGGGCGCGCCGCCCACGAACGAACGGCCGAGGACGAAGGCCTGCGCCAGCCCGTCCGGGCTGGGCTGCACGCAGTACGACAGGTTCATGCCCCAGCGCGAGCCGTCGCCCAGCAGCGCCTCGAAGCGCGGCGTGTCCTGCGGCGTGCTGATCACCAGCACGTCGCGGATGCCGGCCAGCATCAGCGTGGACAGCGGGTAATACACCATCGGCTTGTCGTACACCGGCAGCAGCTGCTTGCTCACCGCCAGCGTGGCCGGGTGGAGCCGGGTGCCGGAGCCGCCGGCCAGGATGATGCCCTTGCGCTGCATGGCGGAGTCCTCGTTCGTTGGGGGTCAGCGCGGCGCCAGCTCGGCCAGCAGCCGCTCGACGCCGTCCTGCCAGGGCGGCAGGTGCAGCCCGAAGGCCTGGCGCAGCTTCGTCGTGTCCAGGCGCGAGTTGAGCGGCCGGCGCGCCGGCGTCGGGAATTGCGTGGTCGGGATCGGGCGCACCGCCTCGGGCGTGGCGCGCAGCGGGTGGCCCAGCGCGCGCGCGCGCTCGATCACGAAGCGCGCGTAGCCGTGCCAACTGGTGTGGCCGGCGGCCACGCAGTGATAGGTGCCCGCGAGCGCCGGCTCGGCCATCGCGCGCCGCAGCGCCAACGCGGCCACGTCGGCCAGCAGCTCGGCGCCGGTGGGCGCGCCGACCTGGTCGTCGATGACGGCCAGGCTGTCGCGTTCGGCTGCCAGCTTCAGCATGGTCTTCGCGAAGTTCGCGCCGCGCGCCGCGTAGACCCAGCTCGTGCGCAGGATGAGGTGATGGCAGCCGCTGGCGCGGATCAGCTGCTCGCCTTCCAGCTTGCCGCGACCGTAGGCGTTCAGCGGGCCGGTCGGCGCGTCCTCGGCGCGCGGCGCGTCGCCGCTGCCGTCGAACACGTAGTCGCTGCTGAAGTGCAGCAGCCAGGCGCCCGTGGCCGCCGCCTCGCGTGCCAGCGCGCCCGGGGCGAGGGCGTTGACGGTGCGCGCCCGCTCGGGCTCGGACTCGGCACGGTCGACCGCCGTCCAGGCGGCCGCGTTCACCACCGCGGCCGGGCGCAGCTCGCGCACCCGCGCGGCCACGCTCTCGGGCTTCGAGAGGTCGGCGCCTTCGGCATCGAGCGCGACGACCTCGCCCAGCGTCGCCAGCGATCGCCGCAGCTCCCAGCCGACCTGGCCGTTGCAACCCAGGAGCAGCAGCTTCATCGGGCGCCGTAGTGGGTCGCGACCCAGTCGCGGTAGGCGCCGCTCTGCACCTCGGCCACCCAGTCGGCGTGGTCCAGGTACCAGCGCACGGTCTTGCGGATGCCGGTCTCGAAGGTCTCGGCCGGGCGCCAGCCCAGTTCGCGCTCGATCTTGCGCGCGTCGATCGCGTAGCGGCGGTCGTGGCCGGGGCGGTCCTTCACGT
>CAYVXO010000372.1:0-3254 GCA_964454485.1 uncultured Rubrivivax sp.
GCGGCACCTGCGTGCTGCGCGGCTGCGTGCCCAAGAAGCTGCTGATGTACGCGGCCCAGTTCGGCGACGCCTTCGGCGAAGCGCGCGGCTACGGCTGGCAGATCGAAGCGCCCCGCTTCGAGATGGCGCGCTGGGCCGCCGCCAAGGCCGCCGAGACGGCGCGCCTGGAAGGCGTCTACCGCCAGCTGCTGGCCAGCGGCGGCGTCACGCTGGTCGAAGGCATGGCGCAGCTGGAAGGCCCCGGCCGCGTGCGCGTGGGCGACCAGCTGCTGGAGGCGCGCCACGTGATCGTCGCCACCGGCGCTTCGCCGGTGACCGACAGCATTCCCGGCATCGAGGCCTGCGCCACCAGCGACGACCTGCTGGACCTGCAGGCGCTGCCCGAGCGCGCGGCCGTCATCGGCGGCGGCTACATCGCGGTGGAATTCGCCAGCATGCTGGCGCGCCTGGGCACGCAGGTGACGCTGTTCTTCCGCGACCGTGCGCCGCTGCGCGGGTTCGACGAGATGCTGCGCGCCGGCGCCGCACAGGCACTGCTGGCCGCCGGCGTGGAACTGCGCCCGGGCTCGGTGCCGCAGCGCGTGCGCCGCGCCGACGGGCGATTCCTGCTCACCTTCGGCGAAGAGCGCGTGCTCGAATTCCCCTGGGTGCTGAACGCCACGGGCCGCCGCCCCAACACCGCCGGCCTGGGGCTGGCGCTCGACGCCAAGGGCGCGATCCCGGTCGACGACGCGATGCGCACCGCGCTGCCGGGCGTGTATGCCATTGGCGACGTCACCAACCGCAAGAACCTCACGCCGGTGGCGATCGCCGAGGGGCGCGCGCTCGCCGATTCGCTGTTCGGCCCCGCGCCGCGCCAGGTGGACCTGAGCCGGGTCGCGAGCGCCGTCTTCATGCTGCCGCCGATCGCCAGCGTCGGCCCCACCGAGGCCGAGGCACTGGCCGCCGGCCACACGCTGAAGGTCTTCGAGACCGACTTCCGGCCCATGAAGCAGGCCTTCGTGGGCGGCCACGAGCGCACGCGCATGAAGCTGCTGGTGGACGCGGCGAGCGACCGCGTGCTGGCGGTGCACATGATGGGCACCGACGCGCCCGAGATCGTGCAGAGCCTGGCGGTGGCGCTGACCGCCGGCGCGACCAAGGCCGACTTCGACCGCACGATCGCCGTCCACCCGACGGCGGCGGAGGAGTTCGTGCTCATGCGCGAGCCGGCACGCACGGTGGCGCCGGGCTGAGCCGCCGGGGGGCCGGGCGGCAGGCGCGTGTCCGCCGCGGCCCGGGTTCTGCGTGGAACCTTGCTGAGACGTTCCCGCAACCCGGACCCAGGAGTTCCCCGTGCCTGCCCTCTTCGCCTTCGTCTACGGCATCGCCGCCTATGCGGCCTGCCTCGTCACGCTGCTGTACCTGATCGCCTTCAGCGGCAACCTGTTCGTGCCGCGTTCGGTGGACGTCGGCCCCGGCGCACCGCTGCTGCCGTCGGTCATGCTGGACCTGGGGCTGCTCGTGCTGTTCGCGCTGCAGCACAGCGTGATGGCGCGCCAGGGCTTCAAGCGCTGGTGGGCCCGCATCGTGCCGCCGGTCGTGGAGCGCAGCACCTTCGTGGTCGCCACCTCCGCCGTGCTGGGCCTGCTGTTCGCGGCCTGGGTGCCGATCGCCGAGCCGGTGGTCTGGCGCGTCGAGTCCGAAGGCGCGGCCGCGGTGCTGTGGTCGCTGTTCTGGCTGGGCTGGCTGCTGCTGCTGGTGAGCACCTTCCTCATCAACCACTTCGAGCTCTTCGGCCTGCACCAGGTCTTCGCACGCCTGACCGGGCGCCCGATGCCCGAGGCGAAGTTCAGGACGCCGCTGCTGTACCGCTACGTGCGCCACCCGATCTACCTGGGCCTGCTGCTCGGGTTCTGGGCGACACCGGTGATGACGGCGGGCCACCTGCTGTTCGCGGCCGGCGCCACGGCCTACATCCTGGTCGGCATCGCCTTCGAGGAACGCGACCTGGTGCGGCAGTTCGGCGACGCCTACCGCCGCTACAGCGCCCAGGTCGGCATGCTGGTGCCGTGGCGCAGCCGCGGCTGAACGCCGCTCAGGCGAAGAGCCGGCGCGCGGCCGGCGAGCCGGCGGCCAGGTCCAGCTGTTCCAGCCGGCGGTAGAGCGATTCCACCTCGCGCCCGATGGCGGCGAAGGCATGCAGCGTGACCGGCTGGCCCTGGTCGTCGACCGCGGCGGCGTCCATGTCGTCGGCCAGCGCGGTGGCCACGCGGTGCCAGGCCGGGAAGGGCTCGGCCGACTCCGGCGTCTGCGGCACGTCCAGCGTGAGCTGGCATTCGCGCACCGCGGACTGCTGCGGGTCTTCGGCCAGCGCGGCCTGGGGGTCGAACGCGAGCACCAGCACCGGCGGCGCGCCGTCTTCGAGCGCCGGCAGCACCAGACGGCCCGGCACCGCGCCCGGCACGAAGCCGTGACGCGCCGCGATCTGCTGCAGGTAACCCACCGACCAGGCGACGCCGTTGGAGCGCAGCGTCACCGAGAGCTGCATGTCCAGCGGTCCGGCCAGGCCGTCGAGTTCGCGCGCGCGCGCCACCACGTCCAGCATGTCGGGGAAGTCGGGCATGGCACCCACCGCTTCGGCGAAGGCTTCGACCTTCTGCACGAACTCGGAGTACTCGATCTCGTTGAGCGCGCCGTTGCGCGCCGCCATCTGCACGCCCGCCTGCAGTTCGCCGTAGCGGCGCCCGGCGGCCAGCGGTTCCCATTCGCCGCTGTCGACTTCCAGCCCTTCGACGTAGAAGGGCTTGGTGCCGGCGCGGCGCGAAGCCGGCAGGTGCGCCAGCACGCCTTCGGCGGCCACCGGCGCCTCCAGCGTCAGCGGCACGATGGCGTCGATCAGCGCGTCCAGCCGCGGCGCGCGGCGCGGCAGCGCGGGGCGCACCTCGGGCGCGGCTGCTGCGACCGCGTCTTCGGTGGGCACGGTGTCGCCTTCGAGCGGCGGCTCCACGCGTTCGCCGGCGGCCGGCGCGGCGGCCTGCACCACGGCCCGTTTCGGCCCGGCGCGGCGCGAGGCCATGAAGCCCTGCACGCCCACCCCCGCCAGCACCACGCCGGCGGCGATGGCCAGCGCGATCGTCAGGTTCACGCGGCTTCCGCCATGCTGACCGCGGCTTCCATGTCCACCGCCACGATGCGCGAGACGCCCTGCTCCTGCATCGTCACGCCGATCAGCTGCTCGGCCATCTCCATCGCGATCTTGTTGTGGCTGATGA
>CAYVXO010000373.1:0-3217 GCA_964454485.1 uncultured Rubrivivax sp.
CGATCGGCAACTTCGACGGCGTGCACCGCGGCCACCAGGCCATGCTGGCGCTGCTGACCAACGAGGCGCGCCACCGCGGCCTGCCCTCGACCGTGCTCACCTTCGAGCCGCACCCGCGCGACTTCTTCGCCGCCCGCGCCGGCAAGCCCGAAGGGGCGCCCACGCGCATCGCGCCGCTGCGCGACAAGCTGGCCGAGCTGGAACGCTGCGGCATCGACACCGTGGTGGTGGCGCGCTTCGACGAGCGCTTCGCCGGCCAGTCGCCCGAGGCCTTCGTCGACGACGTGCTGGTGCGCGGCCTGGACGCGCGCTACGTGCTGGTCGGCGACGATTTCCAGTACGGCGCCAAGCGCGCCGGCAGCTACGCCACGCTGGACGCGGCCGGCACCGCACGCGGCTTCGACGTCGCGCGCATGCAGAGCTACGAGGTGCACGGCCTGCGCGTTTCCAGCTCCGCCGTGCGCGAAGCGCTCGCCGCCGGCGACATGAAGCGCGCCGAGACGCTGCTGGGTCGGCCCTACAGCGTCAGCGGCCACGCCCAGCACGGCCGCAAGCTCGGGCGCGAGCTGGGGTTCCGCACGCTCAACCTGCGCTTCGGCCACGAAAGGCCGGCGGCGATGGGCATCTTCGTCGCCCGCGTGCACGGGCTGGCGCCGGCGCCGCTGCCGGCGGTGTCCAGCCTGGGCGTGCGGCCGACGGTGGAGCATGCCGGCCGCGTGCTGCTGGAAACGCACTGCCTGCACTGGCCGCTGGCGCCGGAGGCCGGCTACGGGCAGCTGCTGCGGGTGGAACTTCTGGCCAAGCTGCACGACGAACGCCGCTATGAAAGCCTGGACGCCCTGCGCGCCGGCATCGCGCAGGACGTGGCGGACGCGCGGGGCTGGTTCGCTCGAACATGAAGACGGCCTTAAGCCGGTGCCTCGGCCGGGCCCTCACATTGGCGGCATGACGTCACCCCAAGGCGCGTGCCGGCTGGCCGCGCTGCTGCTGGCCATGGCCGGCGCCCAGGCCCAGGAAGCCCTGCCCGGCTTCGCCGAACTCGAAGCCGCCGGCGCCCGCGTCGGCGAGATCCGCGTCAGGACGCGGCAGATCTTCGACACCGAGGACCCGAAGGAAGACAAGCTGCTCTTCCGCTGGGCCAACGCGCTGCACGTGATGACGCGCCCCGGCGTCATCGAGGAAGCGTTGCTGTTCAAGACCGGCGATGCGGTCTCGGTGCCGGTGATCGAGGAGACCGAGCGCGTGCTGCGCGGCAACCGCTACCTCTACGAGGTGGCGATCCGGCCGGTGGCGGTGCACGACGGCGTGGTCGACATCGAGGTCGAGACGCGCGACACCTGGACGCTCAACCCCGGCATCAGCGCGGGGCGCTCGGGCGGCGCCAGCACGGGCGGCATTCAGCTGCAGGACTACAACTTCCTGGGCACCGGCATTACGGTGGGCATCGGGCACTCGAGGGGCGTGGACCGTTCGAGCAACGAGTTCAGCATCGCCAACGAACGTGCCTTCGGCGGCTGGACGGCGCTGTCGTACAGCCTCTCGCAGAACAGCGACGGCCGGCGCGACGAAGCCTCGGTGGCGCACCCCTTCTACGCCCTGGACAGCCGCTGGGGCGCCGGCGTGAAGGGCCTGCGCGACCGCCGGCTCGACCCGGTCTACGTGGCCGGCGAACAGGTGGCCGAGTACCGGCACGAGGAACGCGGGGCCGAGGTCTGGGGCGGCTGGTCCAGCGGCCGCGAAAGCGGCTGGGTGCAGCGCTTCAGCGGCGGCCTGAACCTGCAGGACGACCGCTACCGCGACGAGCCCGGGCTGGTGGCGCCGGCCGCGCTGCCGGCCGACGAGAAGCAGGCCGGCCCCTTCTTCCGCTACGAGCTCATCGAAGACCGCTACGAGAAGCTGCAGAACCGCAACCTGATCGCCCGGCCCGAGTTCTTCGCCCTCGGCCTGCAGGCGCTGGTGCAGCTGGGCTGGGGCGCCGAGGCGATGGGCTCCACGCGCGATACGCTGCTCTACAAGGGCAGCGTGAGCCGCGGCTTCGAGCCCTTCGACGGCGACACGCTGGTCGCCTCGGCCTCGCTGCAGGGGCAGCTGGCGGGCGGGCGGGTGCGGCGCCACCGCAGTTCGCTTTCGCTGCAGTACTACCTGCCGCAGGGGCCGCACTGGCTGTTCTACGCCTCGGCCGCGGGCGACTGGCTGATCAACCCCGACATCGCCGACCGCCTGCAGCTGGGCGGCGACAACGGCCTGCGCGGCTACCCGCTGCGCTACCAGAACGGTTACCGGCGCGCGCTCTTCACGATCGAGGAGCGCGCCTTCTCCGACATCTACCTCTGGCGCCTGTTCCGGCTGGGCGCGGCGGCCTTCGTCGACGTCGGCCGCGCCTGGGGCGGCGACCTGCCCAACCCGCAGGCGCCGGGCTGGCTGGCCAACGCCGGCCTGGGGCTGCGCATCGAGAGCGTGCGCTCGGCCTTCGGCAACGTGCTGCACCTGGACGTGGCGACGCCGATCAACGCGCCGGCGGGCATCAAGCACGTGCAGTTCCTCGTCAAGACGAAGACCAGCTTCTGACGGCGGGCGGAATAGAATCGGGGCCATGTTCACGCCCCGGGTCCGTCGTTCCACGCCAGACTGGCAGGCCGCCACGCGCCGCCAGACCACGCGCGACCGAATTCAGGCCTCCGCCTGACGCCCTGCCCGGCGCGCCGGCCCGCATGGCCGCCGCCGCCCGAACGACGACACCACGACACCGCGGCACCCCAGCCGACCCACGGCCATGAACGACACCAGCACCCCCGCCACCGACTACCGTAAGACGCTCAACCTGCCCGACACCCCGTTCCCGATGCGCGGCGACCTCGCCCAGCGCGAGCCGGGCTGGGTCAAGGCCTGGGACGAGCAGGGCCTGTACAAGCGCCTGCGCGAAGCGCGCCACGGCGCGCCGCTGTTCGTGCTGCACGACGGCCCGCCCTACGCCAACGGCGCCATCCACATGGGCCACGCCGTCAACAAGGTGCTGAAGGACATGATCGTCAAGGCGCGCCAGCTGGCGGGCTTCGACTCGCATTACGTGCCGGGCTGGGACTGCCACGGCCTGCCGATCGAGAACGCGATCGAAAAGCAGTTCGGCCGCCACCTCGGCCGCGACGAGATGCAGGCCAAGAGCCGCGCCTACGCCACCGAGCAGATCGCGCTCCAGATGGCCTACTTCAAGCGCCTG
>CAYVXO010000374.1:0-3200 GCA_964454485.1 uncultured Rubrivivax sp.
GGCGCGCCGTCGCTCGGCGGCTTGTAGCGCAGCACCTGGGCCAGCGCCTCGTCGTGCTGCTTCTCGGTGATGAAGCCGTTGTCGGCCATGCGGTCGAGCACGTAGTGCTGGCGCTGCACGGCGCGGCGCGGGTTGCTGATCGGGTTGTAGGCCGAAGGTGCCTTCGGCAGGCCGGCCAGCATGGCGGCCTCGGCCACCGTCACGTCCTTCAGCGGCTTGCCGAAGTAGATCTCCGCCGCCGCCGCGAAGCCGCTCGCTCGCTGGCCGAGGTAGATCTGGTTCATGTACAGCTCGAGGATCTGGTCCTTCGAGAGCACGCTCTCGATCTTCATCGCCAGCAGGATCTCGTAGATCTTGCGCGTGAAGGTCTTCTCGGTGCTGAGGTAGAAGTTGCGCGCCACCTGCATGGTGATGGTGCTGGCGCCCTGGCTGCGGGCGTCGCGCAGGTTCTCGATCGCGGCCCGCACCATGCCCTTGTAGTCGATGCCGCCGTGCTGGTAGAAGCGCGCGTCCTCCGCGGCCAGCACCGCGTCCTTCATGACCTGCGGAATCTGCTGGATGGGCGCGAAGTTGCGCCGCTCCTCGCCGAACTCGCCCAGCAGCACGCCGTCGGCCGAGAAGATGCGCATCGGCAGCTTGGGCCGGTAGTCGGTGAGGCTGGCGATCTCGGGCAGCTGCGGGTAGGCCACCGCCAGCGCCACGCCCACCAGCACCAGCACCGCCAGCACGCCTGCCGCCGCCAGCCCGACGAGCCAGCCGAAGGCGCGCAGCAGCGGGCGCGCCCAGCCCGAGGCGCCGGCAGCGGCGGGGGAGGGCGCAGTCGGCTCGGGGTCGTTGGAACTCATCGGCGGGGACCGGGCATCGGGGCGCCGAGTGTATAGAAAGCATCAGCCGACCCGAGGGGCTGGCAGGGGCTTGTGAATTCCTCCACGCGACCCCCCGCGGGTGTGCCCCGTTGTTTCAAATCAGTACCCCCCCGTCGGTGATTGGCAACGAGACTCTCGCCTCCTGTGGCCGTTTTTCTTTGGTGCACAAGGGCTTTACTGCTAGCATTGAAGTAACTCTTTAACAAACTCTGGTATCGCCTTTGTTTTCTGGGCGTGCGGGGGCGAGGAGTCGGACCGTTGAGTTTTCTGGACGTACTGCTGGGGCGCAAGCATCCGCCCATGTTCGGTCTGGACATCAGTTCGTCCAGCGTCAAGCTGGTGGAGCTGGGTCAGACCGCGTCCGGCGAGTACGTGCTTGAACGCTTCGCCTCGGAGCCGTTCGAGAAGGGCTGGATCACCGACGGCCAGATCGAGAAGTTCGACGAGGTGGCCGAGGCAGTGCGCCGCGTCGTCAACAAGAGCGGCACCAAGACCAAGCAGGTCGTGATGGCGATGCCGCAGTCGGCCGTCATCACGAAGAAGATCATGCTGCCCGCCGGCCTGCGCGACGAGGAGATGGAACTCCAGGTCGAGAGCGAGGCCAACCAGTACATCCCCTTCTCGCTCGACGAGGTGAGTCTGGACTTCTGCGTCATCGGGCCTTCGGCCACCTCGGCCGGCGACGTGGAAGTGCTCATCGCCGCAAGCCGCAAGGACCGGGTGCAGGACCGCCAGGGCCTGGCCGAGGCCGCGGGCCTGAAGCCGATGGTGCTGGACATCGAGTCGCACGCCTCGCGGCTGGCGATGAGCCGCGTCGTCGGCGCGCTGCCCAACGAGGGGCGCGACGCGCTGGTGGCGCTGTTCGAGATCGGCGCCGACACCACCAGCCTGAAGGTGCTGCGCGACGACGAGATGCTCTACGACCGCGACCAGGCCTTCGGCGGCTCGCAGCTGACGCAGCTCATCTCGCGCCAGTACGGCTTCTCGTTCGAGGAAGCCGAAGGCAAGAAGCTCAGCGGCGACCTGCCCGAGGACTACGAGAGCGCGATCCTCAGCCCCTTCGTCGACAGCCTCTCGCAGGAGATCGGGCGCGCGCTGCAGTACTTCTTCACCAGCACGCCGCACCACAAGGTGCACTACGTGATGCTGGCCGGCGGCACCGCCACGCTGCCGGGACTGAAGGAGCGCGTTACCGACCTCACCGGCTTCGCGTCGAGCGTGGTCAACCCCTTCGACCACATGCAGCTCGGCGCGGGCGTGCGCGAGAACCGCCTGCGGCGCGAGGCGCCGTCGTACCTCACGGCCTGCGGGCTGGCGATGCGGAGGTTCATGCAGTGATCCTGATCAACCTCCTCCCGCACCGCGAGGAGAAGCGCCGCCAGAGAAAGCGCGCCTTCTTCGTCGGCCTGGGTGCGAGCGCGGTGCTCGGGCTGGTCGCGGTGGGCGTCTGGTACACCGTGCTGCAGCAGATGACCGCCGCCCAGGCCTCGCGCAACGAGTTCCTGCAGGCCGAGATCAAGCGCCTGGAATCGCAGATCAAGGACATCGCCAACCTGCGTGCCGAGATCGAGGCCCTGAAGGCGCGCCAGAAGGCGGTGGAAGACCTGCAGACCGACCGCAACACGCCGGTGTACCTGCTCAACGAGCTGGTCAAGCAGACCCCCGAGGGCGTGTACCTCACCGAGATCAAGCAGAGCGGCGCCGTGGTGGCCGTGAAGGGTGTGGCCCAGACCAACGAGCGCGTCTCCGAATTCCTACGCAACACGCTGTACAACTCGCCCTGGCTCGAGAAGCCGGAACTGGTCGAGATCAAGGCCACCACGCCGAACGCGAAGGACCGCGAGCAGCGCCGCCTGTTCGAGTTCCAGATGCGCGTCTCGATCAAGCGCTCGCAGGCGCCCGCGGCTGCGGCATCGGCTCCGGCAGCGCCGGCCAAGACTTCCTGAGGCGGCCATGGCCAAGGCATCGACCCTGAGCTTCGACGTCAGCAGCTTCTTCGACAACGCGGCTTCGCAGTTCCGCGGGCTGAACCCCAACGAGCCCGGCCAGTGGCCGGCGCTGCCCAAGATCGCGGCCTTCGTGGCGGCGGCGGGGGCGGTGGTGGCCGTGGGCTGGTTCGCGATCGTCTCGACGGCCACCGACGAACTGCAGGTCGAACGCGACCGCGAACCCACGCTGAAGGCGGACTACCGCAACAAGCTGGGGCAGGCGGTCAACCTGTCCGAGCTGCGCAAGCAGAAGCTGCAGGTGCAGGAGTACGTCACCCAGCTGGAAAAGCAGCTGCCCGGCAAGGCCGAGATGGACGCGCTGCTGTCGGACATCAACCAGGCCGGC
>CAYVXO010000375.1:0-3164 GCA_964454485.1 uncultured Rubrivivax sp.
CTCGGCGGCGCGCGCCGCGGCCGGCACCGCGCCGGGCTCGAACTCCACCAGCGGCTGCCCTTCGGGCACCACGTCGCCCACCGCGGCATGCAGCGCGCGCACCACGCCGTCGGCCGGCGCCGCGAGCGGCACCTCCATCTTCATCGCCTCCTGCAGCACCAGCGTGTGCCCGGCCGCCACCGCCTGGCCGGCCGTGACCTCGATCGCGATCACCGCACCGTGCACCGGCGCCGTCAGCGCCAGCGTCCGCGTCCCCTTGCCTGCCATCGACAGCGCCTCCTTCTGGGGGGGATTGTCGGGGTGGCGAGGCCTCATACTTCCGGCTGCCCGCGACCCCGCCTCGATGCCGACCGACCCGCCCGCTGTACCACCGGACGCCGCACCGCTGCCGGCCGGGGCGTCGGCGCCGATGCCGCCCTGGGAATCGGCCCTCGAGCGGGCCGAGGTCGCCTTCTGGTACCACGACCTCGCGAGCGACCGCATGTACTACAACGACCGCGCCTTCGCGGTGTTGCAGATGGCGCCGCGGCCCGAAGGGCTCTCGCTCGCCGAAGTGCGCTCGCTGATCCACCCCGACGACCTGCCGACGGTGCTGGCCTCGGCCGAGGCCTCGCTCGCCAGCGGCCTGCCCACCGACATGGAAGCGCGCTACCGCCGGCGCGACGGCCAGTGGCGCACCGTGCTCACGCGGCGCGTGCTCGAGCGCGGCGCCGACGGCCGCCCGCGCGCCTTCCTCGGGGTGGCGCTGGACGTCACCGACCGCATCGACGAATCGCGCCGCGCGGTGGAATTGGCGCGGCGGCTGGACTTCACGATCCGCGCCGCCGGCATCGGCTACTGGAGCCACGAAAGCGACGGCCGCTCGCACTGGAGCGAGCAGATGTACGCCATCCACGGGCTGGACCCGGCGCTGGCGGCGCCTTCGCCCGCCGAATGGCGCGAACGGCTGGTGCACCCCGACGACCGCCACGAGCTGCGCCGCCGCCTCCAGGACTGGGAACGCGGCGGCCGCCCCAGCCTGGAGCTGGACCTGCGCATCCTGCGCCCCGACGGCGAGGTGCGCTACGTGATGACGCATTCGCACATCGAGACGCACGAGGGCGGCCGCCTGCGCTTCGGCCTCGTCATCGACGTCACCGAGCGCCGGCGCGTCGAGCGTGCGCTGCGCGAGGCGAGCGAACGCGCCGCGCTGGCCGCGCGCAGCGCCGGCCTGGGCACCTGGGAGATGGACCTGCGCACCGGCGAGGCCTACTGGGACGCGCAGATGTGGCGCCTGCGCGGCCTGGAGCCGCGCGCGATCCCGCCGACCGAGAGCGAGCGCCTCGCGATGGTCCACCCGGACGACCGCCAGCGCACGCAGCGCGTCACCGAGCAGTCGCTGCTCGAGGACGTGCCCTCGAACTACGAGTTCCGCATCGTGCTGCCCGACGGGCGGGTGCGCTGGATCGCCTCGCGTTCGGTGCCGGTGCGCGATGAGCGCGGCCAGACGGTGCGCCGCATCGGCGTGAACTGGGACATCACCGACGCGCGCACCGCCGACGCGGTGCGCCAGGAGCGCGAGGTCGCGCTGCTGGAAAGCCAGGCCAAGTCGAAGTTCCTGGCCCGCATGAGCCACGAACTGCGCACGCCGCTCAACGGCGTGCTCGGCTTCGCCCAGCTGCTGCTGGCCGAGGACGGCGGCAGCGACGCCGCCGCCGGCACCCGGCGCCGCCGCGTCGAGCAGATCCGCGCCGCCGGCGAGCACCTGCTGTCGCTCATCAACGACGTGCTCGACCTGTCCAGCCTGCAGGGCGGCGAGATGCGCATCACGATGCAGCCGGTGGCGCTGGCGCCGCTGGTGGCGCAGACCATTCCCCTGCTGGAACCGCAGCTGGCCGCGCACGACGTGCGCCTGAGCCTGGGCGCGCTGGACGTCTCGGCGATGGCCGACCCGGTACGGCTGCGCCAGGTGCTGCTGAACCTGCTGTCCAACGCCATCAAGTACAACCGCCCCGGCGGCGAGGTCACGCTGGAGGCGGCGCGCCACGGCAGCGGCGTCGTGCTGCGCGTGGCCGACACCGGCCGCGGCATGAGCGACGAGCAGCTGCGCCACCTCTTCGAGCCCTTCAACCGCCTGGGCATCGAACGCGAAGGCATCGAAGGCACCGGCATCGGGCTGGCGATCGTGAAGGCGCTGGTCGAGCACATGGGCGGCTCGGTGCACGTGGACAGCCAGGTCGGCCTCGGCAGCCTGTTCGAGCTGCGGCTGGCCGACGCCTCGCTGCTGAGCCCGGTGGCGCCGCCGCCGCCGCCGCGCGACGCGGCGCCGGCCCCGATGGCCAACCCCGGTTCGCGCCGCGGCACCCTGCTCTACGTGGAGGACAACGAGGTCAACGCGCTCATCATCTCCGAGCTGGTGGCGCGCCGCCCGGACCTGACGCTGCACGTGGCGCCCGACGGCGGCAGCGGCGTGAAGCTGGCGCTGGACCTGCGGCCCGACCTGATCCTGCTGGACATGTCGCTGCCCGACTTCGACGGCCACGAGGTCCTGCGCCGGCTGCGCGCGCAGCCGGCGACGGCGCGCATCCCGGTGATCGCGCTGTCGGCCAACGCGATGCCGGAGGACATCGACCGCGCGCTGCGCGCCGGCATGGCCGACTACTGGACCAAGCCGCTGGACTTCGCCGCCTTCAACGCGTCGATCGAGCGAATGTTCGGCCCGCCGCCGGCGGAATGACGCCTCAGGCCGGTTCCGGCACCAGGCCGCGCTTCTTCAGCAGCGGTTCCACCGTCGGCCCGCGGCCGCGGAAGGCGGCGAAGGCGGCGCCCGGCTCCAGGCTGTTGCCGCTGGCGTAGATGTAGCGCTGCAGCGCCTGCGCGACACGCGGGTCGAACGGGTCGCCGGCCTCGGTGAAGGCGCCGAAGCCGTCGGCGTCCAGCACTTCGGCCCACAGGTACACGTAGTAGCCGGCGGCGTAGCCCGAACCCGAGAACAGGTGCTGGAAGTGCACCAGCCGGTGGTTCTGGCCCACGCCATGCGGCAGCCCCAGGCGCTGCAGCAGCTCGGCTTCCCACGCGCACAGGTCGGCCGGCGGCTCGGCGTCCGCCAGCGAGTGGACCGCCATGTCGGCGATCGCGCTCGCGGTGTAGCGCACGGTCTCGTAGCCCTGGTTGAAGCGGCGCGC
>CAYVXO010000376.1:0-3107 GCA_964454485.1 uncultured Rubrivivax sp.
CTGCGCGCGCTCTGGCGCCGCGGGGCCGCCGGCGGCGCGGCCGAGCCGGGCGAGCTGGCCTTCGGCGCCTTGCGCCTCGTGCTGCGCGAGCGCCGCGTCTGGTGGCAGGGAACGCCGGTGCCGCTGTCCGAAGGCGAGTTCGAGGTGCTGTGGCTGCTGGCCTGCCAGGCCGGCCGCGTGGTCACGCGGCGCGAGATCCTGCGCCGCGTGCGCGGCCTGGACGACCACCCGCTGGACCGCTCGATCGACTGCCGCGTCTACCGCATCCGCGCCAAGCTGGGCGACGGCGGGCGCGCGGCACAGCGCATCCGCACCGTGCGCCACCAGGGTTACGCGTTCTCGCCGGTGGGCTGGTAGGCGCCGCAGGCTTCGGCCAGCGCACGCGCGACGGCGCGCAGGCCTTCGACCAGCCGCGCCTCGTCGCCGCCGGCGTAGCCCAGCACGATGCCGTTGGCGCGCGGCGCCTGCCAGCGGATCGCCGAGAGCGCCTCCACCACCACGCGCTGCGCGCGCAGCCGCGCGACCACGCTGCGGTCGGGCAGCGCCGGCGGCAGGTGCAGGGCGAGGTGGGTGCCGTTGTTCATCGGGCCCGGCCTCACCGCGGGCGGCAGCGCGGCCAGCAGCTCGCGGCGCACGATCTCGCGCCGCCGGAACAGCGTCGCGCGCAAGGCCTGCAGGTGGGCCGTCATGTGGCCGCGGTCGATGAACTCGGCCAGCGCCCACTGCACCGGCGCCGGCACGTGTTCACCCAGCAGCGCGGCGGCGGCCGCCATGCCCGGCGCCAGCGCCTTCGGCACCACCAGGTAGCCCACGCGCAGCGAAGGGAAGGCGACGCCTTCGAAGGTGCCCATCATCAGCACGCGGCCGCTGGCGTCGTTGGAGACCAGCGCCGGCGGCTGCTGGGCGGCGGGCACCAGCTCGTCGTTCATGTGCCCTTCGAGGATCCACGGGCCCTGCCGCGCGGCCCAGTCCAGCAGCGCGCTGCAGCGGTCGGTGCGCGTGCGCTGGCCCAGCGGGTACTGCGTCAGCGGGTGCAGGTAGACCAGCTTCGCCTGCGGCGCCAGGCGGCGCGCGGCCTCGACATCGAAGCCCTCCCCGTCCAGCGGCACGCCGACCACCTGCACGCCCAGCGTGCGCAGCAGGAACGCGATCGACGCATGGCCCGGGTCCTCGACGCAGGCGGTGTCGCCCGGCGCCAGCAGCAGCCGCGCGGCCAGCTGCAGCGATTCGCCCGGGCCGGCGGTCACCAGCACCTGGGCCGGCGCGAAAGCCGTGCCGCGGTGAACCGCGAGGTGGCGCGCGATCGCCTCGCGCAGCGCCGGCAGCCCGCCGGCCGGCGGCGCGGCCATCAGCGGCCGCTGGGCGTCGTCGTGCGCCTGCAGCAGCAGGCGGCGCCAGGTGTCGAAGGGGAAGGCCTCCAGGTCGGTGCAACGCGGATGCAGCGGCGGCAGGGGCAGGCCGCGCTGCGCCGATTCGAGGCGCGCCGCCGGCAGACCCAGCAGCTGGCTCTTCTGCAGCGCCCGCACGGCGGCCGGCGCCGGGGTGCGCCGCCGCGCCGGGCGCGCACCGGCGCCGACATAGGTGCCGTCGCCGACGCGGCGCTCGATCAGCCCTTCCAGCTGCAGCTGCGCGAAGGCCTCGTCGACCGCGCCGCGCGCCACCTGCCAGTCCGCCGCCAGCTGGCGCGCCGACGGCAGGCGCGCGCCCGGCCCGAGCGCGCCGCTGTCGATGGCGTGGCGCACCGCCGAATGCACGCGCCGCCACTGCGGCGCGCCGGGCGGGCCTTCGACCGGCGGGATGTAGGCCCCGTGGGCGGATTTCAAGCGGCGGTCCTCCGGCAGTTGGCGGCAGTCTGGCCGATAGCGCCGCCGACGCAACGGTACCGCGACGATTCGCCCCCGCGGCGGTGCCGGCGACGGCCGGCGGCGACGAACCACGGCCTCTGACGCTGATAGCCAATCAGGGCGCCAGCACGCGCGCCACCTCGGCCACCGCGGCGTCGATCGCGTCGACCTCGTCGTCGCCGTAGCCCAGCACCAGCCCGTTGCAGCCGCGCGCGCGCCAGGCCTGGCGCGACAGCGCCTCGGCGCCCACGCCGCGCCGGCGCAGCGCCGCCTCCACCCTGCGGTCGTTCCAGGCCGCGTGCAGCGGCAGGCAGGCGTGCAGCGCGCCGCCCATCGGCCCGGGCACCAGCGCGGGCAGGTGGCGCGCGAGCGCGTCGCGCAGCGCGTCGCGGCGCGTGCGGTACAGGCGGCGCAGCAGCCGCAGGTGCGAGGCGAGCGCGCCTTCGTCGATGAAGGTGGCCAGCGCCGCCTGCGCCGCCACCGCACTGTGCTCGCCCAGCAGTCCGCGCACGGCGGCGAACACGTCCACCAGCGGCTCGGGCACCAGCAGCCAGGCCAGGCGCAGCGAAGGGAACATCAGCTCGCTGAAGCTGCCCAGGTGCAGCACGCGGCCGGCGCGGTCGGCGGCGGCCATCGGCGGCGGCACGGCGCCGTCGTGCACGATCTCGCCCAGGGTGTCGAGCTCGACGATCCAGGCGCCGCTGAGGTCGGCCCAGTCGAGCAGCGCGCGCTGGCGCGCCGGCGCCGTGCGCACGCCGGTGGGCCACTGGTTCAGCGGCTGCAGCAGCACCGCCGCCGCGTCGGCGACGTGGCGGCGCAGGTACTCGACGTCGAAGCCCTGCGCGTCCAGCGGCACGCCTTCGACCTGCAGGCCGGCCGTGGCCAGCAGGCGCGCGGCGGCGGGCAGCCCGGGGTCGTCCACGGCGACACGGTCGCCCGGCTCCAGCAGCACCTGCGCCACCAGGCCGACGGCCTGCTGCACGCTGCCGACGATCACCACCTGCTCGGGCCGGCAGTCGATCGAGCGCGTCAGCGAAAGGTGGCGCGCGGTCGCCGCGCGCAGCGCCGGCAAGCCCGCGGGCCAACCGTAGCTGAGCGCGGCACGGTCTTCGGGGTCGAGCGCGCGCGCGAGTTCGCGCCGCCAGGCGGCGAGCGGGAAGCTGGCGGCGTCGGGCACGCCCGGGCGCAGGCGCAACGTTTCGGCGGCCGGCGCGGCCGGCTCCGCCAGCGCCTCGAGGCGCTGCAGCACTTCGCGCGTGCTCG
>CAYVXO010000377.1:0-3102 GCA_964454485.1 uncultured Rubrivivax sp.
CGTGAAGGACGAGTTCCGCATGCCCACCTTCGCCTACCAGGTGAGCGGCGAGTACTCCATGCTCAAGGCCGCGGCGCAGAACGGCTGGCTCGACCACGACCTGGTGATGATGGAGGCGCTGCTCGCCTTCCGCCGCGCCGGCGCCGACGGCGTGCTGACCTACTTCGCGCTCGACGCGGCAAGGAAGCTGCGCGACCGCTGATGCGCGTCTTCCACGTCGCCGCGGACCGCTTCACCGAACTCGAACAGCTGCCCGAGACGCTGCCGTCCACCGGCTTCGTGTGGATCGGCAGCGCGCGCCGCGTCTTCGAGCTGCGCGCCGCCGAACTGCAGGCCGCACTGCAGCGCTGGGGCACCGGCGGGCTGGTGGACCTGCACGTCTCCGACCTGCTGAACAACCAGCTGCCCAGCCACTTCGACTACACGAGCTGGTACGACCTGATGGTCTTCCGCCGCCTGGCCGCGGGCGCCGGCGCGGCCGAGCTCTTCGTCGACGACTCGCACGGCACGCTGGCTTCGGCCCAGAAGGCGATGGCCGCCATCGACACCAGCCCGGTCGGCTTCGTCGTCTTCGACCGCGTGCTCGTCACCGTGCACCCGACCGACTGCGCGGTGCGCGAGTACTACGCGCAGCGCCTGGCGAGCGCCGGCGCGCGCCTGCCCGGCAGCCCGGCCGAGCTGATGGTGCGCATGGTCAACCACATGGTCGACAGCTACCTGGACCTGCGGCGCCTGCTCACGCGCCACCTGGGCACGCTGCAGAAGGAACTGCTGGACCCGCGCAGCCACTTCGCCAACTGGCCGGTGCTGCTGGAGTCGCGCAACGCGCTGCACCTGCTGGAAGACACCTGCGAAGACCAGCGCAGCGCGGTGCAGGAGTGGATCGACGCGCTCGACGAATGGCCGCCCGCGGCCGACGCCGGCGCGCAGCGCGAACGCGAGCTGCTGCGCATCCGCAGCCGCGACTTGCTGGAGCACGTGGAACGCGTGCTCACCCACGTGCGGCGGCTCGAGCAGTCGGCCGAGACTGCGGTGCAGATGCACTTCTCGGCGCTCGGCCACCGCACCAACGACATCATGCGCACGCTCACCGTGCTGACCGCGGTGTTCCTGCCGCTGAACCTGATCACCGGCTTCTTCGGCATGAACTTCGAGTTCCTGCCGCTCATCCACAGCAGCACCGGCTTCTGGATCGCCTTCTTGCTGATGGTCTCGGTGGGCGGCGGCCTGGCCTGGTTCTTCTGGCGCAAGCGCTACCTGGGGACGCAGCGACGTTGAAGCCGACCCGTCGCCAGCTCGCGGTGCTGGTGCTGCTGACCGTGGTGTGGGGCCTCAACTGGCCGGTCATGAAAGCCGGCGTCAGCGGCACCCCGCAGCACCCCGAGGCCTACCCGCCGCTGCTGTTCCGCACGCTCTCGATGTGGCTCGGGCTGCCGGTGCTGGCCGCGGCCATGGTGGCGCTGAAGACGCCGCTGGCGCTGCCGCGCGCGCAGTGGCTGCCGGTGCTGCGGCTGGCGCTGCCCAACATGATGGTCTGGCACGCGATCGTGATCGTCGCCGTGCAGTCGCTCAGCTCGGGGCGCTCGGCCATCCTGGGCTATTCGATGCCGATCTTCGCCGCCGTCTGGGGCCGGGTGCTGTTCGGCGAGCGGCTGGGCTGGCGCACCGCGGCCGGCGTGGCGGCGGCGGCGCTGGGCATCGGCCTGCTGCTGTGGCACGAGTTCGGCCGCCTCTCGGGCGCGCCGCTGGCCGCGGGGTCGGTGCTGGTGGCCGCGGCCATCTGGGCCTACGGCACCCACCGGCTGCGCCGCGCCGAACTGGGCGTGCCGCTGCTCACGGTGGTGTTCTGGATGACGGCGTCGACCGCCGCCTTCGTGCTGGGGCTTTCGCTGCTGCTGGAGCTGCCGCGCTGGCGCTGGCCGACGGCGCCGGCGGCCTGGGCGATCGTCTACAACGCGGTCGGCGTGTTCGGCTTCGCGCACGCGGCCTGGTTCTACCTGGCGCGCAACATGCCGCCGGTGGCCAGCACGATCAGCGTGATGATGATCCCGGTGCTGGGCACCTTCAGCGGCGCGGTCTTCCTCGGCGAGGCGCTGCACTGGCAGGACTTCGCCGCGGTGGTGCTGCTGGTGGCGGCGATCGCCTCGGTGCTGCTGGCGCCGCGCGCCGGCCATACGGGTCGCTGAAGCCCAGCGCGAGCAGGATCTCGCTCTCGCGCGCTTCCATCACCTTCGCGTCGGCGGCGCGCTCGTGATCGAAGCCCTGCGCGTGCAGCGCGCCGTGCACCAGCAGGTGCGCGTAGTGCGCCTCCAGCGGGATGCCGGCGGCCCGGGCCTCGGCCTCGAGCACCGGCGCGCACAGCACCAGGTCGGCCACGACGACGGGTTCGCGCTCGTAGTCGAAGGTGAGCACGTTGGTCGCGTAGTCCTTGCCGCGGTAGTCGCGGTTGAGCGCGCGCCCTTCGTCGGCGCCGACGATGCGCACCGCCAGCTGCGCCGGCGCCGCCAGGGCCGCGCGCAACCAGCGCGCCACGCGGTGGCGCGGCAGCAGGGCGCGGTGCGCGGGGTCGGCGAACTGCAGCGACAGCGTGAGGGTCATAGGACGACCCTCCGCGCTGCGCGCTCCGGGGTGAGCACTTGGGAACGGCCCGGCGTGCTCACGACCGCTCGCCCTGCACCGCTTCGTAGGCCTCCACGATGCGCGCCACCAGCGGGTGGCGCACCACGTCGGCCGCGGTGAAGTCGGTGAAGGCGATGCCCTTCACGCGCGCGAGCACCTGGCGCGCCTCCAGCAGGCCGCTGGCCTGGCCACGCGGCAGGTCGACCTGGCTGGTGTCGCCCGTCACCACGCAGCGGCTGCCGAAGCCGATGCGGGTGAGGAACATCTTCATCTGCTCGCGCGTGGTGTTCTGCGCCTCGTCCAGGATCACGAAGGCGTGGTTGAGCGTGCGCCCGCGCATGAAGGCCAGCGGCGCGATCTCGATCAGCCCCTTCTCGAAGGCCTTGGCCACGCGGTCGAAGCCCATCAGGTCGTAGAGCGCGTCGTAGAGCGGGCGCAGGTAGGGGTCGACCTTCTGCGCCAGGTCGCCGGGCAGGAAGCCCA
>CAYVXO010000378.1:0-3096 GCA_964454485.1 uncultured Rubrivivax sp.
AGACGGCGTGGGCGCGGGGCGACGTGCGGGTGCTCGATCGCCTGGTGGTTGCGGGTGCCGACGTGACCAGTTTTGCGGAGCGCGGGCTGCTCTGAACGACGCGCTCTGCGGCGCTTGCGCGGGGACGGTCCCGCACCGCTGCCGCGGGTGCCGCGGCAGCGTCGGCGGGCGTCGCTGACGCTCGCCTGCGGCGCTGCCCGCGGCCGCTCAGGCTACCCGCTCCTCGGACTGCATCAGGGCTTCGATCAATGGGCAGTTCACCTTGCGCTGCGTCGTCGAGCAGCGGCTGACCAGGTCCTGTAGCGCCGCTTCGAGGATCCGCAGGGCCTGCAGCCGTTGCCGCACGTCCGCCAGTTTGTGCTCGCCGATCTGCCGTGCTGCCGAGCAACCTCGGCCATCGTCGAGCGACAGGAGTGCCTGCACGTCATCGAGCGTGAAGCCCAGCGACTGCGCGCGCTTGATGAAGCGGAGTCGCGTCAGCGCCGATGGCGTGTAGCGGCCGATCCCACCGGCGGGGCGCTCGGGGACGGCCAGCAGTTCGCGGCGCTGGTAGTAGCGGACCGTCTCGACGTTGACCCCGGCCGCGGCGGCCAACTGGCCGATTGTCATCTGATCCATGATGGGCTTGACTCCGTACTCAGGTACGTACCTAGACTAGCCGCAATCGATCCCTACAGGAACAGGCATGTCACGGCCCTGGACGACTTCCGGCTCGCTGCTGGGCGGCGCTGCCGCTGCCATCGGCGCGTCGGCCTGCTGCGCCGGTCCGTTGCTGCTGGTGGTGCTCGGCGTGGGAGGCGCGTGGGGTTCGCGTCTGGTGGCCCTGGAGGTCTACCAGCCCTACTTCATCGCGGCTGCGCTGGCGTTCTTCGGCTACGCGTTCTTCAAGCTGTACCGCAGGCCCGAGGCCTGTGAGCCCGGCGAGGCCTGCGCCATCCCCGCGGTGCGCCGGCGGCAGCGCGTCATTTTCTGGTTGGTCGCGGTGGCAGCCGCAGCCCTGATGGCGTCTCCGCTGTATGCACCGCTCTTCTACTGAGGTCCCTACATGAAGTTCCTTCTCGTCCTGGTTGCTGGCTTGATCGCGTCCGTGAGCACCATGGCCGCCGGTTCCCGCACGGTCACGCTGGACGTGACCAAAATGGACTGCGCGGTGTGCCCGATCACCGTTCGCAAGGCGCTCGAGAAGGTGCCGGGGGTGGACACCGCCAAGGTGGACTTCAAGACCAGGCGGGCGATCGTCGCGTTCGATCCCGCGAAGACCTCGCCCGAGGCGCTGACCCGGGCGACGGCCGACGCGGGGTTCCCGTCGTCGGTGAAGCCGGATCAGTGACGTGACTGCGATCGTTCTTCAATCGGTCCTCACGTGCCCGCAGTGCGGGCATGCCAAGGAAGAGACCATGCCGACCGACGCGTGCCAGTGGTTCTACGAGTGCGAGAACTGCAAGACGGTGCTGCGGCCGAAGGCAGGCGACTGCTGCGTGTTCTGCTCGTACGGCACGAACAAGTGCCCGCCCATCCAGGCCGATGGATCGTCGTGCTGCTCGCGCTGAGCGCCTGATTGACCGCCTGCAGCAGTGCGAGTGTCCCGGGGCAGCACTCTTCGAGATCGGTGCGATCAGCGCAGCCGAACGAGGTGATCCTTCTCGCCCTTCTTGATCTCGATGACGGTGTCCAGTGCCTTGAGCATCTCGGCAAAGCCGGTGTGGCCGTGGTCCTTCGGGTCGAAGGTGGGGTCGAGGCGCTTGATCATCGGCCAGACGCTGGCCTTGTGCACCCAGGCCTCTCCCTTCGTTTCCGCGAGCAGGCGCACGGCGCGCTTCAGCATCTCGGCGGCCGGGTCGACCGGCGGTGGTGGTGGGGCGTCCTTGGCTTCGCTGGGCTTGGGCGCTTCGTCGTTGCTGGGGGCTTCGACCAGGCTGTCGTAGTAGCGGAACTCGTGGCAGCTCTTGGCCCAGTGCTTGTTGGTGTTCCTGCGGTTGCCGATGCCGATGAGGGTACGGCCGGCGGCCTTGATCTTTTGGGCGACGGGCATGAAGTCGCTGTCGCCGCCGACGATGATGACGGTGCCGATGTGGGCGAAGCGGCTGATGTCCTCGGTGGCGTCGAGGCAGAGCTTGATGTCGGCGCCGTTCTTGGCGGAGGCGCCTGGGGGGAAGAGCTGGATCAGCTCGACGGCGCTCTGCAGGAGTGCGTCGCGGTAGCGGCCGAAGTACTGCCAGTTGCCGTAGGCGCGGTTGATGGCGACGGGGCCGAAGGAGGCGCCAAGCTCGACCAGGGCCTGTACGTCGATGAGCGGTTCCTGGACCTTGAAGCGGTTGTCCTGCTTGGCGTAGGCGCCTTCGCCGTACTTGGCCTCCATGAGCCCGGCGTGCAGGTTCTCGAAGTCCCAGTAGAGGGCGACGGATCGACTGTCGTCGTTGTCGTTCGGGTTCAAGGTCTTCTCCCTGCCGGTCTTGTTGGCGTCATCGTAGTGCCGCCGGGCGAGGTCCGTATGGCCGACCACGCCGGGTTTCATGATCGGTCGGCTGGTGTTGCAGCGGGAGCATCTGCGTTCAGGTCCCTGTGGGCCCGGGCGTCTCCCCGCAGCGCGGGGCCGGGCTGTCGCGCTGCGCGTCGAGCCACCGGGGTACCGGCGTCTCGCCCCGACGGGCTTCCATCCCTGACGCAACACGGTCAGGCCGGCAGAGCCGGCTGAAGCACGCGGCGGCCCTTTCCCGTGCCCGGGGCTCGCGGGCTTCTTCGTCCGTCCGGCTGCGCACGACCGACGCCCGCTTGGCGATCGGGCCGGCTCGCAAGTCGCTGCGCTGCGCTCCGCTCGGTGCTCTGCCGTCCCGAACGCCACCCCGGTCACCCGCCATGCCCGTAGCCGGGCCGCTGAAGACCTGGTGCAGTGAAGGGCTCGCAGCGGCTGCGCCGCTGCAAAGCCAGCGATCAGCGGCTCGACCGCCGCGCCAGTCGCTGCGCTTGGTGGCACGTCGGCCGCAGAGCCGCCGCTGCTTGTGATCGGTCGGTCGGCTGCGCTGCAACCGATGCGCCAGGCGAGCTGGCACATCGGCCGCGACGCTGCGCCGACCGTGGGGAGGGGGCAGCCCGTGC
>CAYVXO010000379.1:0-3093 GCA_964454485.1 uncultured Rubrivivax sp.
GCCTACAACCGCAAGGAAGCCAAGGACCACGGCGAAGGCGGCACGCTGGTCGGCGCGCCGGTGCGCGGCCGCGTTCTCATCGTCGATGACGTCATTTCGGCCGGAACCTCGGTGCGCGAGTCGATCGCGATGATCGGCGGCGCCGGCGCCACCCCCTGCGGCGTGGCGATCGCGCTCGACCGCCAGGAGAAGGCGACCGAGAACGGCCACGACGTCGACTGGTCGGCCGCGCAATACGTCCAGACACAATTGGGCCTGCCGGTGGTCGCCATCGCGACCCTGGCCGACTTGCTGGAATTCCTGCGCTCGGGCGACGATCCGGCTTTGCGGGCGTTCGCCGGTCCGGTCCAGTCGTACCGGCAGCGCTACGGGACCCAGGCATGAGCGCAGGCGCGGCATTCGGAGGCAACGGCGGGCGGAGTCCGGCCGCCGCCCTGTTGCTCGCGTTGCTGGCGCTGCCGGCGGCGGCGCAGACCAAGGCCTCCGAGCCGACGTCCATCTACACCTGCATCGACGACAAGGGCCGCCGCCTCACCGCCGACCGGCCGATCCCCGAGTGCATCGGCAAGGAGCAGCATGTCCTCAACCGCGACGGCTCGCTCAAGACGGTGCGCCCGCCGACGCTTACGACCGACGAACGCGCCGAAAGGGAAGCCCAGGAGCGCAAGGCCGCCGAGGCACGCGCGGCCCAGGCCGACGCCGTGCGGCTGGACCGCAACCTGAAGGCGCGCTACCCGAACGAGGCCACCCACCAGCGCGCGCGCGAACTGGCGCTGGACTCGGTGCGCCAGGCCATCAAGGCTTCGGAGCAGCGGCTGAAGGACCTGGCCGCGGAACGCAAGCCGCTGCTGGACGAGTCCGAGTTCTACGTCGGCCGCCAGATGCCGGCCAAGCTGAAGGCGCAGATCGACGCCAACGAGGTGGCCACCGAGGCACAGAAGAACGCGATGGCCAACCAGCAGGCCGAGCTGGTGCGCATCAACCGCTTCTACGACGTGGAACTGGACCGCCTGCGCAAGCTGTGGGCCGGCGCGATGCCGGGCTCGCTGGGGCCGATGGAGAACGCCGCCGCGTCGTCGCCCGCGCCCGGCCGCTGAACGCGCTCAGAGCTTGCGCCGCAGCAGCTCGCCGGCCTGTGCCGGGTTCGCCTTGCCCTTGCTCGCCTTCATGACCTGCCCGACGAGGGCGTTGAAGGCCTTGTCCTTGCCGGCCTTGAACTCTTCCACCGACTTCGGGTTGGCGGCGATGACCTCGTCGACGATCTTCTCCAGCGCGCCCAGGTCGCTCATCTGCCTGAGCCCCTTGGCTTCGATCACCGCATCGACCGTGGCGCCGGGTTCGGACCACAGCGCATCGAAGACCTGGCGCGCGCCGGCGTTGCTCACGGTGCCGTCGACGACGCGGCCGATCAGCGCTGCCAGCGCTGCCGGCGCCAGCGGCGCTTCGTCGATCGCGCGGCCCTCGGCATTCAGGCGCTTGCTCACCTCGCCCATCAGCCAGTTGGCGGCCAGCTTGGCCGGCGCGCCGGCGTCGCGCACCGCTTCGTAGAAGCGGGCGAAGCCCAGGCTCTGCGTCATCATCGCCGCGTCATCGGCCGGCAGGCCGTCGGCCTGCTGGAAGCGCGCGGCCATCGCCGCCGGCAGCTCGGGCAGCGAGGCCCTCACGCGTTCCACCCACTCGGGCGCGATCACCAGCGGCGGCAGATCGGGGTCCGGGAAGTAGCGGTAGTCGTGCGCGTCTTCCTTGCTGCGCATCGACCGCGTCTCGCCGGTGTCGGGGTTGAAGAGCACCGTGGCCTGCTCGATCTCGAGGCCGTCTTCGAGGCGGTCGATCTGCCACTGCACCTCGAAGTCGATCGCCTGCTGCAGGAAGCGGAAGCTGTTGAGGTTCTTGATCTCGCGCCGGGTGCCGAAGGGCTGCCCAGGCTTGCGCACGCTCACGTTGGCGTCGCAGCGGAAGCTGCCTTCCTGCATGTTGCCGTCGCAGATGCCCAGCCACACCACCAGCGCGTGCAGCGCCTTGGCGTATTCCACCGCCTCGGCGGCGCTGCGCATGTCGGGCTCGGAGACGATCTCCAGGAGCGGCGTGCCGGCGCGGTTGAGGTCGATGCCGGTCTGGCCGTGGTAGTCCTCGTGCAGGCTCTTGCCCGCGTCTTCCTCCAGGTGGGCGCGCGTGAGGCGTACGCTTCTTTGCTGGTCGCCGAGCAGGAAATCGATGCGCCCGCCCTGCACCACCGGGATCTCGTACTGGCTGATCTGGTAGCCCTTGGGCAGGTCGGGGTAGAAGTAGTTCTTGCGCGCGAAGATCGACTGCGGCGCCACCTTGGCGCCCACCGCCAGCCCGAAGCGGATGGCGCGCTCGACCGCGCCGCGGTTGGCCACCGGCAGCGTGCCCGGCAGCGCCAGGTCGACGGCGCAGGCCTGGGTGTTGGGCTCGGCGCCGAAGCGGGTGGAAGCGCCGCTGAAGATCTTGCTTTGCGTGGACAGCTGGGCGTGCGTCTCGAGGCCGATCACGACCTCCCAGCCGCGCACCAGGGGCGAAGCGGTGGCCATGGTCAGAACCCCGGCGGCACGCGGCCGTGGAAGTCGGTCGCCTGCTGCAATGCGTGGGCGGCGTGCAGCAGCCGGCCTTCGTCGAAGTAGTTGCCGACGAGCTGCAGCCCCACCGGCAGCCCCGCTTCGCCGAAGCCGGCCGGCACGCTCATGCCGGGCAGGCCGGCCAGGCTGGCGGGCAGGGTGAAGATGTCAGCGAGGTAGGCGGCGACCGGATCGTCGCCCTGCGCGCCGATCTTCCAGGCCACGCTGGGCGCCACCGGGCCGGCGATCACATCGCACTGCGTGAAGCAGCGCTGGAAGTCGTCGGCGATCATGCGGCGCAGCTTCTGCGCCTGCAGGTAGTAGGCGTCGTAGTAGCCGTGGCTGAGCACGTAGGTGCCGATCATGATGCGGCGCTTCACCTCGGCCCCGAAGCCTTGCGAGCGCGTCTTCTTGTACATGTCCAGCAGGTCGGCGAACTGCCTCGCCCGGTGGCCGAACTTGACGCCGTCGAAGCGCGAGAGGTTCGAGCTCGCCTCGGCCGGCGCGATGATGTAGT
>CAYVXO010000380.1:0-3028 GCA_964454485.1 uncultured Rubrivivax sp.
CACGATCGAGCGCAGCGTGTCGTCGACCGGCGCCCGGGCGTCGAGCTGCAGGTCCTCGCGCTGCACGCGTTCGAGCGCGCGCCGCGCGTCGCGCTCCAACAGCGGCGGCCGGCCGGCCAGCAGCTCGGCCAGCAGCACGCCGGCGGAGAAGAGATCCATGGCCGGCGTCGGCGCCTCGCCGCGCGCGGCTTCGGGCGCCATGTAGCCGGGCGTGCCGACGACCAGCGCCTCGCCGGCGTCGGCCACGCGGGCGGCGATGCCGAAGTCCATCACGCGCGGGCGGCCGTCGGCGCCGACGAGCACGTTCGAAGGCTTCAGGTCGCGGTGCACCAGGCCCTGGGCGTGCGCCGCCGCCAGCGCGTCCAGCACGCCCAGCACCAGCGTGACGGCCTCGCGCGCCGGCAGGCGGCCGCGCCGGCGCAGCAGTTCGGCCAGGGTCGGCCCCTGGACGTATTCGAAGACCAGGTAGGGCTGGCCGCCGGCGTCGTCGGCCTCGAAGACCGGCACGATGTTCGGGTGCGTGAGCCGGCTCACGGCGCGTGCCTCGTCGAGCCAGCCGCGCGCGGCCCAGGCGCCGCCCTGCGCGAGCCGCTTGACCGCGACCTCGCGGTCCAGCCGCGGGTCGTGCGCCAGCCACACCGTGGCCTGGGCGCCGCGGCCGAGTTCGCGCTTCAGCTCGAAGCGGCCCAGCCGCTGCGGCAGGCCCGCGACCCCGTTCATCGGGAAGCGCGGGCGGCGGCGGCGGCGCGCAGCCCGCCGGGGGCCGGCTTCGAGGCCGGCGCGGCGGGCGGCTCGGGCTCGGCCGCCAGCGGCGCCACGCCCGAAGGCGCGAAGCCCTGGCTGGCCACCGGCGCGCTGGTGTCGCGCTGCTGCAGCGCTTCCTGCAGTTCCTTCTGGCCGATGCCGAGCGCGCGGCCGTAGCGCTGCACCACGCGCTGCAGCGCGCCCGGCACCGCGGCCGCGGGCAGCGCCACGGCGTCGATCGCCTCGTTGGCGGCGCTGGCCACCAGGCGCAGCATCTCGTCGTCGTTGTCGCCGGCGTGCACCGGCGCCTTCGGGCTGAAGCGGCGCGCCATGTGCAGCACCTCGTCGTCCAGCCCCCAGTGGCGGGCGACGGCGGCGCCGATCGATTCGATGTCGGTGCCCAGCACCGCGAAGGCGGCGGACTCCTCGCTCATGCCCGGCTCGTCGGGCTCGCCGGCCTGCGCCGCGGGCGCCGGCTGCATGAGGCGGCGGATCTGGCCGCTTTCTTCCGGGAAGTGGTACTGCACCACCAGCCGGCCCAGGTTCTGCAGCAGCGTGACGAGGTAGACCACCTCGGCGTCGTAGCCGGCCGGCCGCAGCGCCAGCGCCACGTGGCCGGCGCGCTTGACGCGTTCGATCAGGCGTTCCAGCAGCGCGGCGCCGGTGTCGTCCAGCGGACCGGGCCAGGGCCGCAGCGCGAGCGCGGCGCGGCGCACGCCTTCCAGGCCCAGCATCGCGATCGCGCGCCGGATCGTCAGCACCGGGCCGCTGCCGGCGATCTGCGCGCCGCGCACCTGCGCGCTGTTGACGGCGCGCAGCAGCTCGAACGAGAGCGCTAGGTCGCGCAGCACCACGTCGGCCAGCTCGTTGGTGCGCTGGCGGTCCATCATCGACAGGCGCGCCGCCTGCGCGGCCGCACCGGGCGAAGAAGGCAGCGTGCCGGCGGCGCGCAGCTTGTCGCCCAGCAGCGCCAGCGGGCCGCCGCCGGCGCCGCTCTCGGCCTTCTGCCAGCCTTCGATAGCGCGCGCCAGCGTGCGTGCGTTGCGGTAGCGCTGGCGCTCCTGGCGGTCGGTGGCGCGGTTGACGATGGCGCGCAGCGCCTCGGGCACCGGCTGCGCCGTGGTCCAGGGCAGGCGCACGATCTCGCGCCCCTGCGGCGGCAGGCGCGCGATGACGCGGCCGGTGTCGGGTTCGTCGAGCGCGGGCGCGCCCGAAAGCATCTGGTGCAGCACGCAGCCCAGGGCCAGCACGTCGCGCTGGGCGGCGTCGCGCTGGGCGCGCAGGGCGCCGGCCTCGACGCCGCCGGTGTCGGCCGCGGCCGCGATCTCCAGGCCGGCCAGGCGCAGCCCACCCTGGTCGTCGACCAGCAGGTGCCAGGGCTGCAGGTCGTGGTGGGCGACGCCGCCTTCGTGCGCGTAGGCCAGGCCTTCGAGCGCCTGCAGCGCCAGCGGTGCGCACTCCAGCGCCGCCATGCCCTGGCGGCCGATGCGTTCCGACAGCGGTGCGGTTTCCGCCAGGTCGTAGGCGGCGAACGGCCAGCCGTCCTGCACGCCCTGCTCGACCAGCGGCGCCAGGTTCGGGTGGCGCAGGCGGCCACCGCGCTGCACCGCCTCGGCCCAGCGCTCCAGCGCCACCTTGCCGGCGGGCTGGGTGCGCGGCAGCACCAGCAGCAGGTCGGGTCCGCCGCGCGGGTCCGCAACGGCCCAGGCCATGCTGCGCTCGCTCTTGCCGACCAGCCGCATCAGCTGCCAGCGGCCGAACATGCGCACCGGGCCGGATGCGGCCGGCGCGGGCTTGCTCTCGGGGCTGACGGAAGACGCCATGCCGCATTGGACCGCGGCGGGCCCTGCGCCGTTTCGGCGATCAGGGCCGGAAAGCCGCCTCAGTTCGGCGCGGACTCGACGAAGCGGCCGTCGCCGGTGATGAAGCCGCCGCGCACCTCGGCCCCCGCCTGGGCGCGCCGCACCGCGGCCAGGTAGCGCGCCATCTGCGGCGCGTAGCGCGCCAGCGCGGCGGCCTCGGTGCCGAGCTTGAAGTCGATGACCCACCAGCGCGGCGCGGCGTCGCCTTCGCGCAGCAGCACCAGGCGGTCCAGCCGCATCAGGCCTTCGGCGTCGGCAAAGGCGACCTCGTTGCCGGTCCATTGCAGCGCCGGACCGCCGAAGAAGCGCGCCAGCGCGGGTGCGGTCCAGATGCGTTCGACGACCTCGCGCACGCGGCCGGAGTCGGCGTCGAAGGCGGCGGCAGCGGCCTGGGCGGCTTCGGCCACCTCGAGCGCCGCGCC
>CAYVXO010000381.1:0-3018 GCA_964454485.1 uncultured Rubrivivax sp.
CGCGAGGTCGAGCCCGATCTCGTCGTCCGCGGCGAGCGCGTCGCCCTGCCGCAGGCGCGCCCGCACGCGCGCTGCGGCGGGCACCCGGGCGGACAGCAGCGCCGACGCACCGGCTTCCAGGCGCACCGCCTGCGGCGCGCTGGTGCCTTTGTCGGTGACGAACTCGACCTCGCGCGACTCGGCCCCGGTGCCGCCGTTGGTGACCTTGAGCAGCAGCACGAAGGCGGCCGGGTCCTGCGCGTCGCGACGCGCCGCTAGGCGTTCGAGACCGACGTTGCGCGCGACGCGGCCGATGCGGATCAGTTCGTCGGGCGCGCGGCCGTCGGGCCAGGCCAGCAGGCGGGCGTCGGCGCCGTCGGTCAGCAGCCAGTGGCGGCGGCCGCTGTCCAGCAGCGCGGCGGGGGGCGGTGCCGCGTCGCGCCAACCGGAGGTGGCGGCGAAGGCGTCGGCGGTGGCCGCATCGGCGGCCGCGAAGGCGCGCCAGGGATCGGACAGCGAGCGCACTTCCAGCGACGCCGGTGGCGATGGCGCCAGCCTTCGTGCGGCTTCGGCCAGGCCGGTGGCCAGCCGCGTGCCCTCGGCTTCGCGCGTGAGCATGTGCAGCGAGTCGTCGACCCACAGCGTCACCGGCGCCTGCGAGGCCGGCCACTGCGGCCCGGCGAGCGCCCCGCACAGCAGCGCGCACAGCAGCGCGCGGCGGCGCCAGGCCGGGTCGGGCGGCTGCCGGCGCTCGGCGTCGGCCGCCGGTGTGGCCGCGCCGCGCCACAGGCCGAGGTGCGCCACCGGCACGGCGCGCCGGTGGCGGCCGCTGCGGTGCAGCCAGCGGATCAGCGGCAGCAGCGCCAGCCCCAGCAGCCACAGCGGCGCAGCCATGCTCATCGGCCCGCGCGCGCGCGCAGCAGGTGCGACAGCAGCGCCGGCTGCCAGGGCCGTGCCGCGTTCCAGGTGCTGCAGGCGATGCCGCTGCGGCGGCAGAAGCGGTGCAGGCGTTCGCTCATCGCCGCGTGTTCGGCGCGCGCGCCCGCTTCGGCGTCGGCGCCGGCGTGCACCGGCAGGCGTTCGCCGCTCTCGACGTCGACCAGCTCGCACTCGCCGGCTTCGCCCAGCAGCGTGTCGGCGTCGTCGGCGATCTGCAGCGCATGCAGCGCGGTGCTGCGTTCGAGCAGCAGCGCCAGGTCGCGCTGCATCTCGCCGGCGGCGAGGAAGTCGCTGAGCGTGAACACCGAGCCGGCGCCGCCGAGGTGGCGCGCGCACACGCCGGGTTCCGAGCGTCCGCCGGCGCCCTGCGGCTGCAGCGACTGCAGCAGGCGCACCAGCGCGGCGTAGTGGTGTGGACCCTGGCCGCGCGGGCATTGCGCGAGCACGCGGTCGCCGAAGGCGAGCAGGCCCACGCGGTGGCCGCCGGAGAGCAGCGCGTAGGCGAGCGCGGCCGCGGCGCACAGCGCGGCCTGCCACTTGGCGCCGCCGCCGCTGGCCATGGAGGCGCTGGCGTCGACCAGCAGGGTCCAGTCGGACACCGTCTCGGCCTCGAAGCGGCGCACGATGGGGCGGACAGCGCGCGCGGTCTGGCGCCAGTCGATGTGGCGCACCTCGTCGCCGGGGGCGTAGTCGCGGTGGTCCAGGTGCTGCAGGCCGACGCCGGCGCGCCGGCCAGCCGCGGCTGGCGCTCGACGAGCAGGTGCGCCGCGGCGCGCGCGAAGCTGCGCAGCTCGGCCTCCGGCGGCAGCGCGGCCGGGTTCAGAGCCGAGCGCGCCACCGTTCGATCACCGCGTTGAGCGCGGCGTCGGCCTCGACGCCGTCGAGCTCGCTGTCCAGCCGCAGCAGCACGCGGTGGCGCAGCACCGGCAGCGCCACGCGCTGCAGGTCATCCACGTCCACCTGCGGGCGGCCGGCCATCAGCGCGCGCACGCGCGCCGCCCGCACCAGCGCCTGCAGCGCACGCGGGCTGGCGCCGTAGCGGAAGTGGCGGCTCGCCTCGCCGGCGCCGGGCTGGGTCGCGAGCACCAGGTCGACCGCGGCGTCCTTGCAGCGGCCGGCCAGCAGCAGCGTCTGCGCCAGGCGCGTGATCTGCAGCACCTCGGCCGGCGAGGCGAGCGGCTGCAGGCGGTCGGCCGGCTCCTCGTCGAGCGAGACCTCCAGCATCGCGCGCAGCGACTCGCGCGCCGGGAAGGGCATCACCAGCTTGAACATGAAGCGGTCGAGCTGCGCCTCGGGCAGCGGGTAGGTGCCTTCGAGCTCGATCGGGTTCTGCGTCGCCAGCACGCAGAAGGGCTCGGGCAGCCGGTGCGTCGTGCCGCCCTGCGTGACCTGGCGCTCCTGCATCGCCTCCAGCAGCGCGGCCTGGGTGCGCGGCGTCGCGCGGTTGATCTCGTCGACCAGCACCAGCTGCGCGAACACCGGCCCGGGCCGGAACACGAAGCTGCCGCCGGCGCTGGCGTAGACCTCGGCGCCGGTCATGTCCGCCGGCATCAGGTCGGGCGTGCACTGAACGCGCGCCCAGCTGAGGCCGAGCGCGCCCGCCAGCGCCTTCGCGAGCTGGGTCTTGCCCAGGCCGGGCAGGCCTTCGATCAGCACGTGGCCGCGCGCGAAGACGGCGGTCACGAGGTCGGCCACCAGCTCGTCCTGGCCGACGATGACGCGGCCCAGCAGCGCCTGCAGCTCCTGCAGCCGGCGGTGCGCCTCGGCGTAGCCGGCTTCGCCGGTCAGCGGTCTCGTGCCTTCATCCATGCTTGTACGTAGCTCGTCTGGGACATCGTGAGGCGTGCGGTCGCACCGGCGGCCGGCGGCCGCGCTGCCGGGGCCTCGGGGCCGACGACGACGGCTGCGGCCGCCGTGTCGGTGCCGAAGTCTGCAGCCTGGTCGCGGTCGGCGCGCCGCTCCAGCGCGGCCGTCCGCGCCAGCGTTTCCGATCTTGGCACGCCGGCCGCCGCGCGCAGCGCCGCCGAGCGGCCCGGATCGGCACGCTCGTCGCGCCCGCCGCCGGCGTCGCGGCCGATGCCACCGCCGCCTTCGATGCCA
>CAYVXO010000382.1:0-2952 GCA_964454485.1 uncultured Rubrivivax sp.
CCTCGCCGGCCACGACCGCGAAGCCGCGGCCCTGTTCGCCCGCACGCGCCGCCTCGACGGCGGCGTTGAGCGCCAGGATGTTGGTCTGGAACGCGATGCCGTCGATGACGGCGATGATGTCGGCGATCTTGCGGCTGCTGTCGTTGATGCCCTTCATCGTCTGCACGACACGGCCCACCACCTCGCCGCCCTGGTCGGCGGTGGCGCTGGCGCCCATGGCCAGCTGGTTGGCCTGGCGCGCGCTCTCGCTGTTGCTGCGCACCGTGCTGCTCAGTTCGGTCATGGTGGCGCTGGTCTGCTGCAGCGCGCTGGCCTGCTCCTCGGTGCGCTGGCTCAGGTCCTGGTTGCCCTGCGCGATCTGCGCGCTGGCGGTGGCCACGCTGTCGGCGTTCTGGCGCACGTTGCGCACCACGCCACCCAGGGACTGCTGCATGCGCGCGACGCTGGCCATGATGCTGGCGCTGTCGCCGTGCTTCACCGCGACCGGCGTGGCCAGGTCGCCGTCGGCGACGCGCTGCACGGCGGCCGAGACCTCGCCCGGCTCGGCGCCCAGCGCGCGCGACAGGCTGCGCGTGAGCGTCCACCCCACGGCACCGCCCAGCAGGCCGGCCATCACGGCCAGCGCCAGCATCAGGGCCAACTGCTGCGTGGCGTCCTTCTGGCCGTCCTGCGCCACGTCGACGGCCAGCTTCATCTGGTAGTCCTGGAAGTCGTCGCAGGCCTTGAGGTACGCGGCCTGCGTGTTGCGAAGGGACCCCATCAGGAAGCCCGCCACCTTGGAAGCCTCGGCACCGCTGTCCACCAGCTTCAGCGCTTCGTCGAGGTCGCTCGAGAAGGCAGCCCGCTTGTCGACCAGGGCCTTCAGCAGTTCGCGGCCCTTCGGCGCTTCGACCACCTTGTCCAGTTCCGCCAGCGCCTTTGTCACCTCGGCGCGGGCGTCGGCGATGCGCTTGCGTTCCTCGTCGCGCGCCTGGGCGTCGGCGGTGAGCGCCATGTTGCGGATGTCGCGTGCGGTGACGTTGATGCTGTCCTTGACCGCCTGCACCTTGTCGATCTGGGGCAGGCGTTCATGGGCGACAACGGTCATGTCCACGGCCATGGAGCGCAGTTCCAGCATGCCCACCACCGCGATGGCCACGCCGATCGCCGTGGCGGCACCGAAGCCCAGCGCCAGGCGGGTGGAAACCTTGAGGTTGGAGAGGTTCATGAAATCCTTCCAGCATGTTTGAAGGCGAGCCCGGCCTTGCCGAGTGCGCGCGGCCGGACTGCGCGCAGCGAGTTTCGGCACTCCGAAGCATCTGATTGAGGAGATAAGGTGTGATTTCGTCATGCTTCTCGCCGCCCGCGGCCTGCCGGCGCCCGTCATGAAACCCGTGCTGGTGCGTATGCACGCCACCGACAACGTGGCCATCGTCGCCAACGAAGGCGGCCTGCCCGCCGGCACCCTGCTGCCCGGCGGCCCGGTGCTGGTGGACAAGGTGCCGCAGGCGCACAAGGTGGCGCTGGTGGACCTGCCGGCGGGCGCCGAGGTGCGGCGCTACGGCGTCGTCATCGGCCGCACGCTGCGCGACCTGCCGGCCGGCGCCTGGGTGCACGAGAAGCTGCTCCAGATGCCCCCCGCGCGCGACCTTCAGGGCCTGCCGCGCGCCACCGTGCGGGCGCCGGCGCTGGCGCCGATCTCCGGCTACACCTTCGAAGGCTTCCGCAACGCCGACGGCAGCGTGGGCACGCGCAACCTGCTGGCCATCACCACCACCGTGCAATGCGTGGCCGGCGTGCTGGACGTGGCGGTGCAGCGCATCCGCCGCGAACTGCTGCCCAGGTACCCCAACGTCGACGGCGTGGTCGCGCTCGAGCACGGCTACGGCTGTGGCGTCGCCATCGAGGCGCCGGGCGCCGAGATCCCGATCCGCACGCTGCGCCACATCGCGCGCAACCCCAACTTCGGCGGCGAGGTCATGGTGGTCAGCCTGGGCTGCGAGAAGCTGCAGCCCGAACGCCTGCTGCCGGCGGGCAGCATCCCGATCGGCGCGCCGCCGATGGGCCACGTGTGCCTGCAGGACGCGGCGCACGTGGGCTTCATGTCGATGATCGACGACATCGTGGCCACCGCCGAGACGCACCTGAAGCGGCTGGACGCGCGCCGCCGCGAGACCGTGCCCGCCAGCGAGCTGGTGGTGGGCGTGCAGTGCGGCGGCAGCGACGCCTTCAGCGGCGTCACCGCCAACCCGGTGGTCGGCTTCGCGGCCGACCTGCTGGTGCGCGCCGGCGCCGCCGTCATGTTCAGCGAGACCACCGAGGTGCGCGACGCGGTGGAGCAGCTCACCGCACGCGCCGCCACGCCCGCGGTGGCCGACGCCGTGATCCGCGAGATGGCCTGGTACGACGCCTACCTGCGAAACGGCGGCGTCGACCGCAGCGCCAACACCACGCCCGGCAACAAGGCGGGCGGGCTCTCGAACATCGTCGAGAAGGCGATGGGCTCGATCGTCAAGAGCGGCAGCGCGCCCATCGCCGGCGTGGTGCCGCCGGGCGAGCGCCTCGGCGCCAAGGGCCTGCACTACGCGGCCACGCCGGCCTCGGACTTCATCTGCGGCACGCTGCAGCTGGCCGCGGGCATGAACCTGCACGTCTTCACCACCGGCCGCGGCACGCCCTACGGGCTGGAAGCCTGCCCGGTGCTGAAGGTGGCCACGCGCAGCGAGCTGGCGCGCCGCTGGCACGACCTGATGGACCTGAACGCCGGCCGCATCGCCGACGGCGAAGCCACCATCGAAAGCCTGGGCTGGGAGCTGTTCCACCTGCTGCTGGAAACCGCCAGCGGCCGCCGCACCTGGGCCGAGCACTGGAAGCTGCACAACGCGCTGGTGCTGTTCAACCCCGCGCCGGTGACCTGAGAAGGTGTGAAAGAACCCAGGATGCCCGCGTTGCCCCCGAGAAGGCGCCCCAACG
>CAYVXO010000383.1:0-2915 GCA_964454485.1 uncultured Rubrivivax sp.
GCGAGACCGGCGCCGACATGATGACCAAGTACAAGGAGACCGCGCGCGGCGGTCTGGCCGTCAACATCGTCGAGTGCTGAGACTCGCTGCAGCGCCGGCGGCGCGGCAGGTGAAGTCGCCGCGCCGGCCCGCACTCTGGGCCGTTCCGTCAGTTATATCGCCGTGCGCCGCGCTTCTGACGGCCCGGTGCCTCACGCTGGCGAAACGCACCCCGAAGCCCCGCCAATTCGCGCCATCGTCTGCGCGCGCCCGACGGCACGATCGTCCCCGCAGTACAGAGGTGGCACGCAGGCGTCGTGCCGCCCTCACCGACCGAGGAGACGACACCCCCATGGCCGCCATCGCGATCCGCCCGCTGACCCCCGGCGTCCGGCTGATGCGCCGGATGCGCATCTCATCCAAGCTGGCCCTGCTGGGCCTGTTCCTCGTGCTGCCCATCGGCTACCGGGCGGTCACGTTCTTCGCCGAAGCCTCCGCCGAGCGCGCCATGCTGCAGCGCGAACGCCTGGGCGCGGGCCAGCTGGACCAGCTGATGACGCTCGCGAGCGCGGTGCAGGACCTGCGCGACGAAGTCCGGGACGGCAGCGAGAGCGCCACCCGTGCCGTCGCCTCGCTGCGTTCGACGCTGCAGGCGCTGGAAGGCCGGCTCGTCACGGCCGACGAAGCGCACTGGGCCGACACCGCCAAGGCCCTGCTCGAACGCGCCGAAGGCCGCGTGCCGGCGCAGCGCCGCGAACGCCTGCTGGCCGAGACGCAGCTGGTGGCCCGGCTGCACCAGCAGATGGAGCTGACCGCCGAAGCCAGCGGCCTGCTGCTCGACTCGCAGGGCAGCAGCCACTACCTGATCGACATCGAGGTCACGCGCCTGGCGCCGTGGATCGAGGCGCTGAGCAGCGCGCGCGGCCAGGGCACCACCCTGCTCGGCCGCGGCGAGCTCACGCACGCCGACCGCGCGGCGATGCTGGGCGCGGCCGACCGCATCGAGCGCCAGCTGGGCGCGGTGGAGCTGCGCCTGCACGCGCTGGCCCGCGCCGGCAACCCGATGCCCGCGGCCTGGGACGCGGCCCGCGACGCCTCGCGCGCCTTCGCCGAGCGCATCCGCAGCCTGTTCACCGGCACCATCGCCGACGCCGACGCCGACCCGGCGCGCTTCCATGCCGAGGCCACGGCCGCGATCGAGCGCGCCGGCGCCTTCGACCACCAGGTCGACGAGGCGCTCTCGGCGGCGCTGGACGCGCGCATCCGCCACCAGTCCCTGGTGATGTGGCTGAAGATCGGCCTCGCCGCCACCGGCATGGCCATCATCGTCTACCTGGCGCTGTCGTTCTACTTCAGCTTCGCGGGCGCGATCCGCGCGCTGCACCGGGGCATGAACCACGTCGCCTCGGGCGACCTGTCGCAGCGGGTGCACATCGAAGGGCGCGACGAGCTGGCCGAGATCGGCAGCATGGTCGAGCGCATGAACGAAAGGCTCTCGGCGCTGGTGGCCGAGATCCGCAGCAGCGCGGTGCGCGTCACGATGTCGGGCGAGCAGGTGGCCAGCGGCAGCCAGTCGCTGGCCAGCCGCACCGAGCAGCAGGCCGCCAGCCTGCGCCAGACGGTGGTGACGGTGCAGCACCTGTCGGCCGCGGTGGCCGCCAACGCCGCCGAGGCCCACGAGCTGGACCGCCTGACCGCGCAGCTGCGCCAGCAGGCCGAAGCCGGCGGCGACCAGATGCGCGGCTCGATCGACGCGATGGCGCAGCTGGAGGACAGCTCGCGCCGCGTCGGCGAGATCATCGGCGTCATCGACGCGATCGCGTTCCAGACCAACATCCTGGCCCTCAACGCCGCGGTGGAGGCGGCGCGCGCCGGCGAGGCCGGCCGCGGCTTCGCCGTGGTGGCCGCCGAGGTGCGCCAGCTGGCCCAGCGCAGCGCGGCCGCGGCGGGAGAGATCCGCACCCTCATCGCGCAGTCGGGCGCACAGGTCGACGGCACCGTGCAGCGCACGCGGGGCGTGGGCGACGCGCTGGCCGCGCTGGTGGAAGGTGTGCGCCGCGTCTCCAGCTCGCTGCAGTCGATCGCCCAGGCAAGCGCCAGCCAGAGCGCCGACCTCAAGGAGGTGACGGCCAGCGTGGGCAACCTGGACGAGATCACGCGCCGCAACGCCGAGATGGTGGAGCTGTCGGCGCAGGCCGCCGGCGACCTGGTGGACCGCGCCGGCGCGCTGCGCGAGTCGGTGGCGATGATCAAGCTGCGCCAGGGCTCGGCCGACGAGGCGCGCGCCCTGGTGGCGCGCGCGCTGGAGCTGGTGCAGTCGCGCGGGCTGGCGGCCGCCGGCGAGACGCTGCACTCGCGCGAGCAGGGCTTCGTCGACCGCGACCTCTACGTCTTCGTCGTCGACCGCGAAGGCCGCTACGTGCTGCACGGCGCCAAGCCGGCGATGGAAGGCCACCGCGTGCACGAGGTGCCGGGCATCGACGGCGACCGCTTCGTGCGCGAATCGTGGGCCGCCGCGCTGTCGAACGAAGGCCGCGGCGGCTGGGTCGAGTACGACATCGTCAACCCCGAGAGCGGTGCCGTGCAGCCGAAGGCGAGCTTCGTGGTCGCGCTCGACGACCGGCTGCTCATCGGCTGCGGCATCTACCGCGTCGGCGCCGCCGCGCCGGCGCACGCCTGAACGTCAGTCGCGGTCGGCCGGCATCGCGGCCGGGATGAAGGCGCCGCCCGGGGCCGCCACGTCGGCCCCGGCCGTCTGCGCGGCGGTGCCCGGCTTCTTCTCGCGCACCAGGTAGCTGTAGAGCACCGGCACCACCACCAGCGTGAGCAGGGTGCTGGTGATGATGCCGCCGATGATGGCGCGCCCCATCGGCGCCTGCAGCTCGCCGCCGTCGTTGAGCGCCAGCGCCAGCGGCAGCATGCCGAAGACCATCGCC
>CAYVXO010000384.1:0-2911 GCA_964454485.1 uncultured Rubrivivax sp.
GCGCCGCCGGGGTGTCGCGCACCAGTTCGCCGCCCTGCAGCCGGTGCACCAGCATGCCGGCCGCGCGCTCGGCGCGCATGGTGGCGAACAGCGCCTCGGCCGCCTCCACCGTCTCGCGCGAAGGTTCGGTGCGCACCGAGAGGTAGCCCACCGGGCGGCCGTCCTTCATGAGCGGCGTCACGTTGGCCATCACCCAGTAGTAGCGGCCGTCCTTGCGCCGGTTCTTCACCGGTGCCGACCAGGGCTGGCCGCTTTCGATCGTCGCCCACAGGTCGCGGAAGGCCTCTTCCGGCACGTCCGGGTGGCGGATCAGGTTGTGCGGCTGGCCCATCAGCTCCTCGCGCGCGTAGCCGCTGACGGCGACGAAGGCCGGGTTGCAGTAGACGATGCGCCCCTTCAGGTCGGTGGTCGATACCAGGGTCGCCCCGCTCGGGAACGGGAACTCGCTGTCCACGACAGGGTGATTGAGGCGCATGAGTCGCTCGCGGTGATCGATGCCGATCCGAAAAAAACGCAATCAGCTTAGTCCGCATATCGGCGTCTCCGGGCGCCGATATAGACAGGAATCTGGCGCCATCTGCGGCGTTTGCGGATGCCGGGGCGCTCAAGCGCTTTCAGTCACGGTCGAGCCAGACGCCCATGCCCTGCGCGTTGAGCTCGATGTCCACGGCCAGCAGTTCGGCCACCTGCGCGCGGTCCAGCCGGCAGCCGTGGCGCGCCAGGCCTTCCACGTAGAGCTCGAGCAGGCCGCGCCGCAGGGCCTCGTGGCGGGCCGGCCCGGCGGGCCCCGCGCCGCGGCCCAGGGTCACCATGCGGTCCAGCAATTCCAGCTGCAGCGCCGCCAGGCGCTCCACGTCCTCCACCCGGCCGTAGTGGGTGAGGTACATGCAGGCCGGCTTCATCGCCATCAGGCGGCCGACCGACGCACGCAGGCGCTCGGGCTCGAACTGCACCGGGGTCGAGGTGGGCAGGATCCAGCGGCCGTGCCCGGTCTCGAGTTCGGGGTAGCTCAGGCCGAAGGTGTCGCCGGTGAACCAGCCTTGCGAGGCGGCGTCCCAGATGCAGTGGTGGTGGCGCGCGTGGCCGGGCGTGTCGGCGAACAGCAGTTCGCGGCCGGCGAGCGACAGGCGCATGCCGTCTTCGGTGCTGCGCACGCGCTCGGCCGCCACCGGCGTCACGGTGCCGTAGGCGCGTTCCATCTCGGCGGCGCCGTAGACCGCGAGCGCGCCTTCCCACAGCGCCTGCGGGTCGATCATGTGGCGCGCGCCGCGCGGGTGCACCACCACCTCGGCCGCGGGCAGCGCCGCGGCCAGCGTGCCCACGCCGCCGGCATGGTCCAGGTGCACGTGGGTCGGGATGATGTAGTCGACCGCGTCGCGCGCCAGGCCCAGCGCGTCCAGCGCGCCCAGCAGGCGCGGCACCGCGAAGTGGGTGCCGGTGTCGACGAAGGCGGCGCGGCCGCCGTGCAGGATCAGGTAGCTGGCGTCGAAGCGCGGGCGGTGGAAGCCGGTGTCGATGGCGTACACGCCGTGCGGCAGCGGCTCCACGTACGCGGGCAGTCTTTCATTCATGCCCCGCATTGTCGGCGAGCGATGCCATCGGCTCCCTTGGCCGCCCGGTCGGCGGCGCCTTCGCCTTCAGGCGCCGCCGTTGCCGACGACCAGCCAGAGGCGCGCCACGTCGGCCGCGCCGTCGGTGCCCTTCACGCTGCGCAGCGTCTGCGCGGCGGCGGCCTTGGTCTTCGCCGACTGCAGCTGCGCCATGCCCAGGCGCAGCTTCGCGTCGTCGGGGTGCTTCAAGCCGCCCTTGGCGATGCCCTTCTCGATGAGCGCGATGCCCTTGTCGGCATCGCCCATGGCCACCGTGGCGTAGCCCAGCCGCACGAGGTCGTCGCCGCTCTTCTGGCCTTCCGCCTCGGCGATCTGGTTGGCGATCGCGGTCTTCTGCTCGGCTTCCTGCTTGAGCGCCAGGTCCTTCAGGCGCTGGTGGCGCGCCGCCTCGGCACCGGTGCCCAGCGCGCCGGCCTTGTAGCCCTGCTCGATGATCTTGCGCGCCTCGCCCGGCAGGCCGGCCTGCAGCGAGAGCTGCGCCATCTCCATGAAGTCCTCGGTCTTGCTCAGCGTGCCGCTGGCCAGGCGCAGGCGCATCACGTCGAGCGCCATGCGGTCGCTGAAGCCGGGCTTGCGCGGCAGGCGGGCGAGGTAGGCGTTCCAGTAGTCCTTCTTCGGGTAGTTGAAGAGCAGCTTCTCCAGCGTGGCGCCGTAGCCGTTCAGGTTGCCGGTGCGCTGCTGCGCGTCGGCCAGGCGCAGAAGCTCGCCCTCTTCGGGGCGGCGGCCGGCCTGCTCGGCGGCGGCCACGGCGGCGGCGGCGTCCTTGGCGATCGCGTTGTAGTCGCCGCTGGCCGACTGCAGGTACTGCTGCAGCTGCTTGACCGTGGGGCCGTTGTTGCCGGCCTGGATGGCCTTCGCGAGCCATTCGCTGGCCTTCGCGTTGTTCTTCATCTGCGCGTAGGCCGAGGCCAGCTGCTCGGCGTAGCTGCCCAGCTCGGCACCACTCACTTTGCCGGCCACGGCTTCGAGTGCCTGCACCGCGGTCGCGTTCTCGCCGGCGCGCTGGGCGGCGGCGGCCTTCATCTTGTCCAGCGTCAGCTGTTCGGCCGGCGTGCGGTTGGGCACCCCTTCCGCTTCGCGCACCTTGGCCAGCGCGTCCTTCGCCTTGCCGGCCTTCAGCAGTTCGGCCGCCTGCTGCAGCGGCTTGCCGACCTCGGGCCGCAGGCCTTGGGCGCCGGCCACGGACAGCCACGCCGCGGCGGCCAGGGAGACGAGGAGCTTGCGGGCGATGTTCATGGCGCGATCTACAGGAACTGCTCGTTGCCGACGATGCCGATCTTGACCACGCCCAGGCGCTGGGC
>CAYVXO010000385.1:0-2893 GCA_964454485.1 uncultured Rubrivivax sp.
GAGCAGCTGATCGAGGCGCGCCGGCCCGAGGACATCGGGCACAGCCTGTGGACGACCTTCCAGCGCGTGCAGGAGAACGTGATCCGCGGCGGGCAGCCCGGCCGCAGCGCGCAAGGGCGCCGGCTGCAGACCCGGCCGGTCGGCAGCATCGACCGCGGCGTGAGTCTGAACCGTGCGCTGTGGATGCTGGCGGAGGAGATGCGCAAGCTGAAGGGCTAACCGCAGGCCAGGCGCGCCAGATTCAGCCCCGAATCTTGCGCGCCTGCAGAGGTGCACCGGCCCGACCATCGGGCCGATCTTCCCACCCAATCCGAGGAGGCACCCATGAGTCCCGAGGCGATTGAGGCCGTGCTCACGCAGTTCGACACCCGGTCGCGCGAGGCGACCCAGGCAGGCGCGCAGGCATTCGCGCGGCTGCTCAAGCTGGCCGAGGAGCGCGACTCCGGCCAGATCCCGCGCATCGCGCGCTTCCTGGCCGCGACGTACAACGGCCAGGCCTTCAAGTTCGACCTGTTCGAGCTGCGCGCCGTCGACATCGCGATCAGCGACGACATGCTGTGCTGCCTGGACGCGCTGCGCTGGGGCCGGGCCGACCTGCACACGCTCCTCCCCAATGGGGACGCCCGCGTGCGCGCCGTCATCGAAAGCTGGGGCCTGCGCTGGCCGGACGGTGCCTGATTGCACGGCGGCCGTTCTTTCCTGCGTCGGTCCCCGCCAGCGCAGATGTGCGGGAGAGGCAGCGCGGCCGCGCGCCGGCCTCCACTGCGTGTCGGCCGGCGCGCGTGGCCCGGCGGCACCTCATCGAGGAGTGCGCGCCGGTCAGACGGCAGCCCTCGCGGCGTCGACTCTGCTGGCGTCATGTGGCGGTGGGTGGACGGTCCAGGTAGAATGCATCGCAACTGCAACGCACTGTCTGCCCGCCATGAAGTCCGCCACCCTGCCGTCGCTGCGCGTCGAGCCCGAGCTGCGCGAAGCCGCCGAGAGCGTGCTCCAGGAGGGCGAGACGCTGTCGGGCTTCATCGAGGCCTCGGTGCGGGAGACGATCCAGCGCCGCCGGGTCCGCGCCGAGTTCATCGCGCGGGGCCTGGCGTCCCGCGAGGAGGCGAAGCGCACCGGTGTGTACATCGACGCCGACGTGGTCCACGCCGAATTGGAGAAGAAGCTGGCCCAGGCCCGGGCGAGGCTGCAGAAGAAGGCCCGTGCGTGAGCTTCGCGGTCCGGTACAGCGCGTCGGCCCGCGATGATCTGGCCCGGCTGTACGAGTACATGCTCGATCGCGCCACCACGGTCGATGACCTCGATCTGGCCGATCGGGCGCTGGGCGCGATCACCGAGGCGGTCGGGAGCCTGAAGCGCTCGCCGTTCATCTACCGCAAGGCCGATGACGACCCATTCCTGCGCGAACTGCTCATCCCCTTTGGAAGCAGCGGTTACGTGGCGCTGTTCGAGATCGAGGATGCGGCGACGGTGACGATCCTCGCCCTTCGCCACCAGCTCGAGGACGACTACCACTGACGCCGGCAGCGGCGCGGCGGCTCGCCGCGTCGCCTGCTAGAGCCCGCCTGGCGGCCCGAGCGCGCTCAACGCCCCCACAGCATGATGGCCACCGTCCAGGTGACGGCAGATGCCGTCGCCGCCGCAGCCGCATGCGTCAGCCAGGGCTCCCAGCGTCGTCGCGGTGCGTCTGGCCTTGGCTGCGCTGCGGCCTGCAGCCGCTGCAGCGTGGCGCCAAGCTCCGCGCCCAGCGCCACGCGCGCGGCGTCGGCCATCGCCCGCGCCTGGAGCTCGATCGAGCGCCTCGCCGCTTCGTCGGTGCGTGCGAGGACATGCGCGACCGCCTGCACCTTGGCCCTTTCGGTGAGCGCTGTGACCTGGGCTTCGAACGCGGCCAACTGCCCCGCGAGGCCGCTGTGCGCATCGGCAAGTGCCTGGCGCGACTGGTCCAGCGCCGGCGCCAGTGCCTCGACCTGCCGCAGCAGCTTGGCTGCGTCGTCGAGGGCCTCGGCAATGAGCGCCTCGCGCGTGGTGCTGGGATGGGTCATGCTGCCGGGGTTGCCTGCTAGCCCGACGGCAGGCGATGCAGCTCGAGCGCTGCGAAGCACGCGTCGAGTTCGGGAACGACGCCGCGGGCCAGCCGTTGCACCGCGAGGCAATGGGCCAGTGCGAGCTTGTCGGCTTGCGGCTGGGCCTTCCCGATGAGCGCCTTGTAGTCCGTCCGGTCGGCCGCCAGTTCCGTCAGCGACTGACCCGAACCCCGGACCAGCGCGTACACCTCGTTGAACGAGAGGAAGGCTGCCAGGCTCGGATGCGCGACGCCCGTCGTGCTGCAGTAGGCGAGCAGCGTCTCGAAGGTGCGGTCGATCGGGATGTCGTCGTCGACCTGGTTGAACACCACCCGCAGGCGGTCCGGTGGGACGCCGATGCGCGCCAGCTCGGCCAGCGTGGCCGCGGTGTCCTGCTGCTGCTTGCGCGCGGGCACGGTGGGCACGATGAAGCCGTCGAAGTCCTCCTGGCTGTCCTGGTAGCGCCGCATGAGCTTTAGCAACTCCTCGACGTTGCTGGCACCGATGTCGACCACGACGTTGTTGACGCTCTGCAGGAACTCCTGCAGCTGCGCGAACTGCCGTCCGCGGATCGTCACGGGCTGGCCGTCGTCGGCGTTGATGCTCTCGACCGCAACGACCTGGCAGTCGGGCATGCGAGGCGCGAGCAGATGGCGGGCCACCGTCGTCTTGCCGACGTTGGTCGTTGAAGAAGGCTTCAGACGAGGTGCCGCCGCCCTCGTTGGGGAAGAAGACCTGGCCGATGGTGAGCAGGTCGCCCACGCGGTGCAGCGGGCTGGAGCGCACGGCGGTCAGCGGGTTCCAGCGGTGGCTGCGCGCGTCCTCGTCGA
>CAYVXO010000386.1:0-2876 GCA_964454485.1 uncultured Rubrivivax sp.
GAGCAGCGGATTGAAAATCCGCGTGTCGGTGGTTCGATTCCGCCCCTGGCCACCACCCCGAATTGCGCACCAGCGTCGAATCGCTGGTCCTGCCATCCGCACTGCGCCAGGGCCTCGACGCGAAACCGGTCGAGTCTTCCGATTGCGCCGTTTCTGGCATGCTGCCCTCCAGGGGTGAGGCACCGGATGACTGCCATGAGAAGCCGCTGGCGAAGCAGAGCTCGGCCGCTGCCGGGCGGGCGTCGGCGCCGGCGTTTCGCGGTTGCTGCTCTCGCCCTGGCGACCGGCCTGGGTCTCGTGGCCTGTGCCACCGGTACCGGCGGGTCCCCGCCGGACTTCTCCGCACTCGTGCGGCAGGTGGCTCCCGCGGTGGTCGGGATCGGGGACGAACGCGGAATCCAGGGTTCGGGATTCCGTGTCGAGGGCTCGCCTTTCGTCGCGACGGCGCTGCATGTCCTGACGGCGACGAAGGGCGCGCCGCGGGTGACCTGGGAAGGGCAGAGCTGGGCGGTGTCGGTGGCCGCCACCGACGTGCAGAACGACCTCGCGCTGCTGCGACTCTCGCCCGATGCCAGGCTTGCGGGCCTGGCGCTGGCCGCCGATGCGGTGGAGGTCGGTCAGTGGATCCTGGTCATGGGGCGCCCGTTCGGCAGCGGCGTGGCCGCCACGGCGGGCATCGTCAGCGCTGTGCCCGGCTCCATAGGCGCGACACCCGAGCTGCTGCAGCGCTTGCTGGTCAACGCCGCCATCAATCCGGGCAACTCGGGCGGGCCGCTGCTGAGCGCGAAGGGGCAGGTCGTCGGCGTCGCGAGCTCGCGACTGCCGGCCGGCCAGGGCCTCGCGTTCGCGATCCCGGCCGACGCCTTGCGCCGTCTGCTGGCCGGGACCTGACCAGCTCGAAGGTTGCGCCGTGGCCGCGGGCCCGGCGGGGCGGCAAGGCGGGAGTCCGCGCTTGCCGCCGACCGGGTCTCAGTGGGGCGTGAAGTTGAAGATCCCCTGTGCCCAGGAGCCCGTGTCCAGGTTGTGGTAGAGCACGATCACCGGCGACGGGAAACTGGTGTCGTTGACGTCCGGGAAGCCCGCGTCGTAGTACAGCTCGGTGCACGAGGGGTTGTCGCCGAAGTCGAGGATGCAGCCCTGGCCGACGATCACGTCCGAAGGCACCTTGTGGGCGTTGTCGTAGGCCTGGCCGGCCGTCTGCAGCGCGTTGACGATGCCGTCGAAGTAGTTGTAGAGGTCCTTCACGCTCTTGATGCCTCGCGGGTCGAACGCGCTGATCAGGCCCTGGGCCGCGGAAACCGCCTCCGGCCCGATGAAGTAGACGTCGTTGCGCTTCGGATTCGGGTTCTGGCCCGTGCCCTCGACCACGCTGCCTGGCAGGTTCGGCACCTGGAAGCTCAGCGAGGCGCCGCTGATCAGACCCTCCATCGCGGCTGAGTTCAGATAGGCCTGCAGCGCGTTGTTGGCACCCAGGATGATCATCATCCGAGTCACCTCGGCGAGGTATTTCCCGTAGATCTGGTTGACCAGGTTCATCTGCAGGCTCGAGCCGGCCAGCAACCCGACAAGGCCGAAGAAGGCCGGCTGCTGCCGCCCGTAGGCCTCGGCAGGCGCCAGCGGCCCTTGCTTCGCATCCGTGCCCAGGCCGGCGTAGAACTCGGCCGGCGTGATCCGCGCCGCGGCCAGACCGTTCTGCTGCAGCACCGCGCCGATGCGGCCGGTCATGGCCTGCAGGTGGCCCGGCAGCGTCAGCGCCAGCAGCACGTTCAACTGGGGCGCCTTGTCGACCACGCCATAGGGCGACTGGTTCACGGCGAGCAGCTGGCTGAGCAGGCTCGACAGGTCGGTGTTGAGCTGGTTCAGCGTCGCCACGTCGTCCGAAGCGGACCCCGCGTTGAGGTTGGCGTAGAAGCTCGTGATCTGCGAGACCTTGGCGTCGATCTGGGCCAGCAGATTGCCGAAGGTCACGTCGGCGGCGGTCTGCGGGAAGCCATGGCTGGCCAGGTACGAGGTCGTCGGCAGGAAGCCCTGGTCGGGTGCCACCGGCGTGGTCCGGTCCATGCCGTTTCGTCCCGAAACCGGCACGCCGGCTGCGGCGGCCTGCATCGCGGCGTTGAGTGCCGCGATCGACCCCGTCTGACCCGCCGACAGCGCCGCCGAGATCGACGAGAGCTTGTCGGCCACGGTGCCCAGTGCGGTGCCGAACGCGACCAGCCGTTCACCGTTGCCGAGTGTGCTGCCTGCCGGCGGCGTGGCTTCGATGACCGCGAAGTTCACAGTGGCGGTGATCGCGGTGCCGTTGACGGTCGCCTGCAGCGTGTAGGCGCCGCGCGTGTCTGCTGCGGTGATGACGCTGTTCACCGAGTTCACGTTGCCTGTCACCGGTGCGGCGCCGGTGTTGCCCACCGGGTTGACGATGGCATAGGTGACGGCCGGCAACGGAACGATGGGCTGGCCCTGCGTGTCGCGGACCACGGTGTTGATCGGCGTCGAACCACCGGCAGCGATGACCAGGGAGCCCAGCTGGAGGTTGATCGACGCGGGCTGCGGCCCGCCGGCCGGCCCCACCGAAACGACGAGGTTCACGGCGCTGCCGGGTGCCACCGATGCTCCCGCAGCGGGGTTCTGGCTGATCACGCTGCCGGCGGGCACGGTGTTGCTGTTGGTCAGAGTGACGGTGCCAACGGTCAATCCGGCGTTGGTGATCGCCGTCGAGGCCGCAGCCTGCGTGAGGCCGACGACGTTGGGGACGGCCACATTGGCCGGGCCGCTGGAGACCACGAGCGCGACGGCCGATCCGGGCGCGACGCTGGCGCCGGCTGCCGGGTTCTGGCTGATGACGCTGCCTGCGGGGACCGTGTTGCTGTTGGCCGTGG
>CAYVXO010000387.1:0-2853 GCA_964454485.1 uncultured Rubrivivax sp.
AAGGCCGCGGCGGCGCGATGAAGAAGCGCGACGAAGTGCACCGCATGGCCGAGGCGAACCGCGCGTTCTCGCACTTCCGCTTCTGACCTTTCTTCCCGGCCGCCTCTACGGGTTAACACCACCCGTGTGGCGGCCCCTGTGTTTGGAGACCTGACCATGGCCCGCAAGACCCCCATCGAGCGCTACCGCAACATCGGTATCAGCGCGCACATCGATGCCGGCAAGACCACCACCACCGAGCGCATCCTGTACTACACCGGGGTGAACCACAAGATCGGTGAAGTGCACGACGGCGCCGCCACGATGGACTGGATGGAGCAGGAGCAGGAGCGTGGCATCACGATCACGTCGGCCGCGACCACCTGCTTCTGGCGCGGCATGGACATGAACTTCCCGGAGCACCGCTTCAACATCATCGACACCCCGGGCCACGTCGACTTCACGATCGAGGTCGAGCGCTCGATGCGCGTGCTCGACGGCGCCTGCATGGTGTACTGCGCGGTGGGCGGCGTGCAGCCGCAGTCCGAGACCGTCTGGCGCCAGGCCAACAAGCACAAGGTGCCGCGCCTGGCCTTCGTCAACAAGATGGACCGCACCGGCGCCAACTTCTTCAAGGTCTACGAGCAGATGAAGGCTCGCCTGAAGGCCAACCCGGTGCCGGTGGTGATTCCCATCGGTGCCGAGGACAACTTCAAGGGCGTGGTGGACCTGTTCAAGATGAAGGCCATCATCTGGGACGAGGCCAGCCAGGGCATGAAGTTCGAGTACGCGCCGATCCCGGCCGAGCTCGAGGCCGACGCGCAGAAGTGGCGCGAGCAGATGATCGAGGCCGCCGCCGAGGCGACCGAGGACCTGATGAACAAGTACCTCGAGTCGGGCGAGCTGACCGAGGAAGAGATCAAGCTCGGCCTGCGCCTGCGGACGATCGCGACCGAGATCCAGCCGATGCTGTGCGGCACCGCCTTCAAGAACAAGGGCGTGCAGCGCATGCTCGACGCGGTGATCGAGTTCCTGCCGTCGCCGGTGGACATCGACGACGTGACCGGCACCGACGAGGACGAGAAGGAAGTCAGCCGCAAGGCCGACGACAACGAGAAGTTCGCCGCGCTGGCCTTCAAGCTGATGACCGACCCCTACGTCGGCCAGCTGACCTTCGTGCGCGTCTACTCGGGCGTGCTGAAGTCGGGCGACTCGGTCTACAACCCGATCCGCGGCAAGAAGGAGCGCATCGGCCGGATCCTGCAGATGCACGCCAACCAGCGCGAGGAGATCAAGGAGATCCTGGCCGGCGACATCGCCGCCTGCGTGGGCCTGAAGGACGTCACCACCGGCGAGACGCTGTGCGATCCGGATTCGGTGATCACGCTCGAGAAGATGATCTTCCCCGAGCCGGTGATCTCGCAGGCCGTCGAGCCCAAGACCAAGAGCGACCAGGAGAAGATGGGCATCGCGCTGTCGCGCCTGGCCGCCGAGGATCCGTCGTTCCGCCTGCGCACCGACGAAGAGTCCGGCCAGACCATCATCTCCGGCATGGGCGAGCTGCACCTGGAGATCATCGTCGACCGCATGAAGCGCGAGTTCGGCGTCGAGGCCAACGTCGGCAAGCCGCAGGTCGCGTACCGCGAGACGATACGCAAGCCCGTGAGCGACATCGAAGGCAAGTTCGTGCGCCAGTCGGGCGGCAAGGGCCAGTACGGCCACGTCGTGCTGAAGGTGGAACCGCAGGAGCCGGGCAAGGGCTTCGAGTTCGTCGACGCCATCAAGGGCGGCGTGGTTCCGCGCGAGTTCATCCCGGCGGTGCAGAAGGGCATCGAGGACACGCTGCCCAACGGCGTGCTGGCCGGCTACCCGGTGGTCGACGTGAAGGTGACGCTCACCTTCGGTTCGTACCACGAGGTGGACTCGTCGGAAAACGCCTTCAAGATGGCGGCCTCGATCGGCTTCAAGGACGCCTGCCGCAAGGCTTCGCCGGTGATCCTGGAGCCGATGATGGCCGTCGAGGTGGAGACGCCGGAGGACTACGCCGGTTCGGTGATGGGCGACCTCTCGTCCCGCCGCGGCATGGTCCAGGGCATGGACGACATGCCCGGCGGCGGCAAGATCATCCGCGCCGAGGTGCCGCTGTCGGAGATGTTCGGCTACTCGACGACGCTGCGCTCGATGAGCCAGGGCCGCGCCACCTACACGATGGAGTTCAAGCACTACGCCGAAGCTCCGAAGAACGTGGCCGACGCGATCATCACCGCGCGCGGCAGTAAATAAGGGAACGAGGGCGGGCTCGCTTTCGCGAGCCCTTTCCTTGTGGTCTTCCCGCCCCGGGGCAGTGCTCGCCAGTGGCGCTGCGATGCGAGAAGACGTTAAACAGGCACTGGCAACGCTCTTTCGGAGAACGAGGAAATGGCAAAAGGCAAGTTCGAACGCACCAAGCCGCACGTGAACGTGGGCACGATCGGTCACGTGGACCACGGCAAGACGACGCTGACGGCGGCGATCACCTCGGTGCTGGCGGCCAAGTTCGGCGGTGAGGCCAAGGCGTACGACCAGATCGATGCGGCGCCGGAGGAAAAGGCGCGCGGCATCACCATCAACACCGCCCACGTCGAGTACGAGACGGCGAACCGCCACTACGCGCACGTCGACTGCCCCGGGCACGCCGACTACGTGAAGAACATGATCACGGGTGCGGCGCAGATGGACGGCGCCATCCTGGTGGTGTCGGCCGCCGACGGCCCGATGCCGCAGACGCGCGAGCACATCCTGCTGGCGCGCCAGGTGGGCGTGAAGTACATCATCGTGTTCATGAACAAGTGCGACATGGTCGACGACGCCGAACTGCTCGAGCTCGTCGAGATG
>CAYVXO010000388.1:0-2800 GCA_964454485.1 uncultured Rubrivivax sp.
CGCCGCGCAACTGGCCTCGCTGGCCGACGAGACGCCGGAAGGCCGCAGCATCGTCGTGCTGGCCAAGCAGAAGTTCCGGCTGCGCGAGCGCGACGTCGCGGCGCTGGGCGCGAGCTTCGTGCACTTCACCGCCCAGACGCGCATGAGCGGCGCCGACCTGCAGGGTGCGGACGGCCGGCCGCGCCAGCTGCGCAAGGGTGCGGCCGACGCGATCCGCCAGCACGTCCAGGCGCTGGGCGGCAGTTTCCCGGCCGCGCTGCAGGGCACGGTCGACGACGTGGCACGCCGCGGCAGCACGCCGCTGGTGGTCGCCGACGGCACGCGCGTGCTGGGCGTCGTGGAGCTGAAGGACATCGTCAAGGGCGGCATCCGGGAGCGCTTCGCCGAACTGCGCCGCATGGGCATCCGGACCATCATGGTCACCGGCGACAACCGGCTGACGGCCGCCGCCATCGCCGCCGAGGCCGGCGTCGACGACTTCCTGGCCGAGGCCACGCCCGAAGCCAAGCTGAAGCTGATCCGCGAACACCAGGCGGCCGGTCGGCTGGTGGCGATGACGGGCGACGGCACCAACGACGCGCCGGCGCTCGCCCAGGCCGACGTGGCGGTGGCGATGAACACCGGCACCCAGGCTGCGAAGGAGGCCGGCAACATGGTCGACCTCGACAGCAACCCGACCAAGCTGATCGAGATCGTCGAGACCGGCAAGCAGATGCTGATGACGCGCGGCTCGCTCACCACCTTCAGCATCGCCAACGACGTGGCGAAGTACTTCGCCATCATTCCGGCCGCCTTCGTGGCCACCTACCCGCAGCTGGGCGCGCTGAACGTGATGGGTCTGGCCAGCCCCACCTCGGCGATCCTGGCGGCGGTGATCTTCAATGCGCTGATCATCGTGATGCTGATTCCGCTCGCGCTCAAGGGCGTGGCGTACCGCGCCGTCGGCGCCGCTTCGCTGCTGCGCCGCAACCTGCTGGTCTATGGCCTCGGCGGCGTGATCGTGCCCTTCATCGGCATCAAGCTCATCGACCTGGGCCTGGTGGCCCTGGGCCTGGCCTGAACCCCCTTCGACGAGGACACCATGAACCTCCAGCTTCGCCCGGCCTTCACCTTGTTCGCCGTGCTGTCGATCGTCACCGGGCTCGCCTATCCGCTGGCGGTCACCGGCATCGCCCAGCTGGCCTTCCCGTGGGAGGCCAACGGCAGCCTGATCCTGCGCGACGGCAAGGCCGTCGGCTCCGAGCTGATCGGCCAGTCCTTCGCCGATCCGAAGCATTTCTGGAGCCGGCCCTCGGCCACCTCGCCGATGCCCTACAACGCGGCCAACTCGGCGGGCTCGAACCAGGGGCCGGCGAACCCCGCGCTGGCCGATGCCGTGAAGGGCCGCATCGAGGCGCTGCGCGCCGCCGACCCCGGCAACACGGCGCCGGTGCCGGCCGATCTGGTCACCGCGTCCGCGAGCGGGCTCGACCCCCACATCAGCCGCGCCGCGGCCGACTACCAGGTCGCCCGCGTCGCGCGCGTGCGCGCCCTGCCCGAGGCGCAGGTGCGCGAACTGGTCGAGCAGCACACCGAGCGGCCCCTGCTGGGCTTCATCGGCGAGCCGCGCGTCAACGTGCTGCAGCTGAACCTGGCGCTGGACGCGGCCGTGCACTGAACGCGCGGCATCATGGCCGTCATGGCTGAACCCGCGCGTCCCGATCCCGACCGCCTGCTGCAGCAGGTGCAGCAGGACGAGGCACGCGCGCGCCGCGGCCGGCTCAAGATCTTCTTCGGGGCGTCGGCCGGCGTGGGCAAGACCTACGCGATGCTCGCCGCCGCCCGCGCGGCACGCGCCGAGGGCGCGACGCTGGTCGTCGGGCTGCTGGAAACCCACGGCCGCGCCGAGACCGAGGCGATGGCGCGGGACCTGCCGCGCCTGCCGCTCAAGAGCGTGCCCTACCGCGACCGCACGCTGCAGGAATTCGATCTCGACGCGGCGCTGGCCTGGGCGCGCGAGCAGGCCGAACCGCTCGTGCTGCTGGACGAGCTGGCGCACAGCAACGCGCCCGGCTCGCGCCACCCCAAGCGCTGGCAGGACGTGGAGGAGCTGCTGGCGGCCGGCGTCGACGTCTGGTCGACGATGAACGTGCAGCACCTGGAGAGCCTGAACGACATCGTCAGCGGCATCACCGGCATCCGCGTCTGGGAGACGGTGCCCGACCGCCTGTTCGACGAAGCCGACGAGGTGGTGGTGGTCGACCTGCCGCCCGACGAGCTGCTGGAGCGGCTGAAGGCCGGCAAGGTCTACCTGCCGCAGCAGGCCGAACGCGCGGTGGCGCACTTCTTCCGCAAGGGCAACCTGCTGGCGCTGCGCGAACTGGCGCTGCGCCGCACCGCCGACCGCGTGGACGACGAGATGCAGGCCTGGCGCCGGCGCAGTTCGGTGCAGTCGGTGTGGCCCAACCGCGAGGCGCTGCTCGCCTGCGTGGGCGCGGGCGACGGCGGCGAGCGGGTGGTGCGCACCTGCGCACGGCTGGCGTCGCAACTGAACGTGCCGTGGCACGCGGTGCACGTCGAGACGCCCGCCGTGCACCGCCTGCCGGCGGCACGGCGCGAGCAGGCGCTGCGCGTGCTCAAGCTCGCGCAGGAGCTGGGCGCGACCGTGTCCACGCCTTCGGCCCCGGACGCCGCGGCCGCGCTGGTGCGCCATGCGCGCGAGCACAACCTCGTGCGGCTGGTCGTCGGGCGCGGCCGGCGGCGGCTGCGCTGGCAGCGGTCGGCGGCCGACCGCATCGCGGCGCTGGCCGACGACCTGGAC
>CAYVXO010000389.1:0-2797 GCA_964454485.1 uncultured Rubrivivax sp.
TCGTAGTTGGTGTACCAGACGATGCCGCGGGCGTCGAAGCCCTTGATCAGCACCACGCGCGTCGACGGGCGGCCGTCCTCGCCCACGGTGGCCAGCGTCATCGCGTTCGGCTCGGGCAGCTGCGACTGCAGGGCCTGGGCGAACCAGTGCTCGAACTGCTTCAGCGGGTCGGCTTCGGATGCGGTCTCGTCGAGCGCGTCGCGCTCGTAGCTCTTGCGCAGGGCGGCGATGTCCATCGGCCAAGTATAGGAACGGCCCCGCCGCGACCGGATCCGCCGTAACCGCACGAAACCGGCACCGGTGCATCCCTTACGTGGAACGCCGTAAGTGATGGTCCCACTTTCTGCACTGCGGCATCGCCACCATGCTTGTTGCACAGGGAGGCTTCGCCGCAAGCGGGGCTCGACACCAAGAATTGCCATGAGACTGCGCCCGACCATCATCGTGCTCGCTGCCGGGCAGGGCCGCCGCTTCCAGGGCGCGAGCCACAAGCTGGAGCAACCGCTGGGCAGCAGCACCGTGCTGGGCGCGACGCTGCGCCACGCACTGGAAACCCAGCTGCCGGTGGCGCTGGTCACCACCCCCGGCCTGGCGCGCCTGGCGCACGAGCAGCTGGCGCTGCGCGACACCATCGTGCTGAGCGAAGCCGACGCCGCGCGCGGCATGGGCGCGAGCATCGCCGCCGGCGTGGCCGAGCGCGCGGCCGCCAACGGCTGGCTCATCCTGCCCGGCGACATGCCGCTGGTGCGGCCTGCCACCATCCTGGCGGTGGCGGCGGCACTCGAAGGGCATGCCATCGCCTACCCGCAGCACCACGGCCGGCGCGGCCACCCGGTGGGCTTCTCGGCCGAGCTCTATTCGGAACTGAGCGCGCTCACCGGCGACGAAGGCGCGCGCCGCCTGATCGCGCGCTACCCGGCCTGGCCGGTGGAAGTGGACGACCCCGGCGTGCTGTTCGACGTCGACACCGTGGCCGACCTGGACGCGCTGCGCGCCGCCGGCGCCTGAACCAGCCCGTGGCGGGCCGCCAGGCCCATCAGCCTTTCGATTTCCCGGTCGCGCAGGCCGCGCGCGCGCAGCGCGTGCGCGGTTTCGGCCACGTAGTCCAGCGTGCTGCCGTAGCGGCCGCGCGCGTGGCGCAGGATGTGCAGCATCTGCTCGTCGGGCAGGCGGCCGGTGTAGGCGTCGCTGCGCCGGCTGAGCGTGAAGGCCAGCGCGTGCACGACGCCGTGCGGCGTCTGGCAGGGCAGCAGGCGCGCGTCGTAGACGCCGGTGGGCATCTCGCGCGCCCACAGGCGGTCGATCTCTTCCTCGGCCGTTTCGCGGCGCAGCCGGAACACCACGCCGCGGCAGGCGCCACCGGGCAGCAGCGCGAACACCAGCCCCGGCTGCTGCGGCGTGCCGCGGTTGATGCGCGAGCGCATCGACAAGGCCCGGTGCCAGCCGCGCACCAGCGCCGGGCGGTGCTCGGCGGCGTCGAACTCGGGGCGCCAGATGAGCGAGGCGTAGCCGAACACCCAGCGCTCGGCATGGGGATGCCAGGCGGCGCGCAGGCGGTCCAGCTGGGCGGCGGGGTCGCGGACGATCAGGTGCGGCGGGATGGCGGAATGCATGGCGCGCGGCAGCATCGCATGGAGCCTCGACGACAGGCAAACGCGCCGGGGCCCGAAGGCGTGCACATCGGTGAATGATTTGACGATGTAACTCGGTTACTTGATAATCGACCCCATGGTTACATCCGCCGGCCAGCCCCTCCACCCCGTCGTCCATGCCGTGACGGAACGCATCCGCGAACGCAGCGCGCCGCTGCGGCGCGCCTACCTGGAGCGTGTGGACCGCATGGCGGCGCGTCCGCGCGGCAGCGAACGCATGGGCTGTGCCAACGTGGCGCACGCCTTCGCGGCGCTGCCGGCGGACGACAAGCTGCGCGTGGTGGCCGAGCGGGCGCCCAACCTGGGCATCGTCACCGCCTACAACGACATGCTCTCGGCGCACCAGCCCTACGAAGGCTACCCGGCGCTGGTGCGCGAGACGGCGCGCGCGCTCGGCGCCACCGCGCAGGTGGCCGGCGGCGTGCCGGCCATGTGCGACGGCGTCACCCAGGGCCTGCCGGGCATGGAGCTGTCGCTCTTCAGTCGCGACACGATCGCGATGGCGACCGCCATCGCCCTCAGCCACGACGTCTTCGACGGCGCCCTCATGCTGGGCGTGTGCGACAAGATCGTGCCCGGGCTCCTGATCGGTGCGCTCCACTTCGGCCACCTGCCGATGGTCTTCGTGCCGGCCGGGCCGATGGCGAGCGGGCTGGCGAACAACGCCAAGGCCAAGGTGCGCGAGCAGTTCGCCGCCGGCCAGGTGGGGCGCGAAGCGCTGCTGGCCGCCGAGAGCGCGGCCTACCACGGCCCGGGCACCTGCACCTTCTACGGCACCGCCAACAGCAACCAGATGCTGCTGGAGGCGATGGGCCTGCACGTGCCCGGCGCCGCCTTCGTGCATCCGCACGACGGCCTGCGCACCGAGCTCACGCGCGACGCGGTGCGCCGCGTGCTGGCGCTGGGCGCGCGCGGCGGCCGCTTCGCACCCATCGGCCGCCTGGTCGACGAACGCGCGATCGTCAACGCGATGGTCGCGCTGCTGGCCACCGGCGGCAGCACCAACCACCTGATCCACTGGGTGGCGGTGGCGCGCGCCGCCGGCATCGCGATCGACTGGACCGATTTCGCCGACCTCTCGGCGGTGGTGCCGCTGCTGGCGCGCGTGTACCCCAACGGCAGCGCCGACGTGAACCAGTTCCAGG
>CAYVXO010000390.1:0-2790 GCA_964454485.1 uncultured Rubrivivax sp.
GGCAGACGGCACGCCAGCAAGCGGGCCGCTCGCCGAAGGCCAGCGAGGCGATGGTGGCGGCCCACAGCGGCGCGGTAGCGTTGAAGATGGAAGAAAGGCCCGCGTTGAGCACCAGCGCGGCGACCGCGAAGAGCGCGAAGGGCAGCGTCGAGTTGAGCACCCCCACCGCCGCGATCGGCCGCCAGTGCCGGCGCAGCGCCGCGCCATGGCCCTGAGAAAGGGCCAGCGGCAGCAGCAGCAGCGAGGCGCCGGCCACGCGCAGGCCCACCAGCGCGGCGGGGCCGAACTCGCCCGCGCCCAGGCGCATGAACAGGAACGAGGCGCCCCACAGCGCGGCCAGCAGCACCAGCTCGGCGAGGTCGGTCGGGCGCATCAGGCCTCCGCGCCTTCCAGCGCCAGCAGCGCGCGCTTGCGGTCCAGCCCGCCGGCATAGCCGGTGAGCGAGCCGTCGCGGCCCAGCACGCGGTGGCAGGGCACGACGACCGAGATCGGGTTGCGCCCCACCGCCGCGCCCACCGCGCGCACCGCCTCGGCGCGGCCGATGCGGCGTGCCACCTCGCCGTAGCTGGTGGTGGCGCCGGGCGCGACCGCGCACAGCGCGCGCCACACCGCCTGCTGGAACTCGGTGCCGGCCGCGTCCAGCGGCACGCCGAAGGTGGTGGCGCGGCCGGCGAAGTAGGCCGCGAACTCGCGCGCGGCGCGCGCCAAGTGCGGGTGCGCAGGGTTCACCGGGGCGTCGATCGGTCCCGGGTGATGGGCCTGGCCGTCGAACCAGGCGCCGGCCAGGCCACGCGCGCTGGCCGCCAGGGTGAGTGGACCGAGCGGGGTGTCGATGCGGCACTGCGCTTCCAGGCGGGGGTGTTTCATGCGTTCGTCTCCAGGTGGTGCCACAGCCGCATCACGGCATAGGCGCGCCAGGGCCGCCAGGCCTCGGCGAGGGCGGCCACGCGCTTCGCGTCGCGCGTGCCGAGGGCGTTCATGAGTCCGATGTCGGTGGCCGGCCAGGCGTCGGGCCAGGCGAGCGCGCGCATCGCGATCACCTGCGCCGTCCACTCGCCGATGCCCGGCAGCGCGCGCAGCGCCTCCAGCGTGGGCGCGAGCGGCGCCGCCGGGTGCAGCGCCAGCCGGCCTTCGGCCACCGCCTGCGCCAGCGCCTGCAGCGCCTTCACGCGCTGGCGCACGATGCCCAGCTTGCCGATCACTTCGGGGTCGGCGGCGGCCAGCGTGGCGGCGTCGGGGAACACGTGGGTGAGCGCGGGCCAGGGCGTTTCCAGCGGCGTGCCGAAGCGGTCCACCAGGCGCTGCACCAGCGTGCGCGCGGCCTTCACCGTGACCTGCTGGCCGAGCACGACGCGCACCGCGAGCTCGAAGCCGTCCATCGCGCCCGGCACCCGCGTGCCGGGGCGCAGCGGCACCGGCAGGGCGGCCAGCACGGGGTCGATCAGCGCCGGGTCGGCGTCCAGGTCGAGGCCCTGGCGCACGCGCTGCAGCACCGCGCCCAGCACCGGCGCCAGGCTGGGCGAGGCGCTCACGTGCACCTCGTGGCGCGCCGGCTCGAAGCGCGCCGTCAGCCAGCCGGCGATGCGTTCGTTGCCCTGGCGCCAGCCGAGCGTGCGGCGGATTTCCAGGCCTTCCACCTGCTCGATGCCGCGCACCACGCGCTGGGCGAAGAAGGCGAGCACCGCTTCGGTGTCGTAGGGCGGCCGGTAGGCCAGGCGCAGCGGCGCCGCCGTCTCGCGCGCGGCCTCGCGCTCGCCGCGCAGCCGCGTGGGCGTGAGCCGGTAGTGGCCGGCGAAGGCGGCGTTGAAGCGGCGCAGGCTGGCGAAGCCGCTCGCCAGCGCCACCTGCGTGACCGGCAGCGCGGTGTCGGTCAGCAGCTGCTTGGCCAGCAGCAGGCGCTGCGTCGTCAGGTACTCGTGCGGGCCGACGCCATGCGCGGCCTGGAAGATGCGGCGCAGGTGGCGGTCGGTCACGCCCAGGCGGGCGGCGATGGCGGCGAGGCTGGTGTCCTCGCCGGCATGCACGGCGTGTTCGATCAGGCGCGCTGCGCTGTCGGCCAGGGCTTGCGACGAATCCATCGCGGACAGCCCCGGCGCGATCTCCGGCCGGCACTTCAGGCAAGGCCGGAAGGCGGCGGCCTCGGCCTGCGCGCGGGTGTCGAAGAAGCGGCAGTTCTCGCGCCGCGGCGTGCGCACGCGGCACACCGGCCGGCAGTAGACGCCGGTGCTCGTGACACCGACGAACAGCCGGCCGTCGAAGCGGGCATCGCGTGCCTTGAGGGCCAGGTAGGCGGCGTCGGGATCGAGGACCATGGGCGGCATGATAGGCAGCGCGCCGTCCGCGGACCGGCCGTTTCCGGACCTGTCGATCGCGGCGTGCGAAGGCCCCCGGTCGCCTGCCTACAATGCCCGCCACCCCAGACCTGCCGAGTGTCGCGCCATGCAAGTGAACCCCTCCGTCTTCAAGGCCTACGACATCCGCGGCGTGGTCGGCAAGACCATCGACGAGGCCTTTGCCGAACACCTGGGCCGCGCCTTCGGTTCCGAGGCGCTGGCCGCGGGCGAGAAGGCGGTGGCCGTGGGTCGCGACGGGCGCCTCTCCGGGCCCGGGCTGGCCGGCGCGCTGATCCGCGGGCTGGCCTCCACCGGGCTGGACGTGGTGGACCTGGGCGCGGTGACGACGCCGATGCTCTACTACGTGGCCGCCACGCGCGGCAGGCATGGCTGCTCGAGCGGCATCCAGGTCACCGGCAGCCACAACCCGAAGGACTACAACGGCTTCAAGATGGTG
>CAYVXO010000391.1:0-2755 GCA_964454485.1 uncultured Rubrivivax sp.
GAAGGCGACGCCGGTCTCGCGCGCCAGGTGCGCCTGCGGCTCGGAGATCTCGCCGGTGACGAAGGCGTCGGCCCCGGCGGCGATGGCCGCTTCGAAGTAGCCCTGCGCGCCGCCGGTGCACCAGCCCACGCGCGCCAGCGGCCGGCCGTCGCCGGGCAGCACCAGCGGCGCGCGGCCCAGCGCGGCGGCGGTCCGCGCCGCGAAGGCATCGAGCGCCACGCCGCCGGCGGGGCCGGCGAAGCCCAGGTCCTGTTCGCCGAAGCGGGCGTCGGCTTCCAGCCCCAGCCGGCGTCCGAGCTGCGCGTTGTTGCCCAGTTCGGCGTGCGCGTCCAGCGGCAGGTGGTAGGCGAAGAGGTTCAGCTCGTGCGCCATCAGCCGCTGCACGCGCGCCTTCAGCCAGCCGGTGAGGCGGCCGTCCTGGCCGCGCCAGAAGAGGCCGTGGTGCACCAGCAGCGTGTCGGCGCCGTCGGCGATGGCGGCCTCGATGAAGGCCAGGCTGGCGGTCACGCCGCTGGCCACGCGCCGCACTTCGCGCCGGCCCTCGACCTGCAGACCGTTCGGCCCATAATCCCGGAACGACTCCGGGCGCAGCAGCTGCTGCAGGAAGGTTTCGACGGCGTATCGATCGGCCATGACCTGGGAGTCGATGAGGGATGTGGCGCAAGACCTGGCTCGTATTCTCGCAGGCGGTCACCGTGGCGGTGGCCGGGCTGTTCGTCGTCGCCACGCTCAGGCCCGAATGGCTGGCGCGCGTGGAGTCCACGGCCGCCCTGCCTTCGCCCACCATCGTGCAGGCCACCCCGCCGGCGGCGTCGGCCGCGGCCGGCGGCACGACGCTGGCGCCGGTGGTCGGCTACAGCGGTGCGGCGCGGCGTGCCACGCCGGCGGTGGTGAGCATCGTCGCCACCAAGATGGCGCGCCGCAACCCGCACGGCGACGACCCGCGCTTCCGCTTCTTCTTCGGTGACGGTGCCGCGCAGCAGGCGCAGACCGGCCTGGGCTCGGGCGTGATCGCCTCGCCCGAGGGTTACCTGCTCACCAACAACCACGTCATCGAGGGCGCTGACGAGATCGAGGTCCAGCTCGCCGACGGCCGCCAGGGCCGTGCGCGCGTCGTCGGCACCGACCCCGAGACCGACATCGCGGTGCTCAAGATCGACCTCGACCGGCTGCCCGCCATCGCCTTCGGCGACGCGCCCTCGCTGCAGGTGGGCGACGTGGTGCTGGCGATCGGCAACCCGTTCAACGTCGGCATGACGGTGACCGCCGGCATCGTGAGCGCGCTCGGCCGCAACCAGCTGGGGCTGTCCACCTTCGAGAACTTCATCCAGACCGACGCCGCCATCAACCCCGGCAACTCCGGCGGCGCGCTGGTCGACGCGGCGGGCAACCTGGTGGGCATCAACACCGCCATCTTCTCGCGCACCGGCGGCAGCCTGGGCATCGGCTTCGCGATCCCCGTGGACACCGCGCGCCAGGTCATGGAAGGGCTGATCCAGGACGGCATCGTCACGCGCGGCTGGATCGGCATCGAGCCGCGCGACCTGACGCCCGAGATCGCCGAAAGCTTCGGCCTGCCGGTCAAGGAAGGCGTGCTCGTCACCGGCGTGCTGGCCGACGGCCCGGCCAGCCGCGGCGGCCTGAAGCCGGGCGACGTGGTGGTGCGCATCGCCGGCAAGCCGGTGGCCAACACGATGCAGCTGATGTCGGCGGTGGCGGCGCTCAAGCCGCAGAGCGAGGCCGACTTCGGCATCCAGCGCGGCGACAAGGTGCTGGAGGTGCGCCTCACGGTGGCGCAGCGCCCGAAGGCGCGCGCGCAGGCGGCGCCGCGGCGCTAGCCGCCGGTGGCTTCTTCCGGCGCCTTGGTGGTGCGGATCAGGAACTGCGCCGCCAGGATGCCGATCTCGTAGAGGATGCACATCGGGATCGCCAGCGAGAGCTGCGAGATCACGTCAGGCGGCGTGACGACGGCCGAGACGATGAAGGCGCCGACGATGAAGTAGCCGCGCGCCTTGCGCAGCTGCTCGACCGAGACGATGCCGATGCGCGCCAGCACGATCACCGCGATCGGCACCTCGAAGGCGATGCCGAAGACGATGAACAGCGTGAGCACGAAACCGAAGTACTGCTCGATGTCCGGCGCCGCGGTGATGCTGGCGATGTTGAGCGCGGTGGTGAAGCGCGAGATCGCCGGGATCACCATGTGATAGCAAAAGGCGACGCCGATGTAGAAGAGCGCGGTGCTGCTGATCACCAGCGGCAGCACGAAGCGCTTCTCGTGCGAGTACAGCCCCGGCGCCACGAAGGCCCAGACCTGGTAGAGCACGAAGGGCAGCGCGACCAGGAAGGCCGCCGTCAGCGTGACCTTCAGCGGCACCAGGATGGGCGAGATCACGCTGGTGGCAATGAGCCGCGTGCCTTCGGGCAAGTGCTGCAGCAGCGGCTTGGCCAGCAAGTCGAACATCGGCCCCAGGCCGGGCCAGACGGTGAGCACCAGGAAGACGGCGCCGATGGCGATGATCGAGCGCAGCAGCCGGTCGCGCAGCTCGATCAGGTGCGAGACGAAGGGCTGCTCGGTGCCTTCGAGCTCGTCTTTCGGGGCGTCGGCCATCGGCTCAGCGCCTCAGCGTTTCAATGCGGGCGGCCGGAAGCGCGCCACGCGCGCCGCGCCGGACTGCGCCCTGGTGCGGATGCCCTGGCGCTGCTTGTACCACTGCGGCGTGGCGCCGCGCTTGAGGCGCCAGTTCTTCTTCGG
>CAYVXO010000392.1:0-2743 GCA_964454485.1 uncultured Rubrivivax sp.
CGGAAGAGAAGCGCGTCGTCTTCCACAAGAACGTCGGCCCGCTGATCTCGATGGAAGAGATGAGCCGCTGCATCCACTGCACCCGCTGCGTGCGCTTCGGCCAGGAAGTGGCCGGCGTGATGGAGCTGGGCATGGCCAACCGCGGCGAGCACAGCGAGATCCAGACCTTCGTCGGCCGCAGCGTGGACAGCGAGCTCTCGGGCAACATGATCGACATCTGCCCGGTCGGCGCGCTCACCAGCAAGCCCTTCCGCTACAGCGCGCGCACCTGGGAACTGGCGCGCCGCCGCAGCGTGAGCCCGCACGACAGCACCGGCGCCAACCTGGTCGTGCAGGTGAAGGCCAACGAGGTCAAGCGCGTCGTCCCGTTCGAGAACGAGGACGTCAACGAGTGCTGGATCGCCGACCGCGACCGCTTCAGCTACGAGTCGCTCAACGGCGAGCAGCGGCTGACGCAGCCCATGGTCAAGCAGGGCGGTGAATGGAAGGCGGTGGACTGGAACACCGCGCTCGGCTACGTGGCCGACGGCCTCAAGCGCGTGAAGGCCGAGTTCGGCGCCACCGGCATCGGCGCCCTCGGCAGCGCGCACGCCACGGTCGAAGAGCTTCACCTGCTGGCCAGGCTGGTGCGCGGCCTGGGCAGCGAAAGCGTCGACTTCCGCACCCGCCACGCCGACTTCGGCAACCGCGCCGCCAAGGGCCACGCGCGCTGGCTGGGCACGCCGATCGCAAGCCTGTCCAAGCTGGAGAGCGCCTTCGTCGTCGGCTCGTTCCTGCGCAAGGACCACCCGCTGTTCGCGCAGCGGCTGCGCCAGGCGGCGCGCCATGGCGCGAAGGTCAGCAGCCTGCACGCGGTGCACGACGACTGGCTGCTGCCCGTCGCGCAGCGCATGACCGCCGCGCCTTCGGCCTGGCCGCAGGCGCTGGCCCAGGTGGCCTCGGCGGTGGCGGCGCTGAAGGAGATCCCGTCGCCGCTGGAAGCTTTCCCCGGCGACGAGGCGCGCGCCATCGCCGCCTCGCTGATGGCCGGCACGAAGAAGGCGGTGCTGCTGGGCAACGCCGCCGCGCAGCACCCGCAGGCTTCGCTGCTGCTGGCGCTGGCGCAGTGGATCGGCCGCGAAACCGGCGCTTCGGTCGGCTACCTGGGCGAGGCCGCCAACACGGTGGGCGCGCAACTGGTCGACGCGCTGCCGGGACCCGGCGGCCTGAACGCCGGCCAGATGCTCTCGCAGCCGATGAAGGCGCTGCTGCTGCTCAACGTCGAGCCGGCGCTCGACGCCGCCGACGCCGCGGCGGCGAAGAAGGCGCTCGCCGGCTCCGGGCTGGTCGTCGCGCTCACCACGTTCAAGGACGCCGCGGTCGACAACGCGGACGTGCTGCTGCCGGTGGCACCGTTCACCGAGACCGCCGGCACCTTCGTCAACGCCGAAGGCCGGGCGCAGAGCTTCGCCGGCGTCGTCAAGCCGCGCGGCGACGCAAGGCCGGCCTGGAAGGTGCTGCGCGTGCTGGGCAACCTGCTCGGCCTGCCCGGTTTCGACCAGGAGACGGTCGACGAAGTGCGTGCCGAGGCGCTGGGCGACACCGCCAGCCTGGTCACGCGGCTGGACAACAGCACGCTCGCCGACCTGGCGCTGCCGCAGCCGCTGCGCAGCCTGGAGCGCGTGGCCGACGTGCCGATCTACTGCACCGACCCGCTGGTGCGGCGCGCCGCGTCGCTGCAGCTGTCCACCGACGCAAGGCCGCCGGTGGCTTCGCTGCCGTCGTCGCTCTGGCGCCAGCTGCGCCTGGCGGCCGACGACAAGGTGCTGGTCTCGCAGGGCGACGCGCTCGTCGTGATGCCAGCGCGCGAAGACGCCACGCTGGCCGACAACGCCGTGCGCGTGCCTGCCGGCCACCCGGCGGTGGCCACGCTGGGCGCGATGTTCGGCACCCTCACCGTGGAAAGGGCCTGAGCCATGTTCGAGCCGCTCCACCAGGTGGGCAACTCGGTGCTGGGCCCCGGCCTCTGGCTGGTGGTCTGGACGCTGATCAAGATCGTCGTGCTGGTCGCGCCGCTGATGGGCTGCGTGGCCTACCTGACGCTGTGGGAACGCAAGGGCATCGGCTTCACGCAGATCCGCCTGGGCCCCAACCGCGTCGGCCCCGCCGGCCTGCTGCAGCCGATCGCCGACGCGGTGAAGCTGATCTTCAAGGAGATCATCCGCCCGACCGCGGCCAACAAGGGCCTGTTCTTCCTCGGCCCCGTGATGACCATCATGCCGGCGCTCGCGGCCTGGGCGGTGGTGCCCTTCGGCCCCGACGTGGCGCTGGCCAACGTCAACGCCGGCCTGCTGTTCCTGATGGCGATCGCCTCGCTCGAGGTCTACGGCGTCATCATCGCCGGCTGGGCCAGCAACTCGAAGTACGCCTTCCTGGGCGCGCTGCGCGCGTCGGCGCAGATGGTGAGCTACGAGATCGCGATGGGCTTCGCGCTCGTCATCGTGCTCATGGTCTCGGGCAGCCTGAACATGACCGAGATCGTGATGTCGCAGGGCCGCGGCATCGGCGCCTCGATGGGCCTGGACCTGTTCTCGTGGAACTGGCTGCCGCTGCTGCCGATCTTCCTGGTCTACTTCATCGCCGGCCTGGCGGAGACCAACCGCCACCCGTTCGACGTGGTGGAAGGCGAGTCGGAGATCGTCGCCGGCCACATGATCGAGTACTCGGGCATGTCGTTCGCGATGTTCTTCCTGGCCGAGTACGC
>CAYVXO010000393.1:0-2725 GCA_964454485.1 uncultured Rubrivivax sp.
CGCCCGAAGCCCGCCGCCCAGGCCGCCGCCGCCACGCCGCCCTCGGCCGCCGGCGACAGCGTCGACCCGATGCAGGGGTGGGGCGCGCTGACGCGCCAGTTCGGCGAACTGGCGGCCAACGCGATCAAGGACAGCGGCGCCGCCGCGGCCCTGCCTCCAGCGTCTTCAGCGCCGGCGGCGCCGAAGAAGACGGCCACCGCGGCGCGCAAGCGCGCGCGCTGAACGCAAGGCCGCGATGACGCCCTTCGTCTGCGGCCACGCCACCCATCCCGACTGGCGGATGGCGCTGTCGCTCGCGGCGGCGCAGGTCGACGCCCAGCACGCGCGCCAGGAAGGCGGCGGCAGCGGCCCGCTGACGCTGGGCTTCGCCTACTTCACCGACGCCTACGTGCCGCACGCGCAGGCGCTGCTGGCCGCGCTGAAGCAGCGCTGGCCGGGCGTGGCCTGGGTCGGCTCGGTGGGCGTGGGCGTGGCGGCAAGCGGCGTCGAGTACCTCGACGAGCCGGCGCTCGTGCTGCTGCTGGGCGCGCTGCCGGCCGGCCGCTTCGAGGTCTTCTCGGGCGCACGGCCGCTCGCGCGCATCGAGCCCTACAGCGCGCTCGTGCACGCCGACCCGGCGACGCCGGAGCTTGCCGAGCTGATCGTCGAGATGAGCGACCGCACCGCTTCGGGCTACCTCTTCGGCGGCCTGGCGTCGTCGCGCGCGGGCGCGGTGCACCTGGCCGACGGCGTGTTCACCGGCGGCCTCTCGGGCGTGGCCTTCAGCGCCGACGTGCCGCTCGTCTCGCGCGTGACCCAGGGCTGCCAGCCGGTGGGGCCGGTGCGCACGGTGACGGCGGCCGAACGCAACATCGTCGTCGAGCTCGACGGCCGCCCGGCCATGCCGCTGCTGCTGGAAGACCTGGGCATCGCCGACCTCGCGAACGCGCGCGCCGCGCTGCCGCGCCTGCGCCGCACGCTGGTCGGCCTGTCCGACGGCGACGCCGCGCCGCTGGGCCCCGGCCGCCAGTTCGGGCCCGACGTGCGGGTGCGCCACCTGATCGGCCTCGACCCCGGCCGCAATGCGGTGGCGCTGGCCGACCTGGTGGAGCCCGGCATGCGGCTGGCCTTCTGCGCGCGCGACGCCGAAGCGGCGCGGCGCGACCTGGTGCGCATCTGCAGCGAGATCCGCGAGGAGGTGGAGGCGCCTTCTGAGCTGGCCGCCGCCGGCGGCACGGCCGCGCCGGTGCCGGCGGCTTCGCGCATCCGCGGCGCGCTGTACATCAGCTGCGCCGGCCGCGGCGGGCCGCACTTCGGCGGCCCTTCGGCGGAGCTGAAGATCGTGCAGCGCGCGCTCGGCGACGTGCCGCTGGCCGGCTTCTTCGCCGGCGGCGAGATCGCGCGCCACCACCTCTACGGCTACACCGGCGTGCTCACGGTCTTCACCCAGCACGCCTGAACGCGGCATGGCCAGCTCCCGGCTGCCGCCCACCCCTTGCCTGCAGGCCTTCGAGGCGCTGGCGCGGCTGCGCAGCGTGAGCGCCGCCGCCGAAGAACTGCACGTGACGCCGAGCGCGGTGAGCCACCGCATGAAGCAGCTGGAAACGCTGGTGGGCGCGCGCCTCTTCGGCCGCAACGACTTCACGCTCACCGCCGACGGCGCCGCCTACCTGGCGCAGGTGCGCACCGCGCTCGGCGCGCTGCAGCAGCTGCCCTGGGCCGGCGAACGCACGGCCGCGCCGGCGCGGCTGCGGCTGGCGGTGACGCCGACCTTCTCGCGCGAGATCCTGCTGCCGCGGCTGGCCGGCTTCCGCCGCGCCTGGCCCGAGGTGGAGCTGACGCTGCAGGTGGCGATCCCCTTCCTGGACGTCACCGCCGAGGACGCCGACCTGGAAGTGCGCTTCGGCACCGGCCCCTACGCCGGCGTGGAGCAGGTGCGGCTGCTCTCCGACGAGGTCACGCCCGTCTGCAGCCCCGACTACGCGGCCGAGCACGGCCCCTTCGACGACGGCTTCGCGAGCGCCGCCGAGGTGTCGCGCGTGCGGCTCATCCGCAGCCCGCTGGAGCCCTGGGGCACCTGGTTCCGCGCCGCCGGGCTGTTGCTGCCGGAACCGCGCGAAGGCGCGCAGTTCAACGACGTGGGCCTCATGCTGGACGCCGCCGCGGCCGGCTTCGGCGTCACGCTGCTTCGGCTGACGCTGGGCGCGGCCTGGCTCGCGAGCGGCCGCCTGGTGCGGCTGTCGCCGCGCACGGTGGCGTCGCCGCACCACCATTTCCTGTGCTGGAAGCCCGGCACCCTGGCGCGCTGGGAATGCGCCGCCTTCGTCGACTGGCTGAAGACTTCGCTCGCCTGAAAGGAAGCTGAACGCGTGAAAAGCGTTCACGCGCGCCGGCACCAGGTTTCACGCGCGGCCGGCCGCGCCCGCGCAGCATCGCGCCCCATTCCAACCACGATCCTTCGGAGACAAGGCGATGCTCTGGCAACAGGTCTACAACCCCCTGGGCAGCATGGTGCTGTCCACGCTGCTGGCCGCGCTGCCGGTGGTGGTGATGCTGGTCGGTCTGGGCTTCCTGCACCTGAAGGCCCATGTGGCCGCCGCTGCCGGCCTGCTGGCGGCGCTGGTGGTGGCCGTGTTCGTCTACGGCATGCCCTTCGCGATGGCCGGCAACGCGGCGCTGCTGGGCGGTCTCTCGGGCCTGCTGCCGATCGGCTGGATCGTGCTCAACATCATCTTCCTGCACCAGC
>CAYVXO010000394.1:0-2717 GCA_964454485.1 uncultured Rubrivivax sp.
AGACCGCCGACTGCACGCCCGGCGCGCCGCCGAGCGCGTCCACGCACAGGCCCGAGTCGTCGGCGATCGCCGCAGCGCCGGCGGCGCGCGCCGCGTGGCGCGCCTTCGCGAGCGCGTTCTCGACGAAGGTGACGTGCGGCTCCTCGGCTTCGGCGATGCCCAGCTCGGCCTGCGGCACCAGCTCGATCGGCAGGGTGCCGAACAGCGCGCGCAGCTCGACGAGCTTCTTCGCGTTGTTCGACGCCAGGACCAGCCTCATGCCTTCGCGAGGGCGGCGCGCTGCTTTCCGACCAGCTCGGCGATGCCCTGCGCGGCGAGCGCGAGCAGGCGGTCCATCTGCGCGCGCGTGAAGGGCGCGCCCTCGGCCGTGCCCTGCACCTCGACGAAGCCGCCGGCGGCGGTCATCACCACGTTCATGTCGGTGTCGCAGGCCGAGTCCTCGACGTATTCCAGGTCCAGCAGCGGCGTGCCTTCGACGATGCCCACCGACACCGCGGCCACGAAGTCGAGGATGGGGCTCTTTTCGATGCGGCCTTGCGCGAGCAGCCAGGCCACCGCGTCGTGCGCGGCCACGAAGGCGCCGGTGATGGCCGCCGTGCGCGTGCCGCCGTCGGCCTGGATGACGTCGCAGTCGAGCGCGATCGTGCGTTCGCCCAGGACGGAGAGGTCGAACACGCTGCGCAGCGAACGCCCGATGAGGCGCTGGATCTCCTGCGTGCGCCCGCTCTGCTTGCCGCGCGCCGCCTCGCGGTCGCTGCGGGTGTGGGTGCTGCGCGGCAGCATGCCGTATTCGGCCGTCACCCAGCCTTCGCCGCTGCCGCGCTTGTGCGGCGGCACCTTCTCGTCGACCGAGGCGGTGCACAGCACCTTGGTGTCGCCGAAGGCGACGAGCACCGAGCCTTCGGCATGGCGGGTGTAGTGGCGCTCGATGGCGACCGGACGCAACGCGTCGGCCGCGCGGCCGCCGGATCTTTGGTAGTTCATGAAGGCGATGCTAGCGCCGCTTCTGCGAGGAACGCTGGATCGCCTCGTTGATTTCCTTGATCGAGCGCTCGATCTCGGCTTCGTCCAGCTCGTCGGGCGTGTCGCCGATCATGCTGGCCTGGATGGTGGAGGCGAAGACCTCCTCGCCCAGCGACATGGTGGACACGCCGCTGCCGCTGTCGCCGTCTTCGGTGGACTCCCACTCGACCGAGAGCACGGTGACGTTGTCGCTCTTCGCGCCGGCATGGCGCAGCGCCAGTTCCACCAGCTCGGGCACGGCGTCGCTGATCGGGTGGCGCGAGAGCTGCTCGACGATCTGGGCGTCGCTGACGCTGCCCCACAGGCCGTCGGAGCACAGCATCACGCGGTCGCCGGACTGCATGATGAGCGGGCCGGCCGTGTCGACCACCGGCTTGCCCGGGCTGCCCAGGCAGGTGAAGAGCACGTTGCGGTTGAAGCGCTCGCCGATGGGCACCACCTGCGACAGCGTCTCCTGCAGCTCGCTGTAGGAGTGGTCGCGCGTGCGCGCGATGAGCTTGTCGCCGCGCACCAGGTACAGCCGGGAGTCGCCGCAATGCGCCCAGTAGGCGGCGTTGCCCTGCAGCACGCAGGCGACGACGGTGGTGCGCGGCGTGTCCATCAGCGAATGCTCGGTCGCGTAGCGCAGCAGCTGGTGGTGGCCGGCGATGACGGCGTCGTGCAGGAAGCGCAGCGGGTCCTTCAGCGAGGGCTTGGCCTCGCGCTGGAAGAGCGCGGCCAGCGTCTGCAGCGCCATCTGGCTGGCGACCTCGCCTTCGGGGTGGCCGCCCATGCCGTCGGCCAGGGCGAACAGGCCCGAGTCGCGCGTGTAGCAGTAGCCCATGCGGTCTTCGTTCTTCTCGCGGCCGCCCTTGCGGCTGACCTGGTAGACGGAGAAACGCATGGTGGCTCCGGGGGCTTCAGGCCTTGGCGCCCGTCTTCAGCGTCTCGAGCTGCAGCTTGAGCCGTTCGCTGAAGCTGAGCTTGGTGTAGCGGCGCTCGGTCTCGCGCGAGAGTTCCTTCTGCAGCGCGAACACGCTCTGCGGGCGCGAGAGCGGGTCGAGCGACATGCACCACTCGGTGACCTCGATCAGGTTGTCCGAGTAGATGTTGCGCAGGCGCGAGAGACTCAGCGCCAGGCGGTCCTTCTCCAGCCGCTGCGGCGCGTCGTTCGGCGGGTAGCCCTGCATGCAGGCGTAGATGCAGGCGCCGATGGCGTAGATGTCGGTCCAGGGGCCCAGCGTGCCGTCGCGGCGGTACATCTCGGGCGCGGCGAAGCCCGGCGTGTACATCGGGCGGATGAAGTTGCCTTCCTTCGACAGCACTTCGCGCGCGGCACCGAAGTCCAGCAGCACGGCCTTGTTGTCGTTGGTGATGAAGATGTTGGCCGGCTTGATGTCCAGGTGCAGCATCTTGTGCTGGTGCACGATGCGCAGGCCGCGCAGGATCTCGTCGAACAGCGAGCGGATGGTGGACTCGCGGAACACCTTGTCGCGCTTGAGATCGCGCGCGGTGACGATGAAGTCCTGCAGGGTGTCGCCCTGCAGGTAGTTCATCACCATGTAGACGGTCTCGTTCTCGCGGAAGAAGTTCAGCACCGAGACCACGCTCGGATGGCTGATCTGCGCGAGGCTGCGCCCCTCCTCGAAGAAGCTCTTCAGGCCGAGGCGGTACAGCGGCTGCTTGTCGGGCTTGACGCGCGGCGTCAGCTCGCC
>CAYVXO010000395.1:0-2708 GCA_964454485.1 uncultured Rubrivivax sp.
CATCGGGTGGCGTCGCAGTCGATACCTGCCTCGTCCAACGTCGGCACGCTGCCTCCGGCGTGCCGGCCAGTTCCGGCGGACCCGCCGCGCCCGGCTCGGCGACCGAACGCACCCGGTGCCGGACTCGGCCCTCCGCGGCATCGAACGCGCGGACCCGCACCGCATGGCGGTCGGCATGCACCCCCAAGGGGGTGGCGATCGAATCACACCGAAGGGGGCCCTCGGCAGGGGCCCTCTTCGGAAGGCATCTTCATCCACCGCGCGAACGGAACGCCCGCGGTGGTCCAGGAGTCGAGCGTTCCCGGGCGGCTGGCGCGTTTCCTGACCGAGCGCCGTCGTCGCAGAGCAGGTCATGACCTTTGCCGGCTGCATGCCGATGAGAGGCCGATCATGCCCCGCGTTCCTGTTCCCGCCGCCCCGTCGGCGGATTCCCCGGCCGCGCCGCCCAGCGCCGCGCTGCCGGACACCGGCTTCCTGCGCCAGCCGCAGGTGCTGTCCTTCGTCCCCATCTCCAAGTCCACCCTGTGGCGGCGCGTGCATGCGCGCACGTTTCCGGAGCCGGTGAAGCTGTCCGAGCGCGTCACCGTCTGGCGCGCCGAGGACATCCGCCGCTGGATCGAGCAGCAGGGGGTTGCGTCATGAGACACCTGGAAAGGCGACGGACGCATCGCGCTGCACGCGGTAACGCCTCGGCAACACGCCGGCACGCATGCCCGGGCACATTGAAGCCGCAACGCGGTCAGGCGAGGTCTCGCCGCGGCCGCGAACGCGACAGGGCCTGGCGTGTATCGGTCGCGAAACGACTGGTCACACGGGAGTCGCAGGTTCGCGCGTTAGACGTGGGGACGCCATGCATGTGCTCGGGCCGTGCGGGGTCCATGCCGTCGACATCGACGAAGCGATTGGCGCGGAGCGACCACGACGCCGCGCCCCGCCAACGTCCGTCGGTGATTCCGTCGTCCAGGGAGTAACAACAATGGAAGACGATCCGGAAACCGCCGGCGATCGCCGGCAGACATTGCAGACGATCCAGATGCTGCGCGAGGTGATCGACGGCGATCCCTACGCGACCGTGGCGCAGAGATGGGGGCTGTCGCGTTCGGCCGTCGACCGGCGCATCAAGGGGCTCGCGGTGCAGCTCACTCAGGCAGTGGGCGTCGATGGCCTGCAGGAGAGCGGCGCCGCCTTCGTGAAGCGCCTGCGCATGCACCGGGAAGCGATCCTCCAGGCACTGCAGCACTTCGACCCGACGCAGGTGAGCTCCCAGCGCGAAGCCCGTGTGCTCAATCCCGATGAGGTCGATCTCGGGGCGCGCCGCGTGCGCAGCCGATCCACGCGGCCGCTGCACGACCTGGCGCTCTACTACCTGCCCTTCGCGACCGGCCTGCGCCCGCTGGAGGTCGCGCGCCTGACGGTGGGCGACTACCTGCTGGAGGACGGCAGCGTGCGGCGAGAGTCGAAGGTGCGCGCCGATGTCGCGATCAACGGCAGGGACCGACCGCTGTTCTTCAACCACCGCCGTCTCGACGAGGCGCTCGGCGCCTATCTCGACGAGCGGGTCCGTGCCGGCCATGGTCTCGGCGCCGCCGAGCACTGGCGCGGCCTGGATCGGCACGGCCCGCTGTTCCTGGGCGCGGAGGGCGAGGTCTATCCGATCACGCCGAACGGCGGCGAGGGCCAGAACCGCTACGTCTGCCGTCCCCTGCTGGAGATCTACCGCAAGATCTTCCGCCAGGCCGACATACCCGGTCTGTGCACGCAGTCGGCGCGGCTGACCCTGATGTCGCGGATGTACGAACGCGGCGCCGACGAGGACCAGGTCGGGCTGGTGCTGGGCATCGCCGATCGAAGTGCCGTGCGCGAGCAGCTGCCGAGGCCGCGACCCGAGCTGGCCAAGGTGCTCGAGGAGCTGGCATGACACGGCGCGCCCGCTGAAGGGCTGCAACGGCGATGGAGTCGGGGAAGGAGTCGGGGGTGGACGGGCAGCGCTTTGCGATCGGTGGGCGCGTGGTCGACGCCGACGACCCGCAGCTGCAGGACCTGCTGGCTCAGGCCTACGAGGCGCCGGGCCGGCCGCGCTGCCTGTGCGTGGCAGGCGGCGTCGAGATGTACGTCGCCTTCCATCGCCACTTCCAGATCAAGCGCATGCCCGAGACCGGGGACCGGCACCACCCCGCCTGCCCGAGCTACGAGCCGGGGCCTGCGATGTCGGGCCTGGGCGAACTGGTCGGCGAGGCCGTTGTCCAGCTGGATCCGGCACGGGTGGAACTGCACGTGGACTTCCCGTGGGCGCGTGTACCCGGGCGGCCTGGGGTGAGCCGCGAGCCTGCCGATCCGTCGGAGGTCGGCCGCACCCGTCGCCGGATGAGCCTGCGGGCGCTGATGCACTTCCTGTTCGAGCGGGCCGGCTTCAACCGCTGGTCACCGGCCATGGCCGGGAAGCGCAACCAGGCGGTGCTTCACAAGTATCTGATGCAGGCCGCCGAGGCGATCCAGGTGAAGGGCGAGTCGCTGTCGAACCGGCTGTACGTGCCGGAAGCCTTCAACGAGTCCGCGAAGGCCGAGCAGGCCGAACGGCGCCGAGCCCGGTTGTCGGTGCTGCAGCCGCATGACGGGCGTCAGCCGCTGGCGTTGGTTCTGGGCGAGTTCAAGGGCTGGGAGTCGGCACCCGCGGGCGCGCGCATCTGGATCCGCCACATGCCGGACGC
>CAYVXO010000396.1:0-2639 GCA_964454485.1 uncultured Rubrivivax sp.
TGCAGCGCTTCACGCCGCGGCGCGCGCGCAGCATCTGGTCGAAGATCAACGTCGAGAAGGCCGCGGCGCTCATCGCCGCGGGCCGCATGCAGGCGCCGGGCCACGCGCAGGTCGAGGCCGCCAAGGCCGACGGGCGCTGGGCGAAGGCCTACGACGGCGCCCGCACGTCCACGGTGCCCCCTGACCTGCTGGCGGCGCTGGAAGCCGAGCCCGCGGCCAAGGCCTTCTTCGCGACCGTCAACGCGGCCAATCGCTACGCGGTGCTGTGGCGCATCCAGACGGCCGTGAAGCCCGAGACGCGCGCCCGGCGCATCGCCCAGCTGGTGCAGATGCTTGCGCGCGGCGAGACCATCCACATCTTCAAGCCCAACACCCGACCCAGCCCCGAAGGCGCCCCATGAAGCCACTGCTCGCCCCTTTCCTCCTGGCCTGCACCCTTGCCGCCCAGGCCCAGCGCGTCGGCGAAGTCGACACCGTCTTCAAGTTCATCGGCCCCGACCACAAGATCGTGGTCGACGCCTACGACGACCCCGAGGTCAAGGGCGTCACCTGCTATGTCTCGCGCGCCAAGACCGGCGGCATCAAGGGCGGCCTGGGGCTGGCGGAAGACAAGTCCGAGGCCTCCATCGCCTGCCGGCAGACGGGTCCGATCTCGTTCCCGAAGGCGCTGAAGAAACAGGACGAGATGTTCAACGAACGCATCTCGCTCGTCTTCAAGCGCCTGCGCGTGGTGCGCATGGTGGACGCGGAGCGCAACACGCTGGTCTACCTGACCTATTCCGACCGCGTGATCGAAGGCTCGCCGCAGAACAGCGTCACCGCGGTGCCGGTGGACCGCGGCACGCCGATTCCGCTGCGCTGAGCACCGCTCAGCCCGGCTTGCGCGCCAGCCAGAACGCCAGCGCCGAGGCGAAGCCCAGCCCCGCCAGCACGAAGATGGCCTGCCGGTAACCCGGCACCACCAGCAACAGCAAGGCCAGCGACCAGGGCGCCAGCGCGCGCGCCAGCAGCGCCACCGCGGCCATGAGGCCGCTGATGCGGCCGATGTGGGTGCGGCCGAAGTATTCCGGCACCAGGCCGCCGCGCACGATGGTCACCAGCCCGTTGGCAACCCCGAACACGAGCGCGAAGCCCACCAGCACCGCCACCGAAGTGCCGAGCGCGAACAGCAGCAGCGACAGCGGCACCGTCGCCAGCACCACCAGCCCCAGCACGCGCAGGCGCAACCCGCCGCCGGCCACCGCGTGCACGAAGCGGCCCGCCACCTGCGCCGGGCCGAACCACACCAGCACCGCGGTCGCCGCCGCCTCGCTGAAGCCCTTCTCGGCGAAGGCCGGCATCACGTGGGCCCAGAAGGCGGTGGAGACGAAGGCATAGCCGGTGAAGGTGAGCGTGAGCAGCCAGAACGCCGGCGTGCGCAGCGCCTGGTGCAGGGTGGCGTCGTCGGCGGTGTCGTGGTGGCGCGCGCTGCGGCCCAGCGCCGGCCCGCGCAGCGCCCAGGCGTGCAGCGGGGCGACGAAGGCCACCATCACCAGCCCCATCACCACGAGCGCGCGGCGCCAGCCCAGCCCGTCGATCAAGGCCGCCACCGCCGGGTAGCACAGCGTGCTGGCGAAGCCGCCCACCAGCGTGATGCGGGTGATGGCCTGGCGGAAGCGTTCCGGGTAGCGCTTGGTCACCACCATGAAGGCCGGCTCGTAGAGCAGCGCCGCCATCGAGGCGCCCATCAGCGCCCAGCAGGCGTAGAGCATCCACGGCGCCGTCACCCGCGACCAGGCCAGCAGCCCCACGCCGGCGGCCAGCGCGCCGCCGGTGAGCACGAGGCGGCCGCGCCCGCGGTCGATGGCCGCGCCCACCGCATAGGTGGCGGCGCCGTGCAGCGCCAGGCCGGTGGTGAAGGCGCCCATCAGCGTGGGCTTGTCCCAGCCGAATTCGCGCTGCATCGGCAGCACGAACGACGAGAAGGCGTAGAAGAGCGCCGCCCAGCTGAGCACCTGCCCCACCGCCAGCGCCGCCACGGTGGCGCCGAAACCGCTCTCCTCCGCCCCTTCGGTCATCGGGTGCGATTATCTTTGTCGCAGCCTTGACAGCCGGCAGGCGAACGACCGTGCTAAAACGCGCGGCTGATCCGGAGACGACACGCATGGACCTCAACTTCACCCCCGAGGAACAGGCCTTCAGGCAGCAGATCCGCCAGTGGGTGGCGGCCAACCTGCCGAAGGACATCAGCACCAAGGTGCACGGCGCCCTGCGCCTGTCGCGCGACGACATGCAGCGCTGGGCCAAGATCCTGGGCAAGCAGGGCTGGCTGGGCTGGGGCTGGCCCAAGCAGTTCGGCGGCCCGGGCTGGACCGCGGTGCAGAAGCACCTGTTCGAAGAGGAATGCGCGCTCGCCGGTGCGCCGCGCGTGGTGCCCTTCGGCCCGGTGATGGTGGCGCCGGTCATCATGGCCTTCGGCTCGCCGGAGCAGCAGAAGCGCTTCCTGCCCGGCATCGCCAGCGGCGAGGTCTGGTGGAGCCAGGGCTACAGCGAACCCGGCTCGGGCAGCGACCTGGCTTCGCTCAAGACGCGCGCCGAACGCCGCGGCGACAAGTACATCGTCAACGGCCAGAAGACCTGGACCACGCTGGGCCAGTACG
>CAYVXO010000397.1:0-2624 GCA_964454485.1 uncultured Rubrivivax sp.
TTCCTCGCTGCCATCCGCGGCGATGCGGCGCGCGGTCTTGGGCGCCAGGCCCAGCAGCGACTTGATCGCCGCCGAGGTCTGCGAGCGGGCTTTGAGTTCCAGGATCTGGCCCAGCAGCGTCAGCGAGATGATGACCGCCGCTGCCTCGAAGTACACCGCCACCCGGCCCATGGCCTGGAACGAGGCCGGGAAGACATCCGGCGCCACCGTGGCCACCACGCTGTAGGCGAACGCCGCTCCGGTACCCAGCCCGATGAGCGTCCACATGTTCGGGCTGTGAAGCCGGATCGACTGCACGCCGCGCACGAAGAACGGCCAGCCCGCCCACAGCACGATGGGCACGGACAGCGCGAACTCGATCCAGCTCTGCACGCCCATCTCGAACCACTGCAGGCGATGGCCGACCATGGCCAGCAGCGTGACGACCACAGTCAGCGGCAGGGTCCACCAGAAGCGCCGGCTGAAGTCGGCCAGTTCGGGGTTCTCGTCCTCGTCGAGCGCCGGCAGCACCGGCTCCAGCGTCATGCCGCACTTGGGGCAGTTGCCGGGGTGGTCCTGCCGCACCTCGGGGTGCATGGGACAGGTGTAGATCGTGCCCGCCGGCGGCGCTTCATCCGCTGTGCCCTGCGCACCTGGGCTGGACTCATGCTGCCCGCCATGGTGATGGTGGCCGTGGCCGTGGCCGTGGTCGTGCGGCTGGGCCTTTGCGTGTCCTTCGTGCTGGTGAGCTCGCGTGTCCATGGCTTCAGCCCTCGCTTGGCTTGTCTGAGCCATGGCTCTCGTGCCGAGCATGGCCGCCGTGGCCGTGAAACAGGTGCATCAGCGGGCATGCCAGCAACAGCAGGTACGGCCAGAGGCCGGACACATGGCCCCAGTGCTCGCGCAGCAGGTAGAACGCGACGATCAGCACGATCATCAGCAGCGCGATGGTGACCGGGCGGCGGCCCGAGGGCGCGCCGTTCGCACGGGACTCAGTGACAGGGTGGTTCATGAATGGCTCCTTGCCCCGACGGGGCACTCGTGGTGCCTGCCAGGGATGCGACAACCTTAGACCTTGACGTTGTGGGAAGGTCAAGCAATTCAGCTCAACGCCCTGTCAACGCTCTACTGAGCGTCTCTTCGCAGGCAGGTGCCGTCGTTCAGGGCTTGGCTGGGGGAGCGCCCATGCGGTCCATCATCATCTGCATCATGGACTGCATCATCTCCATGCGCTTTTCCATCATCTGCTGGCGCGTGGCCATGTCCATCGGCGCGCTGGCTGCGCCCATCGGGCCCATCGCGCGCGTGCCCCCCATTCCCGTGCCACCCGCGCCACCCATGCCGGCCATCGGCCCGGGGCCCATGCCGCCCATCATGCCCATGCCTTCCTGCATCAGCTTCATGTGCTCGGCCATCAGTGCGTTGCGCTGCTCCGGCGTGCGGGCGCGAGACATCTTCTCGTGCATCTCGCGCATCGCCTTCATGTGCGCATCCATCATCGTCATGCGGTCGGCAGGGGTCGCCGCGGCCGAGGCCGCGCCCGGCGGATGGTGGGCTGAGTGATCCTGGCTGCCGGGCGCGGCCGGAGTCTGGGCGCAGGCCGCCAGCGTGAAGGCCAGCGCGCCGGCCAGGGCAAAGGAACGAAGAGTTGCCATGATGAAACTCCAGTGGGGGAACGAGGGATGAGTCACCGTCGAGGGACGGCAGGGAGACACCTGCGCTTCAGCAACAGCGAAGGAGGTTTGGACGCGCAGGCTGGCCAGCGCGCGGAGCACGCCCGCGCCTGCATCAGCCCGGCAGGGGCTAGATGGTCAGACGAAGAAAGGCGATAGCCACCGGCGGTCCCGATGGCGGCGGCGACGCAAGGGGGCGCCAGCGGACTTCCGCCCATCCGGGCGTGAAGGCAGGCCAGCAGGCGAAGACCTGCGCCGCCAGTGCCGGCTGCTCCGCCGCCCCATCGGCTTTGGCCGACTGGGCTTTGGTGACGATGTTCTGCTCCGTCTCGCAGAAGCTCGCGCAGGCTTGCAGCGCCGGGTCGGTCTCGGGCGTCCCGTTGGCATCAGCCGCAGCTTCGTGACTCAAGCCGTGCGGCGCAACGAAGTCGCCGCGCGCATGGTGGTCGCTCGGACGCTCTGACTGCAGGACGCATGCATGGACCCAGCTCGTTGCCACCGCGAACAGCCACACGAACAGCATCACCGAGGCGATGTGTCGTGTCTGCTGGCGGCCGGGTCGAGAGTGCATGCGTTGGTGGAGCAGCATGTGATCTGCCCCGCGCTGGGGATCCTACGAGCATCGCTCGCGCCGTGATTGACCGGCATCAAGGGGACGCCACGTTCGCGAGCGACTGCTGAAGACGCGGGCACGGCTCGGAAGCGAGTCAGGCGACCGCGGCCACAACCATCACTGGCAGTGCCCGCAGCAGGATCCACGCTTCTGCGCACCGACTTCACCAGCCACCGCCTCGACCGGAACCGGCGTGTAGCCCGCATCCTTGATGGCTTCGGCCAGTTCGTCGGCGTCGGCCGAGACGGGCTCCACCTGCACCCGGTGCGTGGCCAGGTCGATCTGAACCTTGGCGTCCCTGTCGGTGGCCTTCAGCGCCTTGGTGATGGTGCTGACGCAGTGGCCGCAGGTCATGTCGT
>CAYVXO010000398.1:0-2621 GCA_964454485.1 uncultured Rubrivivax sp.
AGTTCGTGGTTCTCCGGGCCGTCGGTGCTGTGCCAGTTGTCGAACGCGATGTGGAAGCCGTCCAGGTACGGCTTGCGGCCGGCCGCGATCTGCGCCACGAAGGCCTGCGGCGTGAGGCCGGCCTTCTCGGCGGCGATCATCATCGGCGCGCCGTGGGCGTCGTCGGCGCAGACGAAGCGAACCTCGCTGCCCACCATGCGCTGGAAGCGCACCCAGGTGTCGGCCTGGATGTATTCCATGATGTGGCCGATGTGGAACGCGCCGTTCGCATAGGGCAGCGCGGTGGTCACGAAAAGCTTGCGGGTCATGGGCGGATTCTAGGGAAGGCGCCGCCCTCAAGATCCGCAGCGCGTGGCCGAAGAACCGTCCATGCCGCCTTCCCTGCGTCGACTGCTGCTGCGCGCGCCCTTCTGGGCCACGCTGGCGGGCATCGTGCTGGTGAGCGTGGCGGCCTCGGTGGGGATGCTGTTCGCGCTCAACGCGATCATGGGGATCGGCATCGGCCCGACGTTCAGGCGCTCGCTCACGATCGCCGTCGTGGCGCCGATCCTGGTGTCGGCGCCGATCGGCGGCCTCATCGTGCGCCTGCTGCACGAGGTGGAGACGGCGCGCCGCGCGGCGCACGACCTGGCCTTCCACGACCCGCTCACCGGGCTCCTGAACCGGCGCCGCTTCACCGAGGTGGCGCAAGAGGCCATCGCGGCCGCGCGCGCAGCGGGTCGGCCGCTGGCGGCGGTGCTGCTGGACCTGGACGACTTCAAGCTCGTCAACGACCGCCACGGCCACGCCGGCGGCGACCGCCTGCTGCAGGCGGTGGCGCGCTGCCTGGGCGGCTGCGTGCGCGGCGGCGTGCGCGGCGGCGACGCGGTGGCGCGCTGGGGCGGCGAGGAGTTCGCGCTCCTGCTGCCGGGCGCCGACGCCGAGGGCGCGGCGCAGGTGATGCAGCGCGTGCGCGCCGCGGTGGCCGCGCTGCGCGTCGAGGGCGAGGCCGGCGCCTTCGGCTGCACCGCCTCGATCGGCATCGCCACGCTGGGCGCAAGTGGCTTCGACGACCTGTTCGTGCGCGCCGACAAGGCCATGTACCGCGCCAAGCGCGGCGGCAAGAACCGCGTCATGCTGGCCGAAGCCGCCTGAGCGGCGCCGTCGCGGATTTCGAGTAACGCGGGAATGCCCCGCACTTCGGCCGTTCGGCGGCGGGCGGGCGGGCGAACAATCGGCCGGCCAGCCCCAGGAGCGTGCCGCCGATGTCGTTCGAACTCTTCCCGCACATGAACTCGCTCGGGCTGCCGCCGCCTTCGGGCGTGCTGCAGGTGGGTGCCAGCTACGGCCAGGAGATGCAGGAGTTCCTGGACAACGGCATCACCAGCGGCGTCTTCGTCGAGCCGCTGCCGGCGCCCTACCAGCACCTGGCCGACACCTGCCGGCGGATCCCGAACTTCATCGCCGTCAACACGCTGTGCAGCGACAAGGCCGGGCAGCGGCACGAGTTCCACGTCGCCAGCAACGGCGGCATGAGCAGCAGCATCCTGAAGCCCGCGCACCACCTGGCGGTGCACCGGCACGTGAGCTTCCCGGAGACGGTGACGCTCACCTCCTCCACCGTCGACGACGTGCTGGACTTCCTGGGCCAGCACGGCCACGGCGAGGTCACGCAGGGGCTGGACCTGCTGTACATGGACTGCCAGGGCGCCGAGTTCCGCATCCTCAACGGGGCGATCAAGTCGCTCGGCCGCTTCAAGTACATCCACACCGAGGTGATGCGCGCCAACCTCTACGAAGGCCAGACGCCCTTCCTCACCTACTGCCACTTCCTGGACGCGATGGGCTTCACGCTCAACGACGTCTACTTCGGCTGGCCGGACCACTCGGGCAACGCCCTCTTCATCCGCAAGGACATTGCGGGCGTGCACTGAGCCTTAGACTTCGGGGTCGCCCACCGAGGACCCCATGCCCGCCGTCACCGAAGCCGCGCTGCTGGAAGCGCTCAAGACCGTCGTCGACCCCAACACCGGCCGCGATTTCGTCAGCGGCAAGCAGCTGAAGAACCTGCGCATCGAAGGCGGCGACGTCTCCTTCGACGTCGAGCTCGGCTACCCGGGCAGGAGCCAGGTGCCGGCGCTGCGCAAGGCGCTGGTGGCCGCGGCGCGCACGCTGCCCGGCGTGGACAACGTCAGCGCCAACATCACCACGCGCATCGTCTCGCACGCCGTGCAGCGCGGCGTGCAGCTGCTGCCCAAGGTGAAGAACATCGTCGCCGTCGCCTCCGGCAAGGGCGGCGTCGGCAAGAGCACGACGAGCGTCAACCTGGCGCTCGCGCTGGCCGCCGAAGGCGCCAGCGTGGGCCTGCTCGACGCCGACATCTACGGCCCCAGCCAGCCGATGATGATGGGCGTCGAGGGGCGCCCCGACAGCCACGACGGCCAGACCATGGAGCCGCTGGAGAACCACGGCGTGCAGGTCATGTCGATCGGCTTCCTGGTCGAGCCCGACCAGGCCATGATCTGGCGCGGCCCGATGGCCACCCAGGCGCTCGAACAGCTGCTGCGCCAGACCAACTGGCGCGAGCTGGACTACCTGATCGTCGACATGCCGCCGGGCACCGGCGACATCGCGCTCACGCT
>CAYVXO010000399.1:0-2609 GCA_964454485.1 uncultured Rubrivivax sp.
ACGCCCAGCAGGGTCTGGTACGACAGGCCGTCGTGCACACCTTCGACCAGCTGGGCGATGGCCGTCGGCTGGTCGCCCGCCGGCAGGTAGGGCTGGAACAGCTGGAACGGTGAATCGGGAAAGGACACGAACGCGCCCGTCCCGCCCTCGGCGGGAACGGCGGCGAGTTCAGCCAGGTCGTTCATCAGGGGGAACCCTCGGTGAGCCCACTAGAATCGGCAAGCGTAGCGCAGTGCCCGGCGCCGCGTCTCATCACTCCTGCCAGCGTCCCTTCAGGAACCCCCATGTCCGCCTCTCTTTTCGCCGACGTCCAGCTCGCCCCGCGCGACCCCATCCTGGGCCTGAACGAACTCTTCGCCGCCGACCCGAATCCGGCGAAGGTGAACCTCGCCGTCGGCGTGTATTTCGATGATGAAGGCAAGTTGCCGGTCCTCAAGTGCGTTGCCTCAGCCGAACAGCAGCTGCTGGCCACGCCCAAGGCCAAGGGCTACCTGCCGATCGACGGCATCGCGGCCTACGACAAGGCGGTGCAGGGCCTGGTGTTCGGCGCCGACAGCGAAGCCGTCAAGGGCGGCCGCATCGCCACCCTGCAGGCGCTGGGCGGCACCGGCGGCCTGAAGCTGGGCGCCGACTTCCTGAAGCGTCTGCGCCCCGCCGCGCAGGTGCTGATCAGCGACCCCAGCTGGGAGAACCACCGCGCGCTGTTCACCAACGCCGGCTTCGAGGTCGGCCAGTACCCGTACTACGACGCCGCGACGCGCGGCATCCGCTTCGAAGCGATGCTGGCCGCGTTGCAGGCGGCCAAGCCCGGCACCATCGTGGTGCTGCACGCCTGCTGCCACAACCCGACCGGCTGCGACCTCAGCCCCGCGCAGTGGCAGCAGGTGGTCGCGGCCTGCCAGGCGCGCGACCTGGTGCCCTTCCTCGACATGGCCTACCAGGGCTTCGGCGAAGGCATCGCCGAGGACGGCGCCGTCATCGGCCAGTTCATGGCCAGCGGGGTGGACTTCTTCGTCTCGACCTCGTTCTCGAAGAGCTTCTCGCTCTACGGCGAGCGGGTCGGTGCGCTCAGCGTCGTCTGCGCCTCGGCCGACGAGTGCGCGCGCGTGCTGTCGCAGCTGAAGATCGTGGTGCGCACGAACTATTCGAACCCGCCGACCTTCGGCGCCCAGGTGGTGGCGACGGTGCTCACCACGCCGGCGCTGCGCGCGCAGTGGGAAGCCGAACTGGCCGGCATGCGCGAGCGCATTCGCGCCACGCGCGCCCAGCTGGTCACCAAGCTGCAGGCCGCGGGCGTGAAGGGCGATCTGTCGTACATCACGCGCCAGAAGGGCATGTTCAGCTACTCGGGCCTGTCGGCGGCGCAGATGCAGCGCCTGCGCAGCGAGTTCGGCATCTACGGTGTCGATTCGGGCCGCATCTGCGTGGCCGCCATCAACAGCCGCAACATCGACGCCGTCGTCGCCGCGCTCGCGCGCGTCATGGCCTGACGAGATCCGGCGTCAGCTCCTGTTGGGCTTGTCGCGCAGGGGACAGCCTGCGCGGCATTCGGGCCGTCTTCGTACGTGTTATTTCGCTTTCGGCGGCGGCCCGGGCGGTGCACGATCGTTCGTACGGACGTACAATTGCTGCACTGCACAAAAGCGGCGGCAGATCACCAGGAGAAGGACGATGCTGTACCAGCTCTACGAAACCCAGCGTGCCCTGATGGCACCGTTCGCGGAGTTCGCCAGCGCCTCGGCCAAGCTCTACGACCACCCTTTGTCGCCTTTCGCGCACACGCCGATGGCGCAGCGCATCTCGGCCGGCTTCGACCTGCTGCACCGGCTGGCCAAGGAATACGAGAAGCCCGAGTTCGCGATCACCAGCGCCACGATCGACGGCGTCACGGTGGCGGTGCAGGAACAGGTGGCGCTCGCCAAGCCCTTCTGCCGCCTGCTGCGCTTCAAGCGCTTCAGCGACGACAGCCGCGCGCTGGCGACCATGAAGACGCAGCCCACGGTGCTGGTGGTGGCGCCGCTGTCGGGCCACCACTCGACGCTGCTGCGCGACACCGTGAAGTCGCTGCTGCACCACCACAAGGTCTTCATCACCGACTGGACCGACGCGCGCATGGTGCCGGCCGAGCACGGCCCGTTCCACCTGGACGACTACGTGGCCTACGTGCAGGAGTTCATCCGCCACATCGGGCCTTCGGTGCACGTGATCTCGGTCTGCCAGCCCACGGTGCCGGTGCTGGCGGCGGTCTCGCTGCTGGCCAGCCGCGGCGAGTTCACGCCGCGCACGATGACGATGATGGGCGGCCCGATCGACGCCCGCAAGAGCCCGACCGCGGTCAACAACCTGGCCATGAACAAGAGCTTCGGCTGGTTCGAGGCCAACGTCATCTACCGCGTGCCGCCCAACTTCCCCGGCGCCGGCCGCCGCGTGTACCCCGGCTTCCTGCAGCATTCGGGCTTCGTGGCGATGAACCCCGACCGCCACCTGAAGAGCCACTACGACTACTTCCGCGACCTGATCCAGGGCGACGACGACAGCGCCGAGGCGCACCGCCAGTTCTACGACGAGTACAACGCCGTGCTCGACATGCCGGCCGAGTACTACCTCGA
>CAYVXO010000400.1:0-2582 GCA_964454485.1 uncultured Rubrivivax sp.
GCGCCACGATGATCTGGTTGGCCACCTTGGTGGTCTGGCCGTCGCCGTTGCCGCCCACCAGCGTGATGTTCTTGCCCATCAGCTGGAACAGCGGCTTGACCTTCTCGAACGTGGCTTCGGGGCCGCCTACCATGATGGTGAGCGAGGCCGCCTTGGCGCCCACCTCGCCGCCGGAGACCGGCGCGTCCAGGTAGTCGCAGCCGAGCGCGTTGATCTTCTTCGCGAAGGCCTTGGTCTCGATGGGCGAGATGCTGCTCATGTCGACCACGGTCTTGCCGGCCGACAGGCCTTCGGCGACGCCGTTCTTGCCGAACAGCACCGCTTCCACGTCGGGCGTGTCGGGCACCATCGTGAACACGATGTCGGCGCTGGCCGCCACCTCGCGCGCGCTGGCGCAGGCCACGGCGCCGGCGTCCAGCAGCACTTGCGGCACCTTGCTGCGCGAGGTGACGAAGAGTTCGTGGCCGCCGGCCTTCAGGTGGCCCGCCATCGGCGTGCCCATGATCCCCAGCCCGATGAATCCCAGCTTCATGTGTTGACTCCGAGTTGGCGCCGCGCCTGCTCCAGCCAGCCCAGGCCGGCTTCGGTGGCGCCGGCGGGCTTGTACTCGGCGCCGATGTAGCCGTCGTAGCCGATCTTCTGCAGGTGCGCGAACAGGAACGGGTAGTGGATCTCGCCCGTGCCCGGTTCGTTGCGGCCGGGATTGTCGGCGATCTGGATGTGCGCGATGCGCGAGAGGTACCGGCTCATCGTGCCCGCCAGTTCGCCTTCGTAGCGCTGCGCGTGGTAGATGTCGTACTGCACGTAGGCGTTGTCGGCGCCCACCTCGTCGAGCACCGAGATTGCCTTCGGCGTGCTGTTGAGCCAGAAGCCCGGCACGTCGTAGTTGTTGATCGGCTCCACCAGCAGCTTGAGCCCCGCCTCCTTCAGCGCCTTGGCGGCGAAGCGCAGGTTCTCGACCAGCGTGCGGCGCGCGGTGGCGTCGTCGGTGCCGGCGCCAGGCAGGCCGGCCAGGCAGTTGAGCTGCGGCACGCCTAGCGTCTTCGCGTAGGCGATGCCCTTGGCCACGCCGGCGCGGAACTCCTCCTGCCGCGCCGGGTTGCAGGCGATGCCGCGGTCGCCCTTGGCCCAGTCGCCGGCGGGCAGGTTGTGCAGCACCATCTGCAGCCGGTTGCTCACCAGCTTGTCGCGCACCGCCTCGGCCGGCGCCTCGTAGGGGAACTGCAGCTCCACGTAGCGGAAGCCGGCGCGCGCGGCGCGGTCGAAGCGCTCGAGCATCGGCGCTTCGGTGAACAGCATCGACAGGTTGGCGGCGAAACCCTTGATCATGGTCGTCTCACTTTCGTCTCACTCCAGCAGACCGGCCATCTCCAGGCCCTGGCGGCCTTCGGGGTGACGGCAGTCGATCTCCTCGAACTCGTTGATCTTGTCGATCTCGGTGCCCATCGCGATGTTGGTCACCTTCTCGAGGATCACCTCCACCACCACCGGCACGCGGTGCTGCTGCGCGAGCGCCTTGGCGTCGGCCAGCGCGCCGCCGAGCTTCTCGGGGTCGGTCACGCGCAGGCTCTTGCAGCCCAGGCCCTGCACCACCGCCTGGTGGTCCACGCCGTAGCCCTTGAGCGAATCGTCCGTGACGTTCTGGTTCTCGAAGGCGAGCTGCACGCAGTAGTCCATGTCGAAGCCGCGCTGGCTCTGGCGGATCAAGCCCAGGTAGCTGTTGTTGACCAGCACGTGCACGTAGGGCAGATGGAATTGCGCGCCCACCGCCAGCTCCTCGATGAGGAACTGGAAGTCGTAGTCGCCCGAGATGCCGACCACGCTGCGCGTCGGGTCGGCCGCCACCACGCCCAGCGCGGCGGGGATGGTCCAGCCCAGCGGGCCGGCCTGGCCGCAGTTGATCCACTGGCGCGGGCCGTAGACGTGCAGGAACTGCGCGGCGGCGATCTGGCTGAGGCCGATGGTCGTCACGTAGGTGGTGTCGCGGCCGAAGGCGGCATTCATCTCCTCGTAGACGCGCATCGGCTTGATCGGCACCTCGGTGTAGTGCGTCTTGCGGTGCATCAGCCGCTTGCGCTCGGCGCAGCGCTCGGCCCAGTCGTCGAAGCGCTTGAGCGTGCCGGCCGCCTTGCGCTCCCTGGCGATCTGAACGAAGAGTTCCAGCGCCGCCTTGGCATCGCTGACGATGCCGAAGTCGGGCATGAAGACGCGGCCGATCTGCGTCGGCTCGATGTCGACGTGAACGAACGTGCGGCCCTTGCAATAGACCTCGGTCGAGCCGGTGTGGCGGTTCGCCCAGCGGTTGCCGATGCCGAGCACGAAGTCGCTCGCCAGCAGGGTGGCGTTGCCGTAGCGGTGGCTGGTCTGCAGGCCGCACATGCCGGCCATCAGCGGGTGGTCGTCGGGGATGCTGCCCCAGCCCATCAGCGTGGGAATCACCGGCACGCCAGTCAGCTCGGCGAACTCCACCAGCAGGTTGCTGGCGTCGGCGTTGATGATGCCGCCGCCGGCCACGATGAGCGGCTTCTCGGCCGCCATCAGCATGTCGAAGGCCTTTTCCACCTGCTTGCGGCTGGCCTGCG
>CAYVXO010000401.1:0-2566 GCA_964454485.1 uncultured Rubrivivax sp.
CGACGCGCGATCGGTGGCCGGGTTCGCCAATGCCATCCTGCTGGACGTGGGCGCGTCGCCGGTCGACCTCCATGTCGTCAGCAGCTTCGTGGGCGAGGCCGAACAGGGTGCCAAGCGAAGGGCGTTCGAGTCCGCCCGGCCCAGGTCATGGCTCTGGTTGCCTGGCGAGGCCATGCCGGTCCTGCCCGGACCCTCGACGAGGCTCACCGCTGGAGCGGCGGCATGCAGGCCGCATGCAGGCCCGACAACCGTCGGACCGAGCCCCGAAGACCGGGATCCTGGCTGACGATCACGATCACGTTGGCCAGCATCAGCGAGAGCAGGTTGCGGTTCTGCAGCAAGGACGTCAGCTTTCCTGCCGGATAGCCACGCAGGGCGTGGACGACCAGGTGGACACCACCGTGCACGAACGAGTGCATCACCTTGACGGTGCCATGCAGTCGCTTCAGTTCGGTGGCCGCCGGGCCGGCGACCGCGCCGATGGCATCGATCATGGCGGGGATCGGTGGCCCCATCTGGGGTTCCGAGAGTTCGCCGTCCGGCACCGGCGCGGAGAACTTGTCCAGCCAGTCCTCCTTGGCGGCGTGAAGCACCCAGGCGGCACGGACAACCGCCTCGAACTGCAGGCGGATCAGGCTGAGTGCGGTTCCCGTCAGGCCGGCTTCGACCAGGACCCGCTGCGCGATCGCATGCTCGATCGCCGAACGACAGAAGGCCAGGCAGATGGTCGAGCGTCGGGACGACGTGTTCCAGCCGGCTCGAAGCAGTGCAAGCAGATCATCGTCGAAGGCCTCGGAGGCGGCGAGTACCCGCCGCAGTTCCTCGTCGTCTATGTCTGCGCTGTCTTGTGGGCTGGAGGGCGACTCGGCTTGCATGGAAGGGGCGGGTTCGGGCGATGCGATTGCACGGGACCATGGCGTGCGGACCGAGTCGCATCATGGCATCCGGACGGCACCCGGGGTTGAAAGCACGGGTCGAGGCGGGACGATGGTTCGTCGGAATCCCCCGACGCTTACCGAGGAACGCCGATGGCCTCTTCACCATCCCCCGATCCCCGGCCCGCCGTCGTGCTGCACGGCGGGCCCACCGCTCTGCCGACCCTGCTGGGTAACGGTACGAACGGAACGCCCCGCCTGCCCACGGGCGGCAAGATCCGCGCGGGCATCAAGGTCCTGACCCGCAGGGCCGCCGAGGTGCCGCGTGCACAGGCGATCTACGAACAGGGCCTGAACCAGGGCCAGTCGTTCGACCAGATCGAGCGTGCGCTGGCCGAGGCCTGCCCCGAGCTCAGGAGCCCGCTCGTTCCGCGCAACGTGCCGTGGTTCACCGTGCGTGCCCAGGACTTCCCGAACCCCGAACTGGCGTCGCAGATCCTCGACCTCCATGGCGAGGACCGCGGCGAGGGCCGGCGCCTCTACCGCTTCCCGGTGGTGTTCCCGACCGATCGCTGGCAGAGCGTGATGCCGCATGAACTGGCCACCTGGGGTGCGCAGGACAAGCGCTTCTGGTCCGAGTATTCGACCGACGGACGATGGCGCCACTGCATGACGCACGCGCCGGTGCCGGTGGACGCGACGGGGCGCCGCACGGTGCGGCTGTTCGGCGGCCGCAAGGCGATCCCGCGCGAGGACAACGGCGGGCTGTGCCAGCCGGAGTCCTGCCCGGAGTACCAGCAGCGGCAGTGCAACCTCACCGGACGCTTCCTGTTCTTCATCCCCGGCATCCGCTCGATCAGCGCCTTCGAGCTGCACACGCGCAGCTTCTACGCGATGAATGCGGCGATCCGCACCTTCGAGACCGTGGCGTTCCTGCGGGGTGGCCGACTGGCCGGTTTCCTGGACCGCCAGGGCACGCCGTTCTACTTGACCAAGCGGCTGATGGACGTGGCGCACATCGACGACCATGGGCGGCCTGTCCGGGTGCCGCAGTGGATCATCGAACTGGAAGCGCCGGTCGACGTGGCGACGCTCATGCGGGAGCAGGACGATCAGGACACCGTGCTCCTGCAGGCCGATGTTGCCGCCCGCGTGCTCCAGGGGCACCGGGAGAACGCTTCCTCGACGCCAGGGCAGGGACCCGAGTCCGTCGACGAACCTGTGGCTGCGAGCGATCCCACGGCAGACGGCATGCCGCCCACGCTGGAGCATGTGCTCGGGCGGCTGGCCTCGATGGGAGTGCCTGCTCAGGCCTGGCTGAGCTATGCGGCCACGCGCTGGGGTCCTGGGTGGAAGCTCAATCCGCAAGGGAGGCAGCGGGCCTTCGGCGAGCTGGAGCGCTTCCGGAACGATCCGAAGGGCTACGCGGACAAGGTCAACGCCGAACTGCAGCAGGTGGCATCGTGAGCGCGCCGGGACGACTGCCAGGCGGAACGGGTGCGCAAAGCGCGGGGGTGTCGTGCATCCCGGATCGGCATCCGCGAGCGATCGGTTCGCACCGTCAGGCGCATCGCTTGCGGTTGGCGCATCTGTCCGACCTGCACTACGGGCCGCGCCACCTGGAGGAGGCCGATCACTGCTTCTCGGCGGCCGTGGACCGCGCCATCGAACTCGCCGTCGATGTGGCCGTG
>CAYVXO010000402.1:0-2546 GCA_964454485.1 uncultured Rubrivivax sp.
GCCGTCAAGGCGCGCGCCAAGCGGGCGGTGGCGCGCCCGGCGGCGGGGTTGCCAGCCCGGCCTGTCGCGCGGAGCACATTGGCGGCCAATCTCTTCCGCCGATGGAATGGGGATTGTCGACTGGCACAAACTATGCTTAAGGTTTCCCCGATGAAGCTCAATGCAGGATTTTGGGGAGGGTGTTTTTGCCTTTGGATCTGGGGGACGCTGGGCGCGGCGCAGGGGCAACGACTGTGGCGGCAGCGCCGGGTGCCTTCGGCGGCGGGCCGGCACCTAGAATCCGGGTTCTCCCCCATCCGCCCCCACCCCCTGTCGCCCGCATGGCCCCGTCTTCCCCCGCCCCCGCTGCTTCCCTGATGGCCACCGCGGTCCGCGCGCTGGCGATGGACGCCGTCCAGCAGGCCAATTCCGGCCACCCCGGCGCGCCGATGGGCATGGCCGAGATGGCCGTCGCCCTGTGGGGCCGGCACCTCAAGCACGACCCCGCCCGCCCGCGCTGGGCCGACCGCGACCGCTTCGTGCTGAGCAACGGCCACGCGTCGATGCTGCTGTACGCGCTGCTGCACCTCACCGGCTACGAGCTGCCGATGGACGAGCTGCGCCGCTTCCGCCAGCTGCACAGCCGGACGCCGGGGCATCCGGAGGTGGACGTCACGCCGGGCGTGGAAACCACCACCGGCCCGCTTGGCCAGGGCCTGGCGAATGCGGTCGGCATGGCGCTGGCCGAGAAGCTGCTTGCGGCGGAATTCAACCGCCCGGGCCACACCGTGGTCGACCACCACACCTACGTCTTCGCCGGCGACGGCTGCCTGATGGAAGGCATCAGCCACGAGGCCTGCGCGCTCGCCGGCGCCTGGAAGCTGGGCAAGCTGGTCGTGCTGTACGACGACAACGGCATCAGCATCGACGGCCCGGTCGCGCCCTGGTACGTGGACGACGTGCCCAAGCGCTTCGCCGCCTACGGCTGGAAGGTCGCCGGCCCGATCGACGGCCACGACGCCGAAGCGGTGGCCGCCGCGATCGCGGCCGCGAAGGCCGACGCCGGCGCGCCTACCCTCGTCGTCTGCAAGACCGTCATCGGCAAGGGCGCGCCCAACCGCGGCGGCACCGCGAAGGCGCACGGCGAGCCGCTGGGGGCCGAGGAGATCGCGCTCGTGCGTGCCGCGCTGGGCTGGCCGCACGCGCCCTTCGTCGTGCCCGAGGAGGCCTATGCCGCCTGGGACGCGCGCGCCGCCGGTGCCGCCGCCAGCGCCGAATGGCAGGCCCGCCTGGCCGCCTACCGCGCCGCCTTCCCGGAACTCGCGGCCGAGTTCGAACGCCGCATGGCCGGCGAGCTGCCGGCCGGCTTCCAGGCCACCCTGGCCGAAGCGCTGGCCGCCGCCGACGCCAAGGCCGAGACCGTGGCCAGCCGCAAGGCCAGCCAGCTGGCGCTGGAAGTTCTGACGAAGTCGCTGCCCGAACTGCTGGGCGGTTCCGCCGACCTCACCGGCAGCAACCTCACCAACACCGCGTCGACGCCGGCGCTGCGCTTCGCGGCCGACGGCGCGCCCAACGGCGGCCGCCACCTGAACTACGGCGTGCGCGAGTTCGGCATGGCCGCCATCATGAACGGCATCGCGCTGCACGGCGGCTACATCCCCTACGGCGGCACCTTCCTCACCTTCAGCGACTACAGCCGCAACGCGATCCGCATGGCCGCGCTGATGAAGCGGCGCGTGGTGCACGTGTTCACGCACGACAGCATCGGCCTGGGCGAGGACGGCCCCACGCACCAGAGCGTGGAGCATGCCGCTTCGCTGCGCCTGATCCCGAACCTCGACGTCTGGCGCCCGGCCGACACCGCCGAGACGCTGGTCGCCTGGGGCGCGGCGCTGGCCGAGACCTCGCGCCCGAGCGCGCTGCTGCTGTCGCGCCAGAACCTGCCCTACCTGCCCAAGGCGCGGCTGCAGGACATCGCGCGCGGCGCCTACGTGCTGGCCGAGCCTTCCGAAGTGGGCCTGCAGCGGCGCGCGCGGGCGGTGATCGTGGCCACCGGCAGCGAAGTGCACCTGGCGCTGCAGGCGCAAGGGCTGCTGGCGCAGGAGGGTATCGCGGTGCGCGTGGTCAGCATGCCCAGCACCAGCGTGTTCGACCGCCAGGACCGCGCCTACAAGACCGCGGTGCTGCCGCCGGGCGTGCCGCGCGTGGCGGTGGAGGCCGGCGTCACCGACGGCTGGTGGAAGTACGGCTGCGCCGCCGTCGTCGGCCTCGACCGCTTCGGCGAGAGCGCCCCCGGCGGCACGCTGTTCAAGTACTTCGGCTTCACGGCGCAGAACGTGGCCGACACCGTTCGAGTGGTTCTCTCCGCACGCTGATTTCAACCCGACAGGAGTCCTTCGTCATGACCATCAAGATTGGCATCAACGGCTTCGGCCGCATCGGCCGCATGGTGTTCCGCGCCGCCGTGAAGCATTTCCCCGACGTGGAAATCGTCGGCATCAACGACCTGCTGGAGCCCGACTACCTGGCCTACATGCTGCAGTACGACAGCGTGCACGGCCGCTTCA
>CAYVXO010000403.1:0-2512 GCA_964454485.1 uncultured Rubrivivax sp.
CGCGAAGGCCTGCGCGGCCGCGGTCTCGACGCCGGTGCAGGCCAGCCGCTGCTGCTGCAGCAGTTCGCAGGCGCGGCGCGCGGCCGCGGCGGCGGGCGCGTTGGGCGCGCGCACCAGCGCCGCCACGAGCGCGGCTTCCACGCTGTCCAGCCCGCCCGCGCGCTTGCCGAACAGGGCCCAGGCCGCCGCCGGCACGCCCACCGTGTCGCCGCGCAGCGGCACCAGGTTGAGCCAGGCCTCGAAGATCTGCGGCTTGGTCCAGCGGCTTTCGATCTCGCGCGCGCGCGCCATCTGCGCAAGCTTGGTCGGCAGGCTGCGGCCGCCGGCCGGGCGCGCCAGGTCCTCGTCGAGCAGGCCGGCCAGCTGCATCGTCAGCGTCGAGCCGCCGCGCACGCGCTGGTGGCGCAGGTTGTCCCACGCGGCACCCACCAGCGCCGGCCAGTCGACGCCGGCGTGGTCCCAGAAGCGGCGGTCCTCGCCCAGCACGACGGCGGCGCGCAGCGCGGGCGACACCTCGGCCAGCGGCACCCAGGGGCCGCGGCGCACGCGGTCGTCGACGCGCAGCACCTGCAGCGGCGCGCCGTGGCGGTCCAGCAGCGTCAGGTCGCTCGGGCGGAAGCTGCGCTGGACCTCGTCGAACGAGGGCAGCGCGCAGGCCGGCAGCGCCGCGGCCAGCAGCAGCGCCGCCGCGGCGCGCTTCAAGGCTTCACCTCGACCGCGTCGTTCGGCCGTTCGCCGAAGGTCTCGGGCGCGTACATGGCTTCCACGCGCGTGGGCGGCAGCGCGAAGCGTCCGGTGGCGTTCAGCCGCATCGTGTACTCGACGACGTGGCGGCCGCGCGGCAGCCATTCGTAGTAGCCGCGCCAGGCGTCGGCGGCGCGCTCCTCGAACGCGAGCCAGGCGCTGCCTTCGCGCTTCTCGCCGCGGGTGCCGATGGCCGAATCGCGCCCCAGACCGCCGCCCAGCAGCGCGGCGCCGGCGGGCACGGGGTCGCTGACGACGACCCAGGCCATGTCGCCCACGGCCTCGATCTCCAGCCGCACGCGCACGACGTCGCCGCGCGAGAACACGCCCGCGGCCTTGCGTTCGGTGACGGTGGCGGTCTTCGTGATGCGGTAGCCCGCGGCCAGCGGCTGCGTCAGCGGCACCGCCGCCAGCGCCTGCACCGACAACCACGGCCGCCCGCTGCCTTCGTGCCGCGCCGCGAGCGCCGGGCCCCAGGGCAGCAGCTCGCTCGCGCCTTCGGGGCGGGCGGCCCAGTCGACGCTGCGCGAGGTGGCGCCCACCGCCAGCGTGCTGCGGCCGGCCACCGGCTGCGATTCGAAGCGCTGGCCGAAGCGCTGCAGCGCCAGCACGCCCCACAGGTTGGCGGTGGTGGTGGACCAGGCGCCGCCCTTCTGGCGCGCGAGCGTGCCGTTCACGAGCAGCAGCAGCTCGTCCTTCCACGCCGGCGACGAGGTCGCGGCCAGCACCAGCCGCGCCGCGTTGCCGTCGGCGCTGTCCATCAGCCACCACCAGCCGTCGCTGTCCTCGGTGGTGAAGCGCAGCGTGGTGCCGCCCTGCACGAGGCGCGCGCGCAGCAGGCGCTGCACTTCTTCCAGCCGCGCCGCGCGGTCGGGCGCGTCGGCCACGCGCTCCAGCAGGCTCCACGCGTCCAGCAGCGAAGCGGTCGGCCACTGTGCAGGCGTCCACTCGATGACGCCGAACTGGCGCGGCTGCACGCGGCCGAAGCGCGAGAGCGCTTCCAGCGCGGCCAGCCGGCGTACGCCCAGATCCGCGCGCGGCGCGGCAAAGCGCCGTTCGAGCCGGCCTTCGGCGAACGCGGCCAGTCCCTGCAGCATCGCTTCGCGCGCGGCGTCGGGCCAGGCCAGGCCCGCTTCGTGCGCCGCGCTCAGCAGGTAGGCCGTGAGGCGGTCGCTGCCGCGCGGCGGGTCTTCGGGGCGCGGCGGGAAGTAGTTCGCGAGGCCGTCGCGGTCCAGGTAGCCGGCGACTTCGTTGCCCAGCGCCGACCAGGCCGCGGCGTCGCCGAGCGCGATCGCCTTCGAAGCCTTCTGCTCCAGGCAGCTGTAGGGGTAGCTTTCGAAGAAGCGCTTCAGGCCCGGCAGCGCGCCGGAGAGCTTCGGCTGCAGCGTCGCGCGCACGCCGCCGCGGTTCGGCAAGGCGCCGGCCGGCGCCGCGAGCGGGATCGTCACGCTGCCTTCCAGCGGCTGCAGCGTGGCCTGCCACACGCGCACCGGCACCGCCGGCTGCACCGCCTGCACCACCTTCACGCGGTCGCGCGCGGCGCCGCCGGTGTCTTCGGCACTCGCGGTCCATTCGAGCTTCGCGCTGCCTTCGGGCACCTGCACCGGCCACTTCACCTCGGCCGCCGCGCCGGCGGCCAGCGTCACCGTCTGCGGCGCCAGCGCCGGGCCGGGGCCGGCGAGCGTGGCCTTCACCGTCATCGGCTTCGTCGTCGTGTTGCGCAGCGTGAAGCCGGCGTCGATGCGGTCGCCTTCGCGCACCAGCGGCG
>CAYVXO010000404.1:0-2501 GCA_964454485.1 uncultured Rubrivivax sp.
CCGCCTCCATCTGCGTGATGCGGTGCGGCGCGGCGCCTTCGGCCAGCTTGGCCAGGGCTTCGTCGAGCGTCAGCACGTTGCGCGGAGCGTTCATGCGTCGTGGGTCTCGATGTAGCGTTTGACGGCCGCCGCGTCGGGCGGCATCACGGTGAAGCGGCGCGGCAGTTTCTCGATGCCCGCCAGCGCCGCCGGCGGCTCGGGGTCGCGGCCGATCGCTTCGCGGATGGTGGCGGCGAACTTGGCCGGCAGCGCCGTTTCCAGCACCAGCATCGGCACGCCGGGCTCGCGGTGCTCGCGCGCCACCTTCAGGCCGTCGGCGGTGTGGGTGTCGACCAGCACGCCGAAACGCTGCCAGGTGTCGCGGATGGTGGCCAGCCGGTCGGCATGCGTGCTCTTGCCGGAGACGAAGCCGAAGCCTTCGATGCGCGCGAACTCCTCGCGCGTGAGCGTGAAGCCGCCGTCGCGCGAGAGCGCCTCGCCGAAGAGCTGCTTCGTGCGCGCACCGTCGCGCCCCAGCAGGTCGAAGACAAAACGCTCGAAGTTGCTCGCCTTGCTGATGTCCATCGACGGGCTGCTGGTCTCGTACGTTTCCGCGCCCGTGCGCACGCGGTAGGTGCCGGTGCGGAAGAACTCGTCGAGCACGTCGTTCTCGTTGGTGGCCAGCACGAGACGGTAGATCGGCAGGCCCATCATGCGTGCCACGTGGCCGGCGCAGATGTTGCCGAAGTTGCCCGAGGGCACGGCGAAGCTGACGCGCTCCTCGTTCGACCTCGTGGCCTGGAAGTAGCCGGCGAAGTAGTAGACGACCTGCGCCAGCAGGCGCGCCCAGTTGATCGAGTTGACGGTGCCGATCCTGTGGGCGCGCTTGAAGGCGAGGTCGTTGCTCACAGCCTTCACGATGTCCTGGCAGTCGTCGAACACGCCTTCGACCGCCAGGTTGTGGATGTTGGCGTCCTGCAGGCTGAACATCTGCGCCTGCTGGAACGGGCTCATGCGGCCGTGCGGGCTGAGCATGAAGACCTTGACGCCCTTCTTGCCGCGCATCGCGTACTCGGCCGCGCTGCCGGTGTCGCCCGAGGTGGCGCCCAGGATGTTGAGCTGCTCGCCGCGGCGACCCAGCTCGTATTCGAAGAGCTGCCCCAGCAGCTGCATCGCCATGTCCTTGAAGGCCAGCGTGGGGCCGTTGGACAGCGCCTGCAGCGAAAGGCCCGGCTCCAGCGCCTTCAGCGGCACGATGGCCTTGGTGCCGAACACCGCCTCGGTGTAGGTGGCGCCGAGCAGGCGCTTCAGGTCGGCCGGCGGGATGTCGTCGATGAAGAGCGAGAGGATCTCGAAGGCCAGCTCGGCATAGGGCAGCGGGCGCCAGCGCGCCAGCGTGGCCGCGTCCACCTTCGGGTAGGCCGCCGGCAGGTACAGGCCGCCGTCCGGAGCGAGGCCTTCGAGCAGGATGTCGGAGAAGCCGCGCAGCGTCTTGTCGCCGCGCGTGCTGAGGTACTTCAACTCAGCTCCTCCTTGCGGATCCTCACGATCGGCGCCAGCACCGTGGGCAGCGCCTGCATCTGCGCCAGCGCGGCCTTCATGCGCCCTTCCACCGTGTCGTGGGTGAGGATGATGAGGTCGGTCTGGTTCTCGCCCTCGGCACTCTCGCGCTGCAGCACGGCGTCGATGCTGATGTCGTTCTCGGCCAGGATGCCGGTGATGCGCGCCAGCACGCCGGCCTTGTCGGCCACCACCAGGCGCAGGTAGAACGCGGTCACCACCTCGTCGATGGGCAGGATGGGCGTGGCCTGCAGTTCGCCCGGCTGGAAGGCCAGGTGCGGCACGCGGTGGTGCGGGTCGGCGGTGTGCAGCCGCGTGATGTCCACCAGGTCGGCCACCACCGCGCTGGCGGTGGGCTCGGAGCCGGCGCCCTTGCCGTAATAGAGCGTGGTGCCGACGGCGTCGCCCTGCACCACCACCGCGTTCATCGCGCCTTCGACGTTGGCGATCAGGCGGCTGGAAGGCACCAGGGTCGGGTGCACGCGCAGCTCGATGCCCTTCTCGCGGCGGCGCGTGATGCCGAGCAGCTTGATGCGGTAGCCCAGCTGCTCGGCATACCGGATGTCGGCCGCCTGCAGCGCCGTGATGCCTTCGACGTAGGCCTTGTCGAACTGCACCGGCACGCCGAAGGCGATGGCGCTCATGATGGTGGCCTTGTGGGCGGCGTCGATGCCTTCGATGTCGAAGGTGGGGTCGGCCTCGGCGTAGCCCAGCGCCTGCGCCTGCTTCAGCACGGCGCCGAAGTCCAGCCCCTTGCTGCGCATCTCCGAGAGGATGAAGTTGGTGGTGCCGTTGATGATGCCGGCCACCCACTCGATGCGGTTGGCGGTGAGGCCTTCGCGCAGCGCCTTGATGATGGGGATGCCGCCGGCCACCGCCGCCTCGAAGGCGACGACCACGCCCTTGGCGCGCGCCGCGGCGAAGATCTCGCTGCCGTGCACCGCCAGCAGCGCCTTGTTGGC
>CAYVXO010000405.1:0-2459 GCA_964454485.1 uncultured Rubrivivax sp.
AAACTGCTGCGACGAGCCACACGCGCGGGATGCACAGGCCTCGGTCCCGGCGCCGTCCATGGACAGGACGAAGGTCGGCGTCCTCGTGATCCCATAGCGATCGAACGCTTCCGGATCGATCTGGACGGCAACGCGGCGGCTGCCGATCAGCCCCTGCATGCGGGTCACCGTGTCTCTGATCGATCCGTTGACCAACCCCCGCAGCACAAGCGTCGCGCCCGCCAGCGCTGCCTGGTCGACCAAGCGCTGTAGCGTCGACTCCGGCATCGCGAAGCTCACGAAGATCAGCACCTTCGGCCCTGCCTTGCCCGGAGCCATCGCCGTTGCATGAGCTCCTTTCTGCACGTCGAAGCCCTTGGAGATGGCCTCGAGGTCGATCGGCATGCGGGTCACCGGCTGCGGCAGGTTCTCGATGCGAGGTGCGGCGGGAACCGGCACCCGCGCCAGCTCAGCCTCGGTCGGCATCCGATGCTGCTGGCGTGCGCGCTCGATGTCGGCCTCGGTCACGGCCGGTGGCGTCGCCGGGGCACCCAGCACGCTGCCGGCAAGAAGGAGCGCGGCGACCCCCGCGCCGAGCGTCCGTCCGATCGGCGTTGCCCTGTCAGTAGCCCACACAGCAGTTACTCTTCCGAAACAGCATGAACGCGAAGTCCTCGCCGCGCACCGGGTACTCCTTGCCTGCGCCCCAGACGATCGTGCTGCGGCCGAAGGGCTGGCAGCAGCGCCCGCCGTCCTTGGCGGTGTTGGCCACCGGATAGGTCAGCTGGGTCTTGTAGGCGGTCTTGTCCATGGCCGGCAGGAAGTAGGGCCCGCACAGGCCTTGCCGGCCATGCCAGCCCCAGGCCAGCAGCTCGCGGTGCATCTTGGCGGTCAGCCGCTGCGCGATGAGGGCCGCCGTTCGCACCCCGCCCATGTGGTACGGCACGTGGCCATCGAGGGGGTAGATGCCGCCCTGGCAGCCGGCGCACCAGAACATCTCGGCGATGCCGAAACCCGCGGTCGCGGCCACGCAATCGGCCGCGCAGGCCGCCACCGCCACCGGGTTGGCGAACAGCACGGCCTCGGGGTTGAGGATGAGGGTCAGCTCGTCGTCGTTCCACAGCGGGTCCACCTCGGTCAGGTAGGCCAGGTCGAACGAGCCCCGCTCCAGGCACGGGAAGTCGGTCACAACCTCCAGCCAATACAGCACCGGGTTCACGTAGAAGTGCGCCTGGTAGAAGCTGCCGCCGTCGCCATCGCCTTCGGGGCGTGTGAACCGTGCTGCTGCCGGTGCAGGGATGCCGGGGTCGAGGTCGATGCCGCCCAGCGACGCCAGGCAGAACGGCTTGCGCACGGCCTCCACGTGCCGGGCCGGCTCCCAGAACCCGATCGACAGGCCGATGGTGGGGTTCACACCGCAGCTGCAGACCGGGTTCGACGGGTTGGGGATGTCCTCCTGCCCATCGAAGTTGGCGATGGTGGCGCTGCCGATGCTGATCGGCAGGATGCAGCTCCAGCAGATCTCGGTGATCGGGTTGGGGAAGCGGCCGGTGCAGGTCAGGCTGTCGGCGGCCTGCGCGGGCGCCACCCAGGGCAGGGCGGCAGCCAGCAAAGCGCGGGCAAGCACCTGGCTGGCCCATCGGCGAAGCGCGGGCATCCTCTGTGCGGCAAGCCAGCGGATCAGGGAGGGCAGGGTGGTCATTGCACGAGCACCTCGTCGACGCGCAGGCGCATGCCTTCCTGCGACACCAGGGCGGGCACCTGCCTGATGCCGAAGCGGCGGGTCAGCGTCCCCTGCTGGTCGTAGTACACCGGCACGCGCCAGGCCTTCATCAGGTCCAGGTACGAGCCACCGGTCAGGATGGGTTTGACCTTGCCGTCGTAGCGCGCGATCAGCTCGCGGGCCCGGGCGACCTGTCGTCCGTCACGGGCATCGAAGAACAGCAGCCGCTTGGACAGCGACACCACCTCCAGCGGGTTCTTGCGCGTCCCGGCCGGGAACAGCAGCCGGCCCTGCGCATCGACGATGTTGCGGTCGAGCGTGAAGGTCGGATCGATGGTCCAGGACCGTGCAGTCTCGGTGCTCCGCACGCCCTCGACCGGCGCGGGCTGGCGCACGGCGGCCACACCGCGGTTGCGGGCCTCTTCGATCAGACGCTGCAGCTCACCCGTGCGTTCCTTGTCGCGCAGGCGTTGCTGGATGAACTCCAGCAGGTGGGGCTCGGCAATGCCGTAGGTCGGGCCGATCGTCCCCAGGTCAGCGGCGTGGGTGGCCGTGCTCAGGATCGAGGCGACGGCCACCAGCAGCGACCGAATGACGCGCGCCGCCGGGCTGGTGCAACCTGCCCGAGGCAGTGGCAATTCGAACTTCACCTCGCCGCCTTCCGGGTGCATGAGACCTGCTCGCCCAGCCGAGTGAGACCCTGCCCGTCCTGGAGGTGGCTGGCCCGGATCATCGCCATCAGCAGCGGATCGCCGTC
>CAYVXO010000406.1:0-2445 GCA_964454485.1 uncultured Rubrivivax sp.
GCGTGCCGTACTGGCGGTTGTAGCTCCAGCACATCTCGATGCCGGCGATCTTGGCCAATGCATAGGGCCGGTTGGTCGGCTCCAGCGGGCCGGTGAGCAGGTCGCGTTCACGCAAGGGCTGCGGCGCCAGCTTGGGGTAGATGCAGCTCGAGCCCAGGAACAGCAGCCGCTTCACGCCGGCGCGCCAGGCAGCGTCGATGACGCTGGTCTGGATCGCCAGGTTGTCGCGGATGAACTCGGCCGGCCGGCTGTCGTTGGCGACGATGCCGCCCACCTTGGCGGCGGCCAGGAACACGACCTCGGGCTTCGTGGCCTCGTAGAAGGCCTGGGTGGCGGCGGCGTCGGCGAGGTCCAGCTCCGCGTGCGTGCGCAGCAGAAGGTTGCGCCAGCCGCCGGCCTGCAGCCGGCGCACGATGGCGCTGCCGACCAGGCCGCGGTGCCCCGCGACGTGGATGCGGGCGTCCGGGTGCAGGGCCGTCATTCGTTGTAGTCGTAGGCCTGGAAGCCGGCCAGCTTGACCAGGCTGTCGCGCTTGGCGGCGGTGAAGTCGGCCTCGACCATCTCGCGCACCAGCTCGCGCAGCGTGATCTTCGGCGTCCAGCCGAGCTTGGCCTTGGCCTTGCTCGGGTCGCCGAGCAGCGTCTCGACCTCGGTCGGGCGGAAGTAGCGCGGGTCGACGCGCACGATCACATCGCCTGGCTTGCACTTGGCGCGCGTGCCTTCGACCTTCTTCACGACGCCGGTCTCGTGCGCGCCTTCGCCGCGGAACTCGATCGTCACGCCCAGCTCGGCGGCGGCGAACTCGACGAACTGGCGCACGCTGTACTGCACGCCGGTGGCGATGACGAAGTCCTCGGGCTGCTGCTGCTGCAGCATCAGCCACTGCATCTCGACGTAGTCCTTGGCGTGGCCCCAGTCGCGCAGCGCCGAGAGATTGCCCAGGTACAGGCAGTCCTGCAGGCCGAGCGCGATGCGCGCCATCGCGCGCGTGATCTTGCGCGTGACGAAGGTCTCGCCGCGCAGCGGGCTCTCGTGGTTGAAGAGGATGCCGTTGCAGGCGTACAGGCCGTAGGCCTCGCGGTAGTTGACCGTGATCCAGTAGCCGTAGAGCTTGGCGACCGCGTAGGGGCTGCGCGGATAGAAGGGCGTGGTCTCCTTCTGCGGCACTTCCTGCACCAGGCCGTAGAGCTCGCTCGTGCTGGCCTGGTAGAAGCGGGTCTTCTTCTCCAGCCCGAGGATGCGGATCGCCTCCAGCAGGCGCAGCGTGCCCAGGGCGTCGGCGTTGGCGGTGTATTCGGGCGTCTCGAAGCTGACCGCCACGTGGCTCATCGCGGCCAGGTTGTAGATCTCGTCGGGCTGCACCTGCTGCACGATGCGGATCAGGTTGGTGCTGTCGGTCAGGTCGCCGTAGTGCAGCACGAAGCGCTGGTTGTCGACATGCGGGTCCTGGTAGAGGTGGTCCACGCGGTCGGTGTTGAACAGCGACGAACGGCGCTTGATGCCGTGCACCGTGTAGCCCTTGCCCAGCAGCAGTTCGGCCAGGTAGGCGCCGTCCTGGCCGGTGACGCCGGTGATGAGTGCAGTCTTGGTCATGCGGTGCGGGGGGAGGGCGCGGGCTTTCGCGCGGGCGATACCTTACCACCGCCCCCGGGACGGTCCGGCGCGGGAATGGGGCCGGAAGGCGGGCCTGTTCCGTCGCCAAGTCGTCATGGGTGCGTCCTAGACTCGTTGTCCGAGTCTGATGCACCCCTGGAGTCCTGCCTTGAAAGTCACCGTCGTCGGCACCGGATACGTCGGCCTGGTCACCGGCGCCTGCCTGTCGGAGATGGGCAACCACGTGGTCTGCCTGGACGTCGACGAGCGCAAGATCCGCATCCTCAACGACGGCGGGATCCCGATCCACGAGCCGGGGCTGAAGGAGATCGTCCGCCGCAACGTCGCCGCCGGCCGCCTGCAGTTCACGACCGACATCAAGGCCGCGGTCGGGCACGGCACGCTGCAGTTCATCGGCGTCGGCACCCCGCCCGACGAGGACGGCTCGGCCGACCTCCAGTACATCGTGGCGGCGGCCCAGAACATCGGCCGCCACATGACCGACTACAAGGTGATCGTCGACAAGAGCACGGTGCCGGTGGGCACCGGCGACCGCGTGCGCGAAGCGGTGGCGGTCGCGCTGGCCTCGCGCGGTGTGGAGCTGGAGTTCGCGGTCGTCTCGAACCCCGAGTTCCTGAAGGAAGGGGCCGCGGTCGAGGACTGCATGCGCCCGGACCGCATCATCGTCGGCGCCGACGACGAGCGCGCGGTGCTGCTGATGCGCGCCCTCTACATGCCCTTCATGCGCAACCACGACCGCATGATGGTGATGGACGTGCGCAGCGCCGAGTTCACCAAGTACGCCGCCAACGCGATGCTGGCCACGCGCATCAGCTTCATGAACGAGCTGGC
>CAYVXO010000407.1:0-2426 GCA_964454485.1 uncultured Rubrivivax sp.
CCATCCACCGCCTGGTCACCGGCACACCCGCGCCCATCGACGAGACGCTGCGCGCGCTGAAGGAACTGCACGCCCAGCTGGTCGCCATCGACCAGGCCAAGAAGACCGGCGCGCCGCCGCCCAAGGGCGGTGCCGCCGGCGGCGCCGCCAAGGCCGCGGCCGGGCTGCTGCCCGCGCCGGCCGCCGCGGTGCTGGGCACGCTGGCCGACGCCACGCTCAACGAAGGCGTGCTCGCCGACCGCAAGGACGCGGCGTCCGACCTCAAGCAGGTGACCGAGTTCTGCCTGCGCGCGATCGCCGGCCGCTACCCCTTCGCCAGCGGCTCGCGCGCCGACGTGCTGCCGGACGACTTCGGCCAGTTCTTCGGCGCCGGCGGGCTGATGGACGACTTCTTCCAGCGCAAGCTGGCCCCGCTGGTCGACACCGGCGGCGCCACCTGGACCTACAAGCCGCTGGCCGACGGCAGCCGGCCGTCGACGCCGGCGGCCATCGCCGACTTCCAGCGCGCGGCGCGCATCAAGGACGTCTTCTTCCGCGGCGGCGGCAAGAGCCCTTCGATGAAGATCGAGATCAAGCTCACCGAGCTGGAGCCGAGCCTGAAGGAACTGGTGCTCGACGTCGACGGCCAGGTCCAGAAGCTCACCACCGGCGGGCCTTCGATCACGGTCAACTGGCCGGCGCAGCGCGTGGCCACGCAGGTGAAGCTGTCCACCGGGCTCGGCGACCGCGGGCCGCTGGTGCTCTTCGACGGCCCTTGGGCGCTGTTCCGCCTCTTCGACCGCTTCGAGGTGCTGCCCTCGCCGGTGCCCGAACGCTTCAGCGTGGTGATGAACCTGGACGGCAAGCGCGCGCGCATGGACGTCATCGCGGCCAGCGTGTTCAACCCGTTCCAGATGCGCGAGATCAAGCAGTTCCGCTGCCCGGCGGCGTTGTGAGTGGTCCGGAAGCGCCCGGCTGGCACGGCAAGCTGCCGTCGCTGGGCGACTTCGCCTCGCGCCGGCTCGACGCCGCCTTCGTCGAGGCCTGGGACGGCTGGCTCGCCGCCGGCCTGCTGGAGTTGCGCAAGGCCAACCCCGCCGGCTGGCTGGACGCCTACCTCGCGAGCCCGAGCTGGCGCTTCCTGCTCATGCCCGGCGTGCTGCCCGGCGAATGCGCCCGCCAGGGCTGGGCCGGCGTGCTGATGCCCTCGGTGGACCGCGTGGGGCGCTACTTCCCGTTCACGATCGCGCTGCCGCTCGGCGAGTCGCCTTCGACGACGCAGCAGATGACCGCGCTCTGGCACTGGCTGGGCCGGCTCGACGAACTGGCGCTGGACGCGATGCACGACGACTGGAGCGTCGACCGGCTGGAAGACGAGCTGGCGCGCATGGCGCGGCCGGCGCTCGAGCCAGTTGGCGCGCCGCCTGCCGCGCCTGCGGCCGCGGGGGCGCTGCAGGCGGTGCAGCTGGCCGACGGGCTGGACGCGGCGGCCGTGATCGGCAGCGAGGCGCAGGCGCTGTGGCGCGCGCGCTCGGCCGGGCTGGCCTGGTGGTTCGCCTGCCCGGAACAGGCGGGGCGCCGCCTGCTCGTCTCGCGCGGGTTGCCGGCGCCGGCGGCGGTGGGGGCGCTGCTTGCGGCGACAATCTGACCCGCGATGAGCGCCGACGACGACGACCGCACGGTGATCCGCCCGACCGGCATGCCGGGTGCGGCGCCGCAGCAGAAGACGATGACCGCGATCCCGCCTACCATGCGGGGCGGCGCGCCGTCGCCCGCGGCCGACCACGAGGCGCCGAACGCGCTGCCGGTGGGCACCTCGCTGGGCGAGTTCGAGATCACCGCCTTCGTCGGCGAGGGCGGCTTCGGCATCGTCTACGAGGCCTACGACCATTCGCTGCAGCGGCGCGTGGCGCTGAAGGAATACATGCCGTCGTCGCTGGCGGCGCGCACGACCTCGAGCCAGGTCTCGGTGAAGTCGGAGCGCCACCGCGAGACCTTCCAGGCCGGCCTCAAGAGCTTCATCAACGAAGCGCGCCTGCTCGCCAGCTTCGACCACCCCTCGCTGGTGAAGGTCTACCGCTTCTGGGAAGCCAACGGCACCGCCTACATGGTGATGCCCTTTCTCGAAGGCGTGACGCTGAAGGACTGCCTGCGCGCCATGAGCACGCCGCCGGACGAGGCCTGGCTGATGTCGGTGCTGGCGCCGGTGACGGAGGCGCTGGTGGTCATCCACCACGAGCAGTGCTTCCACCGCGACATCGCGCCCGACAACATCATGCAGCTGGCGTCGAACAACCGCTGGCTGGTGCTCGACTTCGGCGCCGCGCGGCGCGTCATCGGCGACATGACGCAGGCGCTGACGGTGATCCTGAAGCCGGGCTACGCCCCGGTGGAGCAGTACGCCGAGATCCCGGGCATGAAGCAGGGCGCCTGGACCGACGTCTACG
>CAYVXO010000408.1:0-2425 GCA_964454485.1 uncultured Rubrivivax sp.
GGGCTGAGTCGGGCTTTCCAGGCTTTCCACAGACCGTTTGAAATTCCTATGCGCCAGTATACTGAATGTGAGTCGGCCTGAGCTGCCGCTGAAGGAGCCCGCCATGTCCAACGCCGCATCCACCCCGTTCGTCCGCAATGCCTGGTACGTGGCCGCCACGCCTGGCGAGATCGACGACAAGCCGCTGGGCCGCACCATCTGTGGCGAGCGCATCGTCTTCTACCGCGGCGACGACGGCAGGGTCGCGGCGCTGGAGGACTTCTGCCCGCACCGCGGCGCGCCGCTGTCGCTGGGCCGGGTGGTGGAGGGCAAGCTCGTTTGCGGCTACCACGGCCTGGAGATGGGCTGCGACGGCAAGACCATCGCGATGCCGGGCCAGCGCGTGCGTGGCTTCCCGGCGATCCGCAGCTTTCCCGTCATCGAGAAGCACGGCTTCGTCTGGGTCTGGACCGGCGACCCGGCCCAGGCCAGCGAGGACGAGCTGCCCCACCTGCACTGGGCCGACGACCCGGAGTGGGCCTATGGCGGCGGCCTGTACCACGTGAAGGCCGACTACCGCCTGATGATCGACAACCTGATGGACCTTACGCACGAGACCTACGTGCACGCCACCAGCATCGGCCAGCCGGAGATCGACGAGACGCCGTGCAAGACCACGGTGGAGGGCGACAGTGCCGTCACCAGCCGCTTCATGAACGACATCCCGGCGCCGCCGTTCTGGCGCATGGCCATGCGCGCCCACGGCCTGCCTGACGATCAGAAGGTGGACCGCTGGCAGATCTGCCGCTACACCCCGCCCAGCCACGTGATGATCGAGGTGGGTGTGGCGCTGGCCGGCCACGGCGGCTACGAGGCGCCGAAAGACAAGAAGGTCTACAGCATCGTGGTCGACTTCATCACCCCCGAGACCGAGACCTCGATGTGGTACTTCTGGGGCATGGCGCGCAACTTCCGCGCGCAGGACAAGGCGCTGACGGCGCAGATCCGGGAAGGGCAGGGCAAGATCTTCGCCGAGGACCTGGAGATGCTGGAACGCCAGCAGGCCAACCTCACGCGGTGGCCCGAGCGCCGGTTGCTGATGCTCAACATCGACGCCGGCGGCGTGCAGGCGCGCAAGGTGATCGACAAGCTGGTGGCCACCGAGCAGGCCGCCCAGCCCGCTGCCGCCTGAGCGCTACCATCGCCCGATGACTGCGCCCACCACCCTGAACGTGCGCGTCGTGCGCAAGGCCGTCGAGGCCGAGGACATCTGCAGCCTGGAGCTGGCCGCGGTCGACGGCGGCCCGCTGCCGGCGTTCTCCGCCGGCTCGCACGTGGACGTGCAATTGCCCGGCGGCCTGACCCGCCAGTACTCGCTGTGCAACGACCCGGCCGAGACCCACCGCTACCTGCTCGGCGTGCTGAAGGACGCCGCCTCGCGCGGCGGCTCGCGCGCGGTGCACGAACAGGTGCAGGAAGGCAGCCTGCTGCAGATCAGCCCGCCGAAGAACCACTTCGCGCTGGCGCACGACGCGCAGCGGCACCTGCTGCTGGCCGGCGGCATCGGCGTCACGCCCATCCTGTGCATGGCCGAGCGGCTGGCGCGCACCGGCGCGGCCTTCGAGATGCACTACGCGACACGGTCGAAGGCGCGCACGGCCTTCGCCGGCCGCATCGCCGCGTCGTCCTTCGCCGACCGCGTGCACTTCCACTTCGACGACGGCGACGCGGCGCAGAAGCTCGACATCCCGGCGCTGCTGGGCACGCCGCGCGCCGGCGAGCACGTCTACGTCTGCGGGCCGAAAGGCTTCATGGACGCGGTGCTCGGCGCCGCGCGCGCCGCCGGCTGGCCCGAGACCCAGCTGCACTACGAGTTCTTCGGTGCCGAGGTGGGGCCGTCGGCCGGCGACGGTGCCTTCGAGGTCGTGCTGTCTAGCTCCGGTCGCGTGATCCCGGTGGCGGCCGACCAGACCGTGGTGCAGGCGCTGGACGCTGCCGGCGTGCTGGTGCCCACGTCCTGCGAGCAGGGCGTGTGCGGCACCTGCCTGACACGCGTGCTCGAAGGCGAGTGCGACCACAAGGACATGTACCTCACGCCCGAGGAACAGGCCGCTCACGACCAGTTCCTGCCCTGCTGCTCGCGCGCCAAGTCGCCGCGGCTGGTGCTGGACCTCTGACCCTTGCTGCCACGCGCGGCAGAATCACCACGACCTCCAGGAGACAAACGATGACCGCACGCACCACGCCCCCGTTCCGCGCCGACCACGTCGGCAGCTTCCTGCGCCCGAAATACCTGCTCGACGCGCGCGACCAGTTCTTCAACCAGAAGAGCATCAGCGCCGCGCAGCTGCGCGAGGTGGAGGACAAGGCGATCACCGAGATCGTCAAGTTAGTCATTCGTCGACGCGCTAGCGCATGTTGCGACTTCCGATCTGCTTTCGCTCTG
>CAYVXO010000409.1:0-2369 GCA_964454485.1 uncultured Rubrivivax sp.
ATGGAGATCGTGTGCAACGTCGGTGCGGCGGTCGATCTCTGCAGCGCCACACCCACCCATGGCTTTGCTGGTCCGGGCTCCTCGTGGTCTTTGTCGAGGGGCTCGGGTCAGCTCGGTCAGACTTAAAAATGGAACACGTTGATCCAGGCCGTCTGCGCATTTCTGCGACGCGACGACAAGGGTGATGTCCACCCCGCTCGGGGCTGGGTGCGACATCGACGCCAGGGTCGAGCCCTGGGTCATTCGGTGGATCAGGCCTGGTGTGCAGCGCCGGCCGCTCGCATGGGTCCACCCCTGACCGAGAGTCCAGGGCGGTGTCGAGTTGATGAGCGAGGGTCGTGCGGGGAGCCTCATGGAGGCCATCACGCCGCGCGATGCGCGTCATGCGCGCGTGCTCAAGGGCTGGCGGGAACGGTGCGCGGCATCAGGTGCCGCCACGGGGTTCTGCTGCGCCGGTGCGCTTGCAGGAGCGCCCAGCCGTCATCGCGGGGATGCGGCTGGCAAGGACCGGGCAGGTCACTGCTGTGGTGGATGACTCGGCACGCTCGCAGCGTCGATCCTTCTGGAGGTCGAGGCCGGTCGCGCCACCCGCTCGGGACGGGAACTTCGGTTGAAGGCACGAGGCAGGTAACGACTGCGACGCCTGCAATGCTCGTCTTCTTCGAGAGGACGGAGCGGGCCAGGAGCCCTCGGGAGCCCACAGTGGAAACCGCGACGCCATCCGCGGTCAAGGCCGCTTGCGCAGCGCCTGCCGCAAGACCCCTGATCGGGCGGCCCTTGGGGCAGGCAGTTGACGGCGTGCGATTCGGCGGCAGGGCCCATCTAGCGTGGCAATGGCCAAGATCGCCAGCAACGGCGCGGGGTTGACAGGCAAGGCTGCCGCCTCAGGTACCTCGACTGGGCCGGCATCGGCCCTTCCAGGCCGTGTGAGGCACCGGCGTGCGGCCCGATCGACGGGGTTGACGAGTGACTTTGCAGTGTGACCGTGGTGACACCACGCGGCCGCCTCGTCCGTTCGGTGTCATCCGAGGGTCAGTGCAGTGCTTCTGCAGTGCCAGCGCAGTGACACCGCGACGGATCCGACGTCGAAATCGCGCCTGCAGAGGCAGGTATCCGCGTGGAGGAACAGGGTCGATCTGTCGATCCTGAGCACTCTTTCGTTCACTCGGAGAACACCATGAACTTGATCGTGAGGGCGGTGGATGTCGGTTCCGGCAACACCAAGTTCGTCACCGGCACGGCAGACAGCGAGATCCGCTGCGCAAGCTTTCCGTCGCTGGCCTACCCGTCCAGCAACGGACAACCACTCTGGCCTGGCGGCGATGGGGCCAAGACGATGTTCATCCCGGTCGGGTCGCTCTTCTATGAAGTCGGTCCGGAGGTCAGGCTCGCGGCCGACACCTTCAGGGCGACGCAGCTGCACGACGACTACATCGAGTCGCCGGAGTACATGGCGCTGCTGCGCGGTGCGCTGCGCTCGATGCGGCAGAGCCAGATCGACCTGCTGGTCGTCGGGCTTCCGGTGGCGCTGTTCGCGGTGAAGAAGGCGGCCCTGGAGCGGGTCATGACAGGCGAGCACGATGTCGGCGGTGGCAAGAAGGTCAGTGTGGTGCGCACGCTGGCCGTTGCCCAGCCGCAAGGCGCGCTGGCCTTCTACGCGCACGCCCACGGCAAGCTCGCCGAGATCGCCAAGGAGCGCAGCCTGATCATCGATCCGGGTGCAAGAACCTTCGACTGGCTCGTCGCCCAGGGCATGCGACTGGTCCAGAAGCAGAGCCACTCCGTGAATCGGGGTGTCGCCGACGTGCTGAAGCTGCTCGCCGCCGAGATCACCAAGGACATCGGCACGCCCTTCCGCGATCTGGACGCCATCGACATGGCGCTGCGGACCGGCAAGGCCCCGGTGATCTTCCAGAAGCCCTACGACCTCAAGCGGCTGCTGCCGCTGGCCGAGAGCGTGACGGAGCAGGCTGTGTCGAGCATGAAGGAGTGGATCGAATCGCCGCACAGCCTGCAGAACATCATCCTCGTGGGTGGAGGCGCCTTCCTGTTCCGCAAGGCCGTGAAGTCGGCGTTTCCGCGCCACCGGATCCTCGAGATCAAGGAGCCTGTGTTCGCCAACGTGAGGGGGTTCCAGCTGGCCGGGATGACCTATGCGCGAACCGTGCTGGCGGCCGATCGCGACAGGTCGACCACGGCCGAGCGCGCTGCAGGAGATGCCGCATGACCGGCCCCACCAAGACCTCGGAGCCGCCGCGCATCCGGCTCGTGTTCCAGCTGGAGAGGGCGGAACTGCCTCGTCTCTATGACGAGCTCGCACGGTTCCACAAGGGCGTGAAGCGTGTCGGCAGACTGCGCACGCTGGCCTA
>CAYVXO010000410.1:0-2352 GCA_964454485.1 uncultured Rubrivivax sp.
AGGATCCAGTCGTGCGTGTTGGCGATGAAGAGCTGGTCGATCCAGTCGTCTTCCTTCGTCTGCGTGGCCTGCTTGCCGCGGCCGCCGCGGCGCTGCGCGCGGTATTCGGAAAGCGCCTGGCTCTTGATGTAGCCCGAGTGGCTGAGCGTGACCACCATGTCGGTGGGCGTGATCAGGTCCTCGGTGCCGAGTTCCTGCACGTTGCGCTCGATGACGCTGCGGCGCGCGCCCAGCTTGGTCTGGCCGAACTCCTGCTTCAGCGCGCCCAGCTCTTCCGAGATGATCGCCGTCACGCGCTCGGGCCGCGCCAGGATGTCCAGCAGGTCGGCGATCTGCGCCATCACCTCGCGGTACTCGCCGATGATCTTGTCCTGCTCCAGCCCGGTGAGGCGCTGCAGGCGCATCTGCAGGATCTCCTGCGCCTGGTCGTCGGAGAGGCGGTACAGGCCGTCGGCCTGCAGGCCGTAGCCGGCGGGCAGGCCTTCGGGGCGGTAGGCGGCGCGGCCGCCGGGCGTCTCGCCCTCGGCACGGGTGAGCATCTCGCGCACCATGCTGCTGTCCCAGCTCTTGGCCATCAGCGCGGCCTTGGCCACCGGCGGCGTCGGGCTGGTCTTGATGGTCTCGATGAACTCGTCGATGTTGGCGAGCGCCACCGCCAGGCCCTCGAGCACATGGCCGCGTTCGCGCGCCTTGCGCAGCTCGTACACGGTGCGGCGGGTGACGACCTCGCGCCGGTGCTCGAGGAAGATCTCGACCAGCTGCTTCAGGTTGCACAGCTTCGGCTGACCGTCGATCAGCGCCACCATGTTGATGCCGAAGGTGTCCTGCAGCTGCGTCTGCTTGTACAGGTTGTTGAGGATGACCTCGGGCACCTCGCCGCGCTTCAGCTCGATGACGACGCGCATGCCGGACTTGTCGCTCTCGTCCTGGATGTGGCTGATGCCTTCGAGCTTCTTCTCGTGCACCAGCTCGGCGATGCGCTCGAGCAGCGTCTTCTTGTTGACCTGGTAGGGGATCTCGTCGACGATGATCGCCTGCCGCGCGCCCTTGTCGATGTCCTCGAAGTGGCACTTGGCGCGCATCACGACCTTGCCGCGGCCGGTGCGGTAGCCCTCGCGCACGCCGTTGAGGCCGTAGATGATGCCGGCGGTGGGGAAGTCCGGCGCCGGCACGATCTCCATCAGCTCGTCGATCGTCGCCTGCGGGTTCTTCAGCAGGTGCAGGCAGGCGTCGACGATCTCGTTCAGGTTGTGCGGCGGGATGTTCGTCGCCATGCCCACCGCGATGCCGGCCGAACCGTTGACCAGCAGGTTGGGCAGCCGCGAGGGCAGCACCGTGGGCTCCTTCTCGGAGCCGTCGTAGTTGGGAGCGAAATCGACGGTGTCCTTGTCGATGTCCTCCAGCATCTCGTGCGCGATCTTCGCCAGCCGGATTTCCGTGTAGCGCATCGCGGCCGCGTTGTCGCCGTCGACCGAGCCGAAGTTGCCCTGGCCGTCGATCAGCATGTGCCGCAGGCTGAAGTCCTGCGCCATGCGCACGATGGTGTCGTAGACCGCGGTGTCGCCGTGCGGGTGGTACTTGCCGATCACGTCGCCGACGATGCGCGCGCTCTTCTTGTACGGCCGGTTCCAGTGGTTGGACAACTCGTGCATCGCGAACAGCACGCGGCGGTGCACCGGCTTCAGGCCATCGCGCGCGTCGGGGAGGGCGCGGCCCACGATCACGCTCATCGCGTAGTCGAGGTACGAGCGCCGCATCTCCTCTTCGAGGCTGATGGGCAGGGTTTCCTTGGCGAAAGACGTCATTCGGACGGCCGCGGTGGGCGCGGCGGCGCGGGCTGAGGGTGGAAGGGCGCGATGCCCGGGGCGCTGAAGCGGCCGATTCTAAGGGTCAGGCCTTGTCGCGGAAGCGCAACAACGCCGGGGGCGGGCGAAGGAGCAGGCCCCAAAATGACGAACAACCGACGCCCCAATGGCACAATGAGTTGGTCCGTGGCGTTTGCTCTGCATCCGTGCAGGCAATCGCCCGTAAGCGCTTTCGGTTTGGACGTTTCGCAGGCTTGCTGCGGCTTTCCTCGAGAGGAGAATCAATGAAGAAATTGAACAAGGTGGCGGTGCTCTTCGCAACCGCTGCCCTTGCCGCGCCGATCGCGGCCTTCGCGCAAGCGGGGTCCAGCGACAACTGGCGGGCCGCTGACGGCGCGACGCCGTGGAAGAACGGCACCAACGAGCTGTGCTGGCGCGACGCGTTCTGGACGCCGGCCAGCGCCGACAAGGGTTGCGACGGCGCGGTTCAGCCGCCCCCGCCGCCCCCGCCTCCGCCGCCGCCTCCTCCGCCGCCCCCGCCGGCTCC
>CAYVXO010000411.1:0-2351 GCA_964454485.1 uncultured Rubrivivax sp.
CGCCGGCGGCCGCGCCGGCGCCCAAGGCCATGGCGCCTGCACCGGCGCCCGCGCCCGCACCGGCGCCTGCCGCGGCCGCGCGGCCGGCGGCGCAGTCGACGATCGCGAGCGTCTCGGTGCCGGACTACCTGGACCCGAAGAACCCGCTCTCGAAGGACCGCAGCGTGTTCTTCGAGTTCGACGACTTCTCGATCCAGCCGAAGTACCAGGACCTGATCACACGCCACGGCAACTACCTCGCCTCGCACCCGAACGTGGCGATCAAGGTCGAAGGCAGCTGCGACGAACGCGGCAGCGCCGAATACAACCTGGCGCTGGGCCAGAAGCGCGCACAGGCCGTGGTGGGCGCTCTCAAGGTGCTGGGCGTGAAGGACAGCCAGATGGAAGCCATCAGCTGGGGCGAGGAGCGCCCGCGCGCCACCGGCCACGACGAGACGGCCTGGGCCGAGAACCGCCGCGCCGACCTCGACTACCCGCCCAGGTGAACCCGCGCCGGGTTCAGGCCGGCATCGTGTCGGCCTCGACCCGGTTGCGGCCGCCGGTCTTGGCGCGGTAGAGCGCGCGGTCGGCACGTTCGAGCACGGCCTCGGCCTTGTCGTCGCCCGGGCCGGCGATGGCCACGCCGACGCACACGCGCAGCGGCAGCGCCAGCGCGCCGGCGCTGACCGGCTGCTCCTCGAAGGCGAGGCGCAGCCGTTCCGCCGACTGGCGCGCCTGCCCGGGCGTCACCTCGTCCATCACGATCAGGAACTCCTCGCCGCCCATGCGGCCCACCGTGTCGGTGGCGCGCGCCTGGCGGCGCAGCCGCTCGCCCACCTGGGCCAGCACGGCGTCGCCCACCGGGTGGCCGTGGGTGTCGTTGACCTGCTTGAAGTGATCGATGTCCACCAGCAGCATGGCGAAGCGGCGGCCGCGGCGGCGGAACTGCTGCCAGTGCCTTTCGACCGCCTCGTCCAGCGCCAGCCGGTTGGCCAGGCCGGTGAGCGCGTCGCGGCGCGAGGCCCGGCGCAGGCCCAGCACCAGGCGCTGCGTGAGCAGCACCATGAAGCCGAAGTTGAACAGCGCCAGCCCGCCCAGGTAGTAGTACATGAGCAGGTAGCTGGCGGCGCTGGCGCGCTGCATCTCGTTGGGGTGCGCCCAGTCGAACAGCTGGCGCAGCGCCATTGCGGCCAGCATGAGCCCGATCAGCACGCCGGGGATGCCCAGCGCCAGCCGCGTCGCGGGGCCGAACTCGGCCTGCAGCGGCGCCCAGGCGCGCGTGAAGGTGCGCAGCATCACGTAGGCCTGCGTGCCGTAGGCCAGCACGACGCGCCAGGAGGCGTTCTCCGCCGAGGGGCCGACCAGCGCCAACAGGCTGCAGGTCACGAGCAGCATCACGGCCTGTTCGCGGTCGCTCGAAGGCAGGCGCAGGAAGCGCTCGATGCCGCGCCGCAGCGCCGCGAAGGCGACCAGCGAGAGCAGGTTGGCGCCGTTGTAGAAGATCCAGTGGCGGGGCTCGCCGCGCGCGCCGGCCAGCAGCAGCGTGCCGCCGGTGAGCAGCATGAAGGCGCCCCAGTGCAGCATCGGCGAGCGCTCTTCGCGCAGCAGCGTGCCGATCAACCCCCAGGCCAGCGCGTACAGCGACATCTGGAAGCCGACGAGCCACAACATCGGCGAAATCTCGAAGCCGGCCATCCCTCTTGCCCGCGGCCCCGTGTCCCTCCAGGGCCCGGCCAGTGTCGCACGGCCCGGCGGGCGCGACCTAAGTGGGCTTCAGGCGCGGTGCCAGCAGCCCGGTGGCGAGCGCGGTGCCCAGCAGGATGACGGCGCAGCCGACGAGCATCGACGGCGTCACCGGCTCGCCCAGGAACAGCGTACCCCACAGCACGCCGAAGGCGGGGATCAGGTAGGTCACCGCGATCGCGTTCGAGGGCCCGACATGGGCGATGAGGCGGAAGTACAGCAGGTAGGCGAGGCCCGTGCAGGCGAAGGCCAGCACCGCCGCCGCGCCCCAGGCCACGGGCGAGGGCGCATGCGCGGGCCACCACCAGAAGGCCGGCAGCAGCAGCACCGCCAGCGCGGCCAGCTGGCTGCCCGCGGCCACCGCCAGCGGCGGCACGCCGGCCAGCCGGCGCCGCGTGTAGTGCGCCGCGATGCCGTAGCAGACGGTGGCGCTCACGCAGGCCGCGATGCCCAGCGCCGGGCTCACGCCATGCTCGCCCGGCTTGAAGCTCGCGTTCGAGGCGCCCAGCCCGGCCACGCCGGCGAAGCCCAGCGCCAGGCCGACGGCACGCCAGCCCGCGGGCCGCTCGCCGAAAGCCAGCCAGGCGATGGTGGCGGCCCACAGCGGCGCGGTCGCGTTGAAGATGGCC
>CAYVXO010000412.1:0-2300 GCA_964454485.1 uncultured Rubrivivax sp.
GTGCCGGGCGAGGCCGCGGTGCCGCTGCCGCGCGCGCGGCCGTTGCCGCGGGCCGAGGCGGCCGAGGGGCCCGACCTGCGCGACGTGAAGGGCCAGGCTGGTGCGAAGCGCGCGCTGGAGATCGCCGCCGCCGGCCAGCACAGCCTGCTCTTCGTGGGGCCGCCGGGCACCGGCAAGTCGATGCTGGCGCAGCGCCTGGCCGGCCTGCTGCCGCCTATGGACGACGAGGAAGCGCTGGTCAGCGCCGCGCTGCAGGGCCTGGCCGCGGCCGGGCTGGACGGCGTGGTCGACTTCGGCCGCCGGCCGCACCGCGCGCCGCACCACTCGGCCAGCGCGCCGGCGCTGGTGGGCGGGGGCTCGCCGCCGCGGCCGGGCGAGATCTCGCTCGCCCACGGCGGCATCCTGTTCCTGGACGAACTGCCCGAGTTCCCGCGCCCGGCGCTGGAAGCGTTGCGCGAGCCGCTGGAAAGCGGCGTTGTCAGCATCGCACGCGCGGCGCGGCGGGCGCAGTTCCCGGCCCGCTTCCAGCTGGTGGCGGCGATGAACCCCTGCCCCTGCGGCTACCTGGGCGCCTTCGCCGCCACCGGCCGTGCCTGCCGCTGCACACCCGACGCGGTGGCGCGCTACCAGGGCCGGCTGTCGGGGCCGCTGCTGGACCGCATCGACCTGCAGGTGGAAGTGCCGGCGGTCAAGCCTTCGGAGCTGATGGCCGAACCCGACGGCGAATCTTCTGCGGTGGTGGCCGCGCGCGTGGCCGCGGCGCGCGCGCGCCAGCTCGAGCGGCAGGGCCAGCCCAACGGCCTGCTCGAAGCGGGCCGCGTCGACGAGATGGTGCGTGCCGACGCCGCGGCGCGCCGCTTCTTGCAGTCGGCCGCCGAACGGCTGGGCTGGTCGGGGCGGCGCCTGCACCGCACGCTGAAGGTGGCGCGCAGCATCGCCGACCTGGCCGGCAGCGAGGGCGTGACCACGACCCACATGGCCGAGGCGCTGCAGCTGCAGCGCGCGCTGCAGACCTGAGGTTGCTCAGCCCAGCGCGGGCGCGAGCAGCCGCTCGGCGACACCCACCTCCACCGCCTGGCGCGCGGCCCAGTCGCGAAGCTGGTCTTCGCCGATGCGGCCGACGTTGAAGTAGCGCGCTTCCGGGTGCGCCAGGTAGAAGCCGCTCACGCTGGCGGCCGGCGTCATGGCCAGGCTCTCGGTGAGGCCCATGCCGATCTCCACCGCCTGCAGCAGCGCGAACATCTCGCGCTTGACGCTGTGGTCGGGGCAGGCCGGATAGCCGGGCGCGGGCCGGATGCCGCGGTACTGCTCGCCGATCAGCTGCTCGTTCGTCAGTTGCTCGTCGGCCGCGTAGCCCCAGAACTCGGTGCGCACGCGCTGGTGCAGCCGCTCGGCGAAGGCCTCGGCCAGGCGGTCGGCCAGCGCCTTGAGCATGATGGCGGAGTAGTCGTCGTGGTCGTCGACGAACTGCTTTTCCTTCTTCTCCGCGCCGATGCCGGCGGTGACGGCGAAGAGGCCGATCCAGTCCGGCTTGGTGCCGCGCGGCGCCACCCAGTCGGCCAGGCAGCGGTTGGGCCGTTTCACGCCGTCGACCACCGGCCGTTCGCTCTGCAGCCGCAGCGGGCTCCAGCGCAGCGCCACTACGCTGCGCGTCTCGTCGGTGTAGACCTCGATCGTGTCGTCGTCCACCGTGTTGGCCGGCAGCAGCGCGATCACGCCGTTGGCAGTCAGCCAGCGCCCTTCGATCGCCCGCTGCAGCAGACGCTTGCCGTCGCTGAAGACACGCTGCGCCTCGTGGCCCACGACCTCGTCGCGCAGGATCTCGGGGAAGCGGCCGGCCAGGTCCCAGGTCTGGAAGAAGGGGCCCCAGTCGATGCAGGCCGCCAGTTCGGCCAGGTCGTAGTTGCGGAACATGCGCCGGCCGGTGAACCTGGGCGCCGGCGGCGTGTAGGCGGCCCAGTCCACCGGCGTCTTGTTGGCGCGCGCCTCGGCCAGCGTGACGAGCGGCGTGACCTTCTTGTTCGCGTGTTGCTGGCGCACGCGTTCGTAGTCGGCCTCGAGGTCGGCGATGAACTTCGCCGCGCGTTCGTCGGACAGCAGGTCGGAGCACACCCCCACCGAACGCGACGCGTCGGGCACGTAGACCACCGGGCCTTCGTAGTGGGGCGCGATCTTCACGGCGGTGTGCACGCGGCTGGTGGTGGCGCCGCCGATGAGCAGCGGGATCTTCTTGACCCGGAAGTAGTCGTCGCGCTGCATCTCGGCGGCGACATGCTGCATCTCCTCCAGGCTGGGCGTGA
>CAYVXO010000413.1:0-2264 GCA_964454485.1 uncultured Rubrivivax sp.
GGTCGCGATCGGCGTCTTCCCAGGGCTTGAACCACAGCCGCAGGATGCGGGCCGAGGACCGGAGCGGCATGGCCGTGGGCGCGGGCGGCGCCGTTGGCGAGACGGCGATGCGGGAGGCCGCCGCGCCTGCAGCGCCCGCTGCGGATGCGCCGGCGATGCCCTCCGTCGCGCGCGGAGCTTGCGGCGTGCCTGGGCTGGCACCGGCCGGTCGTCGCTGACTCGGCAGGTTGTTCTGCACGGCATTGGCGTAGGTGCCTGAGACGGAGTCGCAGGTCACGCCGTCAGGGGCCTTGCAGGCATAGCTGGAGCTGCCGCCGAGACCGCTCATGCTCATGCAGCCGCCCAGCATGCAGGCCAGCAGCACCGACGCCGCCGCCAGTCCGGTGGCTGGGGCAGCCCGCGATGTCGGGGCTGAGGGGAACACGACGGCGGAATGCTTCATGGCTTGCCCCCCGCCACCTTCGACACCTGCTGGAGGCGAGCGAGCAGCACGGTCCGGTCGACGTAGCCGTCGGTTCGGGTTCCGTCCGCCCAGACCAGGGTGGGCGTGCCATGGACGGCGAGGCGTTGCGCGAGCGCGAGGTTGCGATCGAGCGGGTTGTCGCACTCTGGGGCACGCGGGGCTGGCGGGTCGCCCGCCGGCCTGAGCAGGGAGGTGTCGCCCTGCAGCATGAACTGGTGCCAGGCCTTCTCGCGGTCCGCCGCGCACCAGATCGAGACCGGGCGCGCGCGGCCCTGGAAGGGCACCAGGAAGGTGTAGATCGTCACGTCGTCCAGGCCGGCCAGCTCGGGCTCGAGCCGGCGGCAGAACGAGCACCCCGGGTCGCTGAAGACGGCGATGCGACGGTGCTCGTTGCCGCCGCTGCCTCGCACGGTCTTGATCGCGTCCGCCAGCGGCAACTGGTCGAAGGCGATGAGCGCGTCGGGAGCCGACATCCTGTCGGCCTGCGCTGAGGGAACGCCCGCGCCGGGCGCCTGGCCGGCCTGCGCAGCAATGGTGGCCGCGCGAGCCAGTCTGGGGCCGGTGAGGTCCTGCATCGTCTGGGTGTCGAAGACCCGGCCGAAGATGAAGTAGCGCGGATTCCGCGGCGACACGTAGGCCACGTTGCTGTTCATCCAGACCTCGTACAGGCCGGCCACGGGCGAGCGCTGCACCTGCGTGAACTGGGTGCCGGGGTGCGCCTTGCGCAGAGCGGCCAGCAGCCGCGCCTCGTCTGCGGCAGCGGCGGCCCCGGCGTGTCCTGCGGCAAGGGCCGCCAGACCGGCCATGAACCAGGCCGCGGGCCGGAGATGCCGGCCGGGAACACGCAGGGCGGGGAAGGGATGGGCGAAGCCTGGCGAGGGCCTGTCAGTCGTTGGCATCGTCGGAGACCTCCGGGTTGCTCGGTCGGACTGCAAGGGGTGCGGCGGCTGTGGCGCTCATCGGCACGTCGATGCGGACGCCCTTGGTGATGACGACATCGATCTCGCGGCCGGCGTCGACCTCGATCACAGGGAAGGTGTTCTCGGCCAGCTTGATGTAGTACTGGGCGAGGCGGTCGAGGGCGCGGCCGACACCCGTGCCGAGCCCGGCCCGGTAGGCGTCGGCACCCGAGGCGCTGGTGATCGTTCCCAGCGGCGAGGTGCTGACGTTGGTGGACGAGGTGGCCAGGCCCTGGCCGATGCCGCTGACCACGCCGGCCAGCAGGGCGTTGGCCAGCATCTGGCCCTGCTTGGTGACCAGCCGCCCGCGCATGCCGACCTTGCCGTCCTCGCCGTAGACGCTGCCCTGGATCTTCACTTCCAGGGTCGCGCCATCGGCGCGGACACACGAGAGGTTCTCGGTGCGGAGGTAGGCCCGTTCGGAGCTGATGTCGCCGTAGCCAGCCGCGATGACGAAGCACTCGCGGTACTCGCCACGGAAGCGGTTGGGCAGCACCGCGTTGTCCGACAGGCGGATCAGCACCGGGTGGGGGTTGGATTGCGCCTGCCCGCCGGTGGGTGCGTCCAGCCCGCCGAGCAGCGTGCCGCGCGTGAAGCTCACGGGCAGCCAGGTCGACACCGTCCGAGGCTCGGCCGCCGATGTGCCGGCGCGCTCCGAAGCGCTGCCGCTCGTGCCGGCGACGCCTTGCATGCTGCGATCGACCAGCGTGACGCGGCTGATCGCAGGTGCCACCGGTGCCGCCGGTGCAGGGTCGGCCATCTGCAGCCCCGGCATGCCCGCCGGCAGCTGTCGGCCGGCCGTGCCCGGGCCGTAGGTCGAAGGGAGCGGCAGGCTGGCCGCC
>CAYVXO010000414.1:0-2245 GCA_964454485.1 uncultured Rubrivivax sp.
GGTTCGCGCACACGCAGGTCTGGCCGGCGTTGCGGTACTTGCTGACCATCGCGCCTTCCACGGCGCTGTCCAGGTCGGCGTCGTCGAAGACGATGAAGGGCGCGTTGCCGCCGAGCTCCAGGCTCAGCTTCTTGATCGTCGGCGCGCACTGCTTCATGAGGATGCGGCCGACCTCGGTGCTGCCGGTGAACGAGAGGTGGCGCACGACGTCGCTGCTGCACAGCACGGCGCCGATGGCGATGGAGTTCTCGGCGTCGGCCGGCAGCACGTTCAGCACGCCGGCGGGCATGCCGGCGCGCTGCGCCAGCTCGGCCGCGGCCAGCGCCGACAGCGGCGTCTGCTCGGCCGGCTTGATGATCACCGGGCAGCCGGCGGCGAGCGCCGGCGCCACCTTGCGCGTGATCATCGCGATGGGGAAGTTCCACGGCGTGATCGCCGCGCAGACGCCGATCGGCTGCCGGATCGCGAGGTAGCGCTTGTTGGCGTCGGTGGTGGGGATGGTCTCGCCGTAGACGCGGCGCGCCTCCTCGGCGAACCATTCGATGAAGCTGGCGCCGTAGACCACTTCGCCACGCGCCTCCGGCAGCGGCTTGCCCTGCTCGGCGGTCATGATGCGCGCCAGGTCGTCGGCATGCTGCACGAGCAGCGCGAACCACTTCATCAGGATCGTGGCGCGTTCCTTCGCCGTCTTCGCGCGCCAGGCCGGCCAGGCCTTCTCGGCCGCCGAGATGGCGGCCGCCGCGTCCACCGGGCCCAGGTTGGCCACCTTGGCCAGTTCCAGGCCGGTGGCCGGGTCCTCGACCGCGAAGCGGGCGTTGGCGCTGCCGGCGATCCATTCGCCGTTGACCAGGCCGCCGCTCTTGAGCAGGCCGGGGTCGTTCAGGTTCGAGAGGGGGCTGGTCTTGGTGTCCATCGGTTTCTCCTGCACTGGCGCCACGATACCAAGTCCGGCCGGGGCGAAGACGGCCCCGTAAAATGACGGGTTCCCCGACGCGCGCCGCCCGCCCCATGAAAGCCAACGAGATCCGCTCCACGTTCTTGAAGTTCTTCGAATCGAAGGGGCACGCCGTCGTCGCCAGCTCGCCGGTGGTGCCGGGCGACGACCCGACGCTGCTGTTCACGAACGCGGGCATGAACCAGTTCAAGGACGTGTTCCTGGGCTTCGACAAGCGGCCCTACACGCGCGCGGCCACCAGCCAGAAGTGCATCCGCGCCGGCGGCAAGCACAACGACCTGGACAACGTGGGCTACACCGCGCGCCACCACACCTTCTTCGAGATGCTGGGCAACTTCAGCTTCGGCGACTACTTCAAGCAGGACGCGCTGAAGTTCGCCTGGGAGCTGCTCACGGTGCACTTCAAGCTGCCCAAGGACAAGCTCTGGGCCACCGTCTACGCCGAAGACGACGAGGCCTACGACATCTGGGTGAACGAGATCGGCCTGCCGCCCGAGCGCGTGGTGCGCATCGGCGACAACAAGGGCGGCCGCTACATGTCCGACAACTTCTGGATGATGGGCGACACCGGTCCCTGCGGCCCGTGCAGCGAGATCTTCTACGACCACGGCCCCGAGGTGGCGGGCGGCCCACCGGGCAGCGCAGAGCAGGACGGCGACCGCTACATCGAGATCTGGAACAACGTCTTCATGCAGTTCAACCGCACCGAAGACGGCACCATGCACCGGCTGCCCAAGCCCAGCGTGGACACCGGCATGGGCCTGGAGCGCCTGGCCGCGGTGCTGCAGCACGTGCACAGCAACTACGAGATCGACCTCTTCGCCCACCTGCTGGCGGCGGCGAAGGCGGCGGTCGACGCGGCGGGCGCGAAAGACTGCGACCGGGATTCGCCTTCGCTCAAGGTCATCGCCGACCACATCCGCGCCTGCACCTTCACGGTGGTCGACGGCGTCATTCCCGGCAACGCCGGCCGCGGTTACGTGCTGCGCCGCATCGCGCGGCGCGCCATCCGCCACGGCTACAAGCTGGGTGCGCGCAAGCCCTTCTTCCACACCCTGGTGGCGGCGCTGGCCGACGAGATGGGCGACGCCTACCCCGAGCTGCGGCGCGAGAAGCTGCGCGCCACCGAGGTGCTGAAGCAGGAGGAAGAACGCTTCTTCCAGACCATCGCCAACGGGATGGAGATCCTGGAAGGCGCGCTCGCCAACGGCGCGAAGACCGTCGACGGCGAGACTGCCTTCAAGCTGCACGACACCTTCGGCTTCCCGCTCGACCTCACGGCCGACGTCT
>CAYVXO010000415.1:0-2147 GCA_964454485.1 uncultured Rubrivivax sp.
CCCGCCGCCGCCACCGCCGCCGCCGGTCGCGGCGCCGGCCCCGCCGCCGGCGCCCACCGTGCCGGTGCTGCCGTTCACCTTCGTCGGCATGGTCGAGCAGGGTGCGGCGAAGCCGCAGGCCTACCTCGCTCGCGGCGACACGCTGCTCATCGTGGCCGCCGGCGACGTGATCGAGAACAACACCTACCGCGTCGAGAAGCTGCTGCCTTCCGGCGTCGTGTTCACCTACCTGCCGCTGGGCCGGCAGCAGACCCTCAACGCGCCCGGAGCCACACCATGAACCTCTCCTTCCGCCGGCGCTGGGGGGTTGCCGCGCCGGCCACGCTGGCGAAGCTGCTGGCCGCGCTGGCGCTCGTCGGCTGCGCCGCCGGCGGGCGCCTGCACGACGACGGCATGAACCTCGTCGCGCGCGGCGAGCGCGAGAACGGCCTCGCCCGACTGCGCGAGGCGGCCCAGGCCGACCCCACCAACGCGCAGTACCGCATCGACTTCCTGCGCGAGCAGCTGCTGTATTCGCGCGAGCTGCTCGACCGCGCCGACGACGCGCGCCGCGCCGGCCGCCCGGCCGACGCGAAGGCGCTGTACGAGCAGACGCTGCGCATCCAGCCCGGCAACGAGCGCGCCACGCGCGGCCTGGCGGTGCTCAGCGCCGACGCCCGCCACGCGGCGCTGGTGGCCGACGCCGAGCGCGCGCTGCGCGACGGCGCGCTCGACGCTGCGCGCGCTTCGCTGAAGGTGGTGCTGACCGAGAACCCGGCGCACGAAGGCGCGCTGCGCGCCGCCGCCGCGCTGGCCGAGCAGCAAGCCAGGGCCGACCAGGCGAAGGCGGCGCAGGCGCAGGCCGCCTCGGTGCTGCGCAAGCCGGTGACGCTGCAGTTCCGCGACGCCAACGTGCGCATGGTGTTCGAGGCGCTGTCGCGCACCACCGGGCTCAACGTGATCCTCGACCGCGACGTCAAGGCCGACCTCAAGACCACCATCTTCGTGAAGGACGCGTCGGTCGAGGACACGGTGGACCTGATCCTGCTGCAGAACCAGCTGGAGAAGCGCACCCTCAACGCCTCCACGCTCTTCATCTACCCCGCCACCGCGGCCAAGCAGAAGGAGTACCAGGACCTGCAGGTGCGCACCTTCCAGGTCAACAACGTCGACGCCAAGAACCTGCAGGCGGTGCTGAAGTCGCTGCTCAAGCTCAAGGAGGTGACGCTGGACGAGCGCGCCAACACGCTGGCCATCCGCGACACGCCCGACGCGGTGGCGGTGGCGGCCAAGGTGATCGCCGCCCACGACGTGCCCGACCCCGAGGTGATGCTGGAAGTGGAGGTGCTGGAGATCTCGCGCGCGCGCGCCAGCAACATCGGCCTGCAGCTGCCGACCAGCTTCTCGGTGGCCACGCCCGCCACCGCGACCACGCTGTCGGCGCTGCGCGCGCTGTCCACCGGCGAGCTGGCCGCCAGCGGCCTGGGCGCCACGCTCAACCTGCAGCTGCAGGACACCGACACCAACCTGCTCGCCAGCCCGCGCATCCGCGCGCGCAACAAGGAGAAGGCGAAGATCCTGATCGGCGACCGCGTGCCCACGATCACCAACTCGGTGACACCGATCCAGAGCGGCGGCTCGGTCGTCACCGGCAGCGTGCAGTACCAGGAGGTGGGGCTGAAGCTGGAGTTCGAGCCGCAGATCTACAACAGCCAGGAAGTGGGCATCAAGCTCAACCTGGAAGTCAGCAACATCACCAACACCTTCACCGACGGCCAGGGCGGGCGCAGCTACCAGATCGGCACCCGCAGCGCGCAGACCGCGCTGCGGCTGCGCGACGGCGAGACGCAGATCCTGGGCGGCCTGATCTCCGACCAGGACCGCAACGCGGCGGCCAAGATCCCCGGCCTGGGCCACCTGCCGGTGGTGGGCGCGATCTTCGGCAACAACGACAACTCGCGCACCAAGACCGAGATCGTGCTGTCGATCACCCCGCGCATCGTGCGCGCGCCGGCCAACGTGGACGGCGCGCTGCGCGAGATCTATTCCGGCACCGAGAGCGCGATCCGCGAGCATGCGCTGCGGCTGGACCCGGTGGGCGACTTCCGCGCGCCGCCGCCGGCCGCGCCCGCCGCCATGCCTGCGGCCGCCCCGCCGCGGCCGGCACC
>CAYVXO010000416.1:0-2129 GCA_964454485.1 uncultured Rubrivivax sp.
GGTCGCTGCCCAGGCCGCCCAGCCCGCCCGGCGCGCCGCCGCCGGGGGCGCGCTTCTCGAGCTTGACGCGCGGCACGCTGCCGGGCGCGGCCGCACCGGCACCCAGGAGGTCGGGCAGGTCGGGCAGGCCCAGGCTCATCCGAGCCTCACGTTCTGGCTCTCGTACCAGGTCAGGTGGCGCAGCGGCCCGTCGCGGCCGAACAGGTGGATGCCCTCCTGGAACACGAAGGGCAGCGTGTAGGGCGAGAGCTTGTCCGGCGTGATGGGCGGGGCCGCCGGCGTGGTGCCGGCCACCGCGGCCCGCACGTGCAGATGCAGGTGGTTGTGGAAGCTGACGCCGGTGTCGTCGGAGAGCATCACCACGTGCCCGCGCTGCACCTTGGTGCCGATGATGGCGTTCGGCGCCACGCCGCGCGCCGCGAAGGCGGCGCGCACGCCGCCGTTCTTGCCGTGGCCGTATTCGGCAAAGGTGAAGACCAGGGTGCCGCCCTGGTCCTTGTCGTGCTCCGCGACCTGCGTGTCGTGGCGGATGAGCACGAAGTTCCAATTGCCGGTGAGGTTGCCGTTGAAGCCGCTCTGGCCGCCGGTGATGAGGCCGGCGGCCTGCGCGTCGGCAGCGGCCTGGGTCATCTTCGCCAGGTCGCCGGCGTCGTCGAAGCTGAGGTTCTCGTTGTCGGGATAGAAGTCGAACCAGTCGACCACGGTGCCGTCGCGCACGCACAGCACCTCGTCGCCGTAGTCGTGCGCGAAGTCGTAGGCGTAGACCTGCACCGTGCTGCCGTAGCGCATGTGGCTGAACAGGCCCTGGTTGGCCTGGCCGACGAAGGTCTTCCCGCCCGTGGCCAGCGGCAGCCGGTAGGGCGAGCTGCCGATCGGCGGGTAGCCGTCGAAGGGCAGGCGCGGCGTCGCGAAGTCGCTGCCGTCGGGCTTCTCGTTGGCGTTGTAGCGGCCGTCGTCGGTGTCGCCTTCCATGCTGACGTACATCTGCACGATGAAGCTCACGAGCCCGACGCCGCTGGCGATGAGCGGGTCGATCCACAGGCGCGAAGGCGTGACCGTGCGCGCGATGGCCCAGCCGGTGGCCACGCCGGCCATCGTGCCGACGAAGTTGGCGATCGGGAAGCCGACGAAGTACCACAGCAGGAAGGGCGTCGGGTTGCCGCCGATCGGCAGGCCGTAGTGCTCGCGCGGGATGATCTTGAAGAACAGCATCCCGACCAGCGTGTTGACGAGGCCGAAGACCGGGCCGGCCATGTCCCAGTTCTTCGGCCGCGTGTCGGTGCCCGCGGGCGCGCTGCCCGGGCCCTGGTAGTTGATGAGCGTGAACAGCGAGAGCGACACGCTGCGCACCGCCTGCGTGACGGTGTGGATCGTGAACGCGTTCAGCGCGTCGGCGCCCAGCAGCGTGAGCCACTGCAGGAAGCAGTTGCCGAACGGCGCCTTCGTGTGCACGCCCTCGAGCGAACCGAAGATCACCATCAGCATCGACACCAGCGGCGAGAACGGGTACTTGCCGCCCATGCCCCAGCCGGCTTTCTGCGCGATCAGCGAAGGCAGCGGCGTCTCGCTCACCGCCACCGCGGCGAACTGCGTCCACTTCCACAGCCACAGCGGGATGTTGCAGGCGAATTCCTTCGGGCTCGCGCCCAGCATCACCATGTGCCACATGCCGGCGGCGGCGTCGGCCAGCACCGCGGTCACCTTGGCCCAGGTCTCCAGGAACTCGGCGCTGAAACGCGGGAAGACGAAGTGCTCTGCGTGGTTGGAGCCCTGCACCGGCGACACCGGCGTGTTGCCGGAGAACTGCGCCGCCTCGTGCCACTGGCGCGGCGACTCGGAGAAGCTGAGCAGTTCGTCGGCGCCGGCGGCGCGCCGCAGCGTGATCCAGCGGTAGTCGCTGCTGGCCCAGACCTCGTCGGTCGGGTAGCCGGGGATGATGGTCTGCAGCAGCGCGGTGCCGCCGGGCGTGTCGGTGCAGAAACCCTGCAGCCGGGTGGCGTAGAGCCAGCTCGCGTACCACAGGTAGTGCGCGTCCTCGCTGCGCGGCGGCACCTGCCAGCTCAGGTCCGGCGCCGGGGCGCCGGGGGTGACGCCGGCGGCGCGCGCGGTGGCGCGCAGCGCGGGCCGGG
>CAYVXO010000417.1:0-2123 GCA_964454485.1 uncultured Rubrivivax sp.
CCACGCGCCACGAAGGCTGGAGCCTGGAGGAAGGCATCGTCAAGAGCGGCAGCTTCAGCATCGACCAGGGCGTGGGCGTGCGGGCGGTGGCGGGCGAGAAGACCGCCTTCGCCTATTCCGACGACCTCTCCGAAGCCTCGCTGATGGACGCCGCGCGCACCGTGCGCACGATCGCCGCCGCCGGCCAGTCGCGCCGCGTGCGCGTAGGCCAACGCACCAAGGTGGCGGGCAGCCGCAAGCTCTACGCCGCCACCGACCCCATCGCCACCCTGGACAGCGCGCAGAAGGTGGCACTGCTGGAGAAGGTGGAGAAGCTGGCGCGCGCGAAGGACCCGCGCATCGTGCAGGTGATGGCCGGCCTGGCCGCCGAATACGACGTGGTGCTGGTCGCGCGCGCCGACGGCACCCGCGCCGCCGACGTGCGGCCGCTGGTGCGCGTGTCGGTCACCGTGATCGCCGAACAGGGCGGCCGGCGCGAGATCGGCAGCGGCGGCGGCGGCGGCCGCTTCGGCCTGGGCTGGTTCCAGGACGCGGTGCTCGAGAGCTACGTCGACCACGCCGTCAACGCCGCCCTCACCAACCTCGAAAGCCGCCCCGCCCCGGCCGGCGAGATGACGGTGGTGCTGGGCCCCGGCTGGCCCGGCGTGCTGCTGCACGAGGCGGTGGGCCACGGCCTGGAAGGCGACTTCAACCGCAAGGGCAGCTCGGCCTTCTCCGGCCGCATCGGCCAGCGCGTGGCGGCCAAGGGCGTGACCGTGCTCGACGACGGCACCCTGCCCGACCGCCGCGGCTCGCTCAACATCGACGACGAAGGCTGCGCCAGCGGGCGCAACGTGCTCATCGAGGACGGCATCCTGCGCGGCTACATCCAGGACAGCCTGAACGCGCGCCTGATGGGCGTCAAGCCCACCGGCAACGGCCGCCGCGAAAGCTACGCCCACCTGCCGATGCCGCGCATGACCAACACCTACATGCTGGCCGGCGACAGGCCGCGCGAGGAGATCGTGGCTTCCATGAAGCGCGGCCTGTACGCCACCAACTTCGGCGGCGGCCAGGTCGACATCACGAGCGGCAAGTTCGTCTTCTCGGCGAGCGAGGCCTTCTGGGTCGAGAACGGCAAGGTGCTCTACCCGGTGAAGGGCGCCACCATCATCGGCAGCGGGCCGGAGGCGCTCAAGCGCGTCAGCATGATCGGCAACGACCTGCAGCTGGACACCGGCGTCGGCGTCTGCGGCAAGGAAGGCCAGAGCGTGCCGGTGGGCGTGGGCCAGCCGACGCTGCGAATCGAAAAGCTCACCGTCGGCGGCACGGCGTGAGCGTTTCGCTCGCCGACATCCAGGCCGCCGCCGGCCGCCTGGCCGGCCAGGTGCTGGACACGCCCTGCGTCGAGAGCCGCACGCTGGGCCAGATCGCCGGCTGCCAGGTCTTCCTGAAGTTCGAGAACCTGCAGTTCACCGCCTCCTTCAAGGAACGCGGCGCGCTCAACAAGCTGCTCGCGCTGGTGAAGGAAGGCGTGAAGGGCGTCATCGCCGCCTCCGCCGGCAACCACGCGCAGGGCGTGGCGCACCACGCGCAGCGGCTGGGCCTGCGCGCGGTGATCGTGATGCCGCTCACCACGCCCACCGTGAAGGTGGAACGCACGCTGGGCTTCGGCGCCGAGGTGGTGCTGCACGGCGAGACCTTCGACGCCGCGCGCGACCACGCGCTCGCGCTCGCCGCCGCGCAGGGCCTGACCTTCGTGCACCCGTTCGACGACGAGCTGGTGATCGCCGGCCAGGGCACGATCGCGCTCGAGATGCTGCGCGCGCAGCCCGAGATCGACACGCTCGTCGTCGCGGTCGGCGGCGGCGGCCTGCTCTCGGGCATCGCCACCGCGGCGCGCGCGCTGAAACCCGGGCTCACCATCGTGGGCGTGCAGGCCGCGCGCTTCCCGGCGATGGTCAACGCCATCAAGGGCACGCACCACCCGCAGGGCAACGGCACCATCGCCGAGGGCATCGCGGTCGGCCAGCCGGGGAAGATCACGCGCGAGATCATCGGCCGCCTGGTCGACGACCTGGTGCTGGTGGACGAAGGCGACATCGAGCAGGCCATCGTGATGCTGCTCGAGATCGAGAAGACGC
>CAYVXO010000418.1:0-2090 GCA_964454485.1 uncultured Rubrivivax sp.
GGCAGCCCTTCGACCTCGCGCTCGATCCGGAACAGCACCTGGGAGTACCGCAGCGCCTTGCGGCCCACCTCGCTGCGGTGGTTGGCCCACAGGTCGTTGAACTTGCGCCGGGCGTGCGCCATGCACTGCGCCGACATCACGCCCATGGTCGTGGTGGCGGTGTAGCCGCTGAAGCCGTCGGTCACCAGCGTACCCTGCCAGGCGGCGGGGGTATTCAGCCGCAGGAACTCGCGCACGTTCTCGCCGCTGCGGGTCTCGCAGAACTCGAACACCACCGCCTTGACCGGGTTGGCGCTGGTCGTGCAGTACGACCAGAGGTAGGCCTTGTGCGTCTTGCCGTCGCGCAAGTGCCTGGGCTTGAGCATGGCCACCGGCGTCTCGTCGGCATGCAGCACCAGGTGCCGGCGCAGCTCATCGGTCAGCGCGTTGACCAGGGGCTGCAGCTGCGCGCCGCATTCGCCGACCCACTGCGCCAGGGTTGAGCGGGCGATCAGGTGGCCGGCGCGCTCGAAGATCGCCTCCTGGCGGTACAGCGGCAGGTGGTCCAGGAACTTCGCCACCAGCACCTGCGCCAGCAGGCTGGCCGTCGGGATGCCCTTGTCGATGACGTGTGCCGGCACCGGTGCCTGGCTCAGCTTCTCGCAGCACCGGCACGCCCACTTGCCGCGCACATGGCGCTCGACGGTGAACACGCCCGGCTGGTAGTCCAGCTTCTCGGCCACGTCCTCGCCGATGCGCTGCATCGGCTGCCCGCAGCCGCAGGTGATGTCGGCCGGCTCGTGGACCACGTCGCGGCGCGGCAGATGCGGCGGCAGCGGGGCGCGCTTGGGCGTCTTCTTCTCGGTCTTGCCCTTGTCGCCGGCCTCGCCCCGCTCACGCTCGATCTCCACGTCAAGCTCGGCCAGGTCGCTGTCCAGCGTCTCCTCCAGCAGGCTCTTCTGCTCGGGTGCCAGCGTGCTGGCGAAGCGCTCGCTGGTGGCGGCGAACTTCAGCCGCTTGAGGATCGCGTTCTCGTGCGTGAGCTTCTCGATCAGCGCCTGCTTGAACGCCGCTTCGCGATCGCGCCTGGCGATCAGTTCGTCCTTGGCCTGCAGCTCGGCCATCAGCGACAGCATCGCCTGCCGCATCTGCGGGTCCAGGGCGTCCAACTGCTCGGCGCTGATCATGGACAACCATCGTGCCGCGTTGCTGCCTCCGGCGCATCGGCAGATCCGGCAATTGCAGCCGGCCAGGGCAGTCAGATCACGCGGATGATCCCGGCGTCCCCGATGCGCTGCCACGGCAAGCCCAGCACCAGCGCGTCGAACTGCGGCCTCGTCAGCTTGAGCGTGCCGTCGGCACCGGCCGGCCAGACGAACTTGCCGGCGTTCAGCCGTCGGGCGGCCAACCACACGCCGATGCCGTCGTGCACCAGCACCTTCATGCGGTTGGCGCGCCGGTTGGCGAACAGGTAGGCATGGTGCGGATGCGCGGCGCCGAAGACGCCGACCACCCGGGCCAATGCAGCTTCAGTGCCCGCGCGCATGTCCAGCGGCTGCACCGCCAGCCAGACCGCCTCAACCTTGATCATGAGCGCGGATCACTTCAGCAACTCGCGCACGAAGCCGGCCAGGTCTCCGAGTGCCTTCTCGGGCCAGGCGATGCCGACCGTCACGGCGCCGCGCTTGATGTCCAGGCGGACTTCGGTGGCTGGCTCAGGTGCGCTCGGCGCTGGCAGGGCGACCGGCACGAACTCCAGGCTCTGCGGCAGCGGCGCCGATTCGAGACTGGGCTTGGCACGCTCAGCGGTGGCCTGCCGGCGCGCCAACTGCCGCCAGCGGTGCACGACGTTGTCGTTGATGCCATGCGACATCGCCACCTGAGCCACCGACATCCCAGGCTCGTCGCACTGCGCGAGCACCATCGCCTTGAACTGCCGGCCGTACCGCCGCCGCGTCTTCCCGCTCTCGCTTGTCATCGTGTCCACCTATTCCTACGTGGACACGATCCTTCCGGGTCGCTACCGCCGAATCAAGGTGAGTTCGCCGGACGGATACGGCCCCAGCGTGGCTGTTTGGACTGGCCGGCCTCCAGGCCGGCCCTGGCTGAGA
>CAYVXO010000419.1:0-2063 GCA_964454485.1 uncultured Rubrivivax sp.
TCGACGAGGACAAGCGCCGCATCAGCCTGGGCATGAAGCAGTGCAAGGCCAACCCGTGGGAAGAGTTCGCTGCCAACGTGCAGCGCGGCGACAAGGTCAAGGGCCCCGTCAAGTCGATCACCGACTTCGGCGTGTTCGTCGGCCTGGCCGCCGGCATCGACGGCCTGGTGCACCTGTCCGACCTGTCGTGGAACGAGCCGGGCGAGAGCGCGGTGCGCAACTACAAGAAGGGCCAGGAAGTCGAGGCCGTGGTGCTGGCCGTCGACGTCGACCGCGAGCGCATCTCGCTGGGCATCAAGCAGCTCGACAGCGATCCGTTCACCAGCTACACCTCGGTGAACGACCGCGGCATGACGGTCAGCGGCAAGGTCAAGACGGTCGACGCGCGCGGCGCCGAGATCCAGCTCAACGACGACGTGACCGGCTACCTGCGCGCTTCGGAAATCTCGCGCGACCGCGTGGAAGACGCCCGCAACATCCTGAAGGAAGGCGACGAAGTCACCGCCCTGATCATCAACATCGACCGCAAGACGCGCTCGATCCAGTTGTCGATCAAGGCCAAGGACAGCGCCGACCAGCAGGAAGCGATGCAGCGCCTCGCGCAGAGCAACGAGCGCGAGACCGCCGGCACGACCAGCCTGGGCGCCCTGTTGCGCGCCAAGCTGGACAACAAGAGCGAGTAAGCCCCCGGCCCTGCCGAACCGCGACTCATGACCCGTTCCGATCTCGTGGCGCAGCTGGCCGAACGCTTCGGCCAGCTGACGCACCGCGACACCGAGTTCGCCGTCAAGACCATTCTCGATGCGATGTCCGACGCGCTCGCGCGCGGGCACCGCATCGAGATCCGCGGCTTCGGCAGCTTCTCGATCAACCGCCGGCCGCCGCGCATCGGGCGCAACCCGCGCAGCGGCGAGCAGGTGGTCATCCCGGAAAAGCTGGTGCCGCACTTCAAGCCCGGCAAGGCCCTGCGCGAGGCGGTCGACGCCCATGCCACCGCGGCCGGCGGCGAAGAGCGGGCCGCAGCCGACTGAAGCGCGCGCAGGCGCGCTGCCTAGAATAGGCGCCGCATGCGCCTCTTCGCCTGGCTGTTCCGCGCCTTCATCTTCTTCACGCTGTTCGCGTTTGCGCTGAACAACCAGCAGCCTGCCACCGTGCACTGGTTCTTCGGTGCCGAGTGGCGCGCGCCGCTCGTCATCGTCGTGCTGGCCGCTTTCGCGGCCGGCTGCGCCGTGGGCGTGGTCTCGATGCTGCCGGGCTGGTGGCGCCACTGGCGCGCCGCCAGCCGCAAGGCCGCCGCGCCGACGCCCGCCCCGCTGCCCGCCCCGGCGACCGCACCACCTTCGGACTTCGGCGCCGAGCACCCGCCGCGCGAAGGCGTCTAGCGGAAAGGCCGGCAGCGTGGACTTCGACCTCCAGTGGCTGCTGCTCGGCCTGCCGATCGCCTTCGCGCTCGGCTGGCTCGGCTCGCGCATCGACCTGCGCCAGCTGCGGCGCGACAGCCGCGACGCCCCGCGCGCCTACTTCAAGGGCCTGAACCTGCTGCTCAACGAGCAGCAGGACAAGGCGATCGACGCCTTCATCGAAGCGGTCCAGCACGACCCCGACACCACCGAGCTGCACTTCGCGCTCGGCAGCCTGTTCCGCCGCCGCGGCGAGTTCGAGCGCGCGGTGCGCGTGCACCAGCACCTGCTTTCGCGCGCCGACCTGAAGGCGGCCGAACGCGACCGCGCGCAGCACGAACTGGCGCAGGACTTCATGAAGGCGGGCCTGTTCGATCGCGCCGAGCAGGCGTTCCGCGCGCTCGAAGGCACCGCCTTCGCGGGCGAGGCGCGGCTGGCGCTGCTCTCGCTGTACGAACGCTCGCGCGACTGGCGCCAGGCCGCCGAAGTGGCCGGCCGGCTGGAAGCGGCCGGCAGCGGGTCCTTCGGCGCCCGCATCGCGCACCACTGGTGCGAGATCGCGCTCGAGGAAGACCAGCACGGCCACCCGGCGGAGGCCGCCGCCGCGCTGGCGCGCGCGCGTGAAGCCGCGCCGGCCGCCGCGCGGCCGCTGGTGCTGGCCGG
>CAYVXO010000420.1:0-2011 GCA_964454485.1 uncultured Rubrivivax sp.
CTGGTGGATCGGCATCGTCTTGTCGACCACGCCGCCGGTGGTGCCCTTCATCGGGTTCGGCTTGACGTGCTTCTTCACCACGTTGACGCCCTCGACCACGATGCGCTCTTCGTCGACGCGCCGGGTCACGGTGCCGCGCTTGCCCTTGTCACGGCCGGCCAGCACGACGACCTGGTCGCCCTTCCTGATCTTGTTCATGCTCAGAGGACCTCCGGAGCCAGCGAGACGATCTTCATGAAGCGCTCGGTGCGCAGTTCGCGCGTCACCGGGCCGAAGATGCGGGTGCCGATCGGCTCGAGCTTGGCGTTCAGCAGCACGGCGGCGTTGCCGTCGAAGCGGACCAGCGAGCCGTCCTGGCGGCGCACGCCCTTGGCGGTGCGCACGACCACGGCGCTGTAGACCTCGCCCTTCTTGACGCGGCCGCGCGGAGCGGCTTCCTTGATGCTGACCTTGATCACGTCGCCGATGCCGGCGTAGCGCCGCTTGGAGCCGCCGAGCACCTTGATGCACATGACGGACTTGGCACCCGTGTTGTCGGCCACGTCGAGCCGCGATTGCATTTGGATCATTTGTCTTTTCCCAACTTGTCCCGCCGCGGGAAAGCCTTCCGTTGGCGGTCAGTCTTGGGCCCAGGTTCGGGCAGATCCGATCGGCTGGCTTGGCGTTGCGAAGAACGCAAAGCGCGCCTTTCGGCGAAGCTCGCGATTATGCACGGATCGGGAGCGCCCGGTCAAGGCACCGGTTGCTCCCGCAGGAAGTCTCTCTCAGGCGCCCTTCACCTGGCGCAGCATGGTGTCGGCGTCGCTCACCTCGAACTTGCCGGGGCCTTCGATGTTGAGCGACTTGACGACGCCGTTGTCCACGAGCATCGAATAGCGGTTGCTGCGCAGGCCCATGCCGCGCGCCGTGAGGTCCAGCGTCAGGCCGGTGGCCTGGGCGAAGGCGGCGCTGCCGTCGGCCATCATGCGCACCTTGCCGGCGGTCTTCTGGTCGCGGCCCCAGGCGCCCATCACGAAGGCGTCGTTCACCGACACGCACCAGATCTCGTCCACGCCGGCGGCCTTCAGCGCGTCGGCCTGCGCCACGTACCCGGGCACGTGCTTGGCCGAGCAGGTGGGCGTGTAGGCGCCGGGCAGGCCGAAGATGACGATCTTCTTGCCCGCGGTGGACTTCTCGATGTCGAAGCTGTTGGGGCCGATCGAGCAGCCGTTGCCCTCGACCTCGATGAATTCCTGCAGGCTGCCCGCGGGCAGCTTGTCGCCGACTTTGATCATGAGCGGTTCTCCTCGTGGTTGGACGCCGGAAACGATGACGGCCGGGCCGGAATTGTCCGGTGCCCGGCCGCGTTCGGCTGGAGCAGGGGCTTAGACCAGCTTGGCCTTCTCGACCAGACGGGTCACGACCCAGGACTTGGTCTTGCTGATCGGGCGGCCCTCGGCGATCTCGACGACGTCGCCCATCTTGTACTCGCCCTTCTCGTCGTGGGCGTGGTACTTGCGCGAGCGCGCGACGATCTTGCCGTAGAGCTCGTGCGCGGCACGGCGCTCGACCAGCACGGTTACCGTCTTCGAGCGCTTGTCGCTGACGACGCGGCCGACCAGGGTGCGGGTGTTCTTCGGCTTGGCTTGGGTCTGGGTTTCGCTCACTTCGCGGCCCTCTTCTTCTCGGCGAGGATGGTCTTGGCGCGCGCGATGTCGCGCCGCGTCTTGCCCAGCTGGCTGTGGTTGGTCAGCTGCTGCGTGCCCTTCTGCATGCGCAGGCCGAAGTGGGCCTTCTGCAGGTCGGTCACTTCCTTCTCGAGCGCGGCGACGTCCTTGGCGCGCAGGTCAGCCGTCTTGGCGGATGCTTTCATGGTGACTCCTGGCCTCAGGTGCCGACCTGGCGGGCGACGAAGGTGCAGCGCAGCGGCAGCTTGGCGGCCGCCAGCGTGAACGCCTCGCGCGCCAGCTGCTCGGGCACGCCGTTGATCTCGTAGAGCACCTTGCCGGGCACGATCTCGGCCACGTAGTAC
>CAYVXO010000421.1:0-1994 GCA_964454485.1 uncultured Rubrivivax sp.
ACGCCGATGCCCGCCGCGTGCTTGCCCGGGTTGCGCTGTTGCTGGCCGAAATCCATCCGTCGAATCCTTGTTGGCGGCACGCACGCCATCAGGGCGCTGTGCCGGCAGCGCCGCATGTTATGAATCTCCGCTACAGCGGCGATTTCGGGCTAACCCTCGGAACTTCCAGGCTACACGAGGAGAACAGGCACCGATTGCCCGGGAATTGTAGTCACACTACATTCCTCGGATGACAACTGCGAAGCCTTCGCGCGCCGCGCTGATCGCCGCCGCCAGCCTGTGCACCGCCATCGCGGCCTGCGGCGGCGGGGGCGGCTCGGCCGCCGCCCCGACCCCGAGCCCGGCAGCCGACCTGCCCGTCGACGTGAGTGGCATCACCGCCGCCGACCCCGGCAGCACGCTGCCCGACGGCTGGTCGTCCGGCGCCTTCATGGAGATCTTCGTCCGCAGCTACCAGGACAGCGACGGCGACGGCGTCGGCGACCTGCGCGGCCTGATCTCGCGCCTGGACTACCTCAAGGACCTGGGCGTGAGCGGCCTGTGGCTGATGCCGGTGACCGCCAGCCAGGACCACGACCACGGCTACGCGGTGCAGGACTACCGCGCGATCGAAGCCGCCTACGGCAGCCTGGCCGACTTCGACGAGCTGCTGCGCCAGGCCCATGCGCGCGGCATCGCGGTCGTCGTCGACTACGTGATGAACCACAGCGCGGCCGCCAACCCGATCTTCGTGAACTCGAAGTCCTCGGCGACGGACACGTACCGCGACTGGTACCTCTGGTCGGGCGTCAAGCCCTCGGGCTGGTCCATCTACGGCAACGACCCCTGGCGCGGCAGCCCCGGCAACTACTACTTCGCGCCCTTCTGGGACCAGATGCCCGACTGGAACCTGCTGAACCCCGGCGTCGTGGCCTACCACCACGACAACCTGCGCTTCTGGCTCAACCGCGGTGTCGACGGCTTCCGCTTCGACGCCGTCGGCAACCTGGTCGAGAACGGCCCCTCGGCGTGGGAGAACCAGCCGCAGAACTACGCACTGATGCGCGACGTGCGCTCGCTGCTCGACGGCTACGCGCGCCGCTTCCTGGTCTGCGAAGGCCCGAGCGACCCCTTCGGCTACACCACGGCCTGCGGCAGCGCGTTCGCGTTCAACAACTACAGCGGGGGCGTGAACAACCTCATCGCCGCCGCCAAGGGCGACGCCGCGGCGGCGCAGCGCGTGGCCGACTTCCCGAAGACGGCGCCGACCGGCATGTCGACCATGCTGTCCAACCACGACTCGTTCGCCGGCCAGCGGCCGTACGACCAGTTCGTCGGCAACCTGGCGCAGTACCGGCTGGCCGCCGCCACCTACCTGCTGCAGCCGGGCACGCCCTTCCTCTACTACGGCGAGGAAGTCGGCATGGCCGGCGCCGCCACGCTCACCGGCGACGCGAAGCTGCGCACGCCGATGAGCTGGACCGCCGCCGGCGGCTTCAGCACCGGCACCCCGTACCGCGCGGCCGCGGCCAACCAGGCCACGTTCAACGTGGCCGCCGAGCAGGCCGACCCGAACTCGCTGCTGGCGTTCTACAAGGCGATGCTGGCGCTGCGCCGCGACCTGCCTTCGATCGCGCGCGGCAGCTACGAGAACGCGGCCGCCAGCGGCGCGGCGATCAGCTTCCAGCGTGCGTACGGCGGCGAGCGCACGCTGGTGGCGATCAACTACGCGACCACCGCGGCGACGCTGGCGGTGAGCGGCCTGCCGGCGAACGCCGCGCTGGCGGCCGCGTGGCCGGCGGGCGCTGCCGACGTCGGCGCCGACGCCGGCGGCCAGGCCAGCGTGGCGCTGCCGGCGCAGTCGGTGCGCGTGTACCGCGTGCGCTGAAGGCGCGGCCTTCAGAGCTGCTCGAGCACCTCGCGCCGCTTCTGCTGGTATTCCTGTTCGGTGATGAGCCCGCCGTCGCGCAGCCGCTTCACGGCAGAAATCGTCTCCGGGGCGAGCGACTTGTCCT
>CAYVXO010000422.1:0-1966 GCA_964454485.1 uncultured Rubrivivax sp.
CTCCTCGTCGAGCGCGATCTCGCCGGCGGCCACGCCGTGCGCCGCGCTCACCGCCTGCGCCAGCGGGCGCGCCGCGCGGCCGTCGCTTTCGACGACGCGGGTGGTGGCCAGCGCGGCCGCGTCCAGCCCTTCGGTGCGGCGGCGCGCCTCGGCGGCGTCGATCACGCCTTCGTCCAGCAGGTCGAGCGCGATGCGCGCACGCGCCTCGGCGCTGCGCTTGCCGGCGCGCGCCTGCAGCAGCCACAGGCGGCCGTCCTCGACCGTGAACTCCAGGTCCTGCATGTCGCCGAAGGCGCGCTCCAGCGTGCGCGCGGCGGCCAGCAGTTCGCGCCAGAGCGCCGGCGCCACCGCGGCCAGCTCGTCGTGGCCGCGCGCGCTGCGCCGGCCCGAGACCACGTCCTCGCCCTGGGCATTGAAGAGGAAGTCGACCCAGGGCTCGGGCGCGCCGGTCGAGGGGTGGCGCGTGAAGCCCACGCCCGCGCCCGAGAGCCCGCCGCCGTTGCCGAACACCATGCGCTGCACCGTGACCGCGGTGCCCGGCGCTTCGGGCAGCGCGTGCAGGCGGCGGTATGCGCGCGCCTTGTCCGACTGCCAGCTCGCGAAGACGGCGTGCACCGCCTGCGCCAGCTGCTCGGGCGCGTGCTGCGGGAAGTCGCGCCCGCTCTCGCGCCGCACCGCAGCCAGGTGCAGCCGCGTCAGCGTGCGCAGTTCGGCGAAGTCGAGCTCGCGTTCGTCGCGGCCGGCGGCCACCTGCGCCAGGTCGGCTTCGAACACGCCGGCGGCCACGCCCAGCACCACCTCGCCGAAGCCGGCGACGAGCCGGCGGTAGGCGTCCCACACCAGGCGCGGGTTGCCGGTGGCGCGCAGCAGGCCGGGCACGGTGGCGTCGGCCAGGCCCACGTTGAGCAGGGTCTCCATCATGCCGGGCATCGAGACCGGCGCGCCCGAGCGCACCGACACCAGCAGCGGCCGCCGCGCGTCGCCCAGGCGTGCGCCGCTGGCCGCTTCCAGCGCCTGCAGCGCGCCCTGCCAGTGCGCCGGCCGCAGCGCGGCGGCTTCGGCGCACCAGCCGGTGGGCAGCACGAAGGCCGGCGGCACCGGCAGGCCGAGCGCGGCCATGCGCGCCAGGTTGTGCGCCTTGAAGCCGATGCGCTCGGGCGGCGCGGGTGTGGCGGGCGGCCCGCAGCCCACGAGCACCGGCGCCAGCGCGGCCGCGGCGCGCGGGTCGTTCATGGACCGCCGCCCTCGATGCGCCGGAACGCCCGCTCGCGCACGCCGTAGACCAGCGCCAGCAGCGCGTCGCTCGCCAGTTCCACGGCGGCCGCCAGTTCGTTGCCCAGCGCCAGCGCGACCGCGTCGCCGTCGTCGCGGGCCTGGGCGGCGAGCGCGCGGCGTGCGCTGCGCAGCAGCTCGTCGCAGCGGCGTTCGGCCTGCACCACGCGCCACAGCGCGTCCAGGTACTCGTCGTGGTCGGCGGCCTCGCTGCCTTCGCCCAGCGTGCGCGCGATGACGAGCGCGCGCAGGTGGTCCTGCGAAGCCACCAGCACCGCGTCGGCCAGCGCACGCAGCGCCTCGCGCGGCCCGTCCTGCCAGCCACTGGTGCTGCGCCCGGCGCCGAAATGCTCGGCCAGCAGGCTGACGGTGAAGGCCGCTTCCTCCAGCGCGTCGGCGACGTCGTCGCTCTTCTCCAGCAGGCGCACCATCGGCTGCCACTGCGGCTGCCGTTCGGCCAGGCTGCGGCCGCGCATCACCAGCTGGTCGGCCTGGCGCTCCCAGCGCTTGGCGCGGGCCGCCAGCTTGGCGGCGGCCGCGGCGTCGCGCTCGGCGCCGTGGGCCAGCGCGTCGCGCAGCTCGAGCGCGATGGTCTGCAGCAGGCAGCCATGTTCTTCCAGCAGGTCGTAGTCGCCGCGGCGGCCGGCCAGCCGGCGCGCCAGCAGCGCGCGCGCCTCGTCGGCCAGCTGCGGCG
>CAYVXO010000423.1:0-1877 GCA_964454485.1 uncultured Rubrivivax sp.
CGAGCTTGCCGTCGAAGGCCCACTTGGCGGTGACCTGGAAGTCGTAGACGTCGGCGTAGGCCACGTCGGGCGGCGAGCCCGAGTCGAGCGCCGCCACCGTCTTCGGGATCATGTCCTGGATCGGGTACTGCGAGAGCTCGATCTTGATGTTCTTGTGCTTGGCCTCGAACTTCTTGATCGCCTCGAACAGGGCGTCGTCCTCGGACTTGTAGAAGCCCTTCACCCAGAACACGGTGAGCTTTTCCTGCGCCCACGCCGGGCCGGCGGCGGCCAGACCGGCGGCGACCAGCGCGGCCGGGATCCACGTCTTCAGATGCATCGCTTTGTCTCCTGGTGATGCGGTGGCTGCGCCGGAGGGCGCATGGTCTTATCGTATGACGATTGAAACGGCGCGCTGGATCGGGCTAACCCGCATCGGCGGCGCTCAGGCCTTGCATTCCGGCACCGGCGTCGGCAGCGGCCGGCCCGCGAAGTGCGCGCGCAGGTTGTCCATCGCCAGGTCGGCCATCGCCTGCCGGGTGGCGGCGGTGGCGCTGCCCACGTGCGGGGTCAGCACCACGTGCGGCATCGCCAGCAGGCGCGCCGGGACCTTGGGCTCGTCCTCGAAGACGTCGAGCGCGGCGCCGCCGATGACGCCCTTCTCGAGCGCCTCGATCAGCGCTGATTCGTCGACGACGGATCCGCGCGCCACGTTCACCAGAATCCCCTTCGGGCCCAGGGCTTCCAGCACGCGCGCGTCGACGAGCTTGCGCGTGCCGGCACCGCCGGGCGTGATGAGCACGAGATAGTCGCTCTCGGCCGCCAGCGCGGCGGCGTCGGGGCAGTAGCGGTAAGGCAGCTGGGGCCGGGCATGGCGGGCCGTGTAGGCGATGCTCATGTTGAAGGCGGCGGCGCGCTTCGCGATGGCCTGGCCGATGCGGCCGATGCCCACCAGGCCGAGCCGTGCGCCCGACATCTTGCGTGCCAGCGGCATCGGCGCCTTCAGCCATTGCCCTTCACGCACGTAGCGGTCGGCCGCCGGCAGCTGGCGCGCGGCGGCCAGCATCAGCCCCAGCGCGAGGTCGGCCACGTCGTCGTTCAGCACGTCGGGCGTGTGCGTGACCATGGCACCCGCGACCTTCGCGGCGGCGACGTCGACGCCGTCGTAGCCCACGCCCATGACGGAGACGATCTCCAGCGCCGGCAGCCGCGCGATCAGCTCGCCCGGCACGCGCGAATCGCCGCTGGCGGCCACCGCGCGGATGCGCGGCGCCACGGCGGCGAAAGCGGCGGGATCGGTCTCGTGCAGGCGGTCGTGCAGGTTGAATTCGGCCTGCAGCTGCGACAGGTACAGCGGCGAGAGCCTGGAGGCGGTGAGCACGTGGGGGGCGTTCGCGTCGGCCATTGGGAGTTCTACGGTGGGTAGGTTCAATCGTCATACCATAATATGCGACGACCCTCCTTGCGAACCCCGGGAAAGCCTGCATGACAAGCCCCAAGAAGAAGCCCGAAGACCTGCGCAGCCGCCAGTGGTTCGGGCGCCAGGACCGCGACGGCTTCGCTTACCGCAGCTGGCTCAAGGGCAAGGGCATTCCGGACGACCAGTTCGACGGCCGCCCCGTCATCGGCATCTGCAACACCTTCAGCGAGCTCAACCCCTGCAACAGCCATTTCCGCACGCTGGCCGAGCAGGTGAAGATCGGCGTCTACGAAGCGGGCGGCTTCCCGCTCGAATTCCCCGTCATGAGCCTGGGCGAGGTGCTGCTGCGTCCCACCGCCATGCTCTACCGCAACCTGGCGAGCATGGACGTGGAGGAAAGCATCCGAGGCAACCCGATCGACGGCGTGGTCCTGCTGATGGGTTGCGACAAGACCACGCCCTCGTTGCTGATGGGGGC
>CAYVXO010000424.1:0-1857 GCA_964454485.1 uncultured Rubrivivax sp.
CGCCGCCGAACAGGCCCACCTTGCCGCCCTTGGCGAACGGGCAGATCAGGTCGATCACCTTGATGCCGGTCTCGAGCAGTTCGGTCGAGGGGGAGAGCTCGTCGTAGGTCGGCGCCTTGCGGTGGATCGACGCGGTGAGCGTCTGGTCGACCGGGCCGCGTTCGTCGATCGGGTTGCCCAGCACGTCCATGATGCGGCCCAGCGTGGCCTTGCCCACCGGCACCGTGATGGCGTTGCCGGTGTTGGTGACCATCATGCCGCGGCGCAGGCCTTCCGACGAGCCGAGCGCGATGGTGCGCACGATGCCGTCACCCAGCTGCTGCTGCACTTCCAGCGTGAGCGCCGAGCCTTCCATCTTGAGCGCGTCGTAGACGTGGGGCATCTGGTCGCGCGCGAACTCGACGTCGACCACGGCGCCGATGCACTGGACGATCTTTCCTTGTGCTTGCATGGGAGTTTCCTTGTCCTCGAATTCGTGAACCGGTCAGACGGCGGCCGCCCCGCCGACGATCTCCGAGAGTTCCTTCGTGATCGCGGCCTGGCGCGTCTTGTTGTAGATGAGCTTGAGCTCGGCGATCAGGTTGCCGGCGTTGTCGGTCGCCGCCTTCATCGCGACCATGCGGGCCGACTGCTCGCTGGCCATGTTCTCGGCCACCGACTGGTAGACCAGCGCCTCGATGTAGCGCTTGAGCAACTCGTCGATGACGGTGGGCGCGTCGGGCTCGTAGATGTAGTCCCAGCCGTAGGCCTTCTTCTCGGCCGCGCTCTGCTCCAGCCGGGTGTGCGCCAGCGGCAGCAGCTGCTCGACCACCGGCTCCTGCTTCATCGTGTTGATGAACTTCGTGTAGCACAGCCACACGGCGTCGAGCTTGCCCTCGACGAAGGCGTCCAGCATGACCTTGACCGGGCCGATCAGCTTCTCCAGCTGCGGCGCATCGCCCAGCTGGGTGGCGTGGCTCAGCACCGGCGCGCCGATGCGGTTCAGGAAGCCCAGGCCCTTGTTGCCGATGGCCACCGCCTGCACGCTGCCGCCGGCAGCCTGCACTTCCTTCATCTTGTTGGTGACGGCGCGCAGCACGTTGGTGTTCAGGCCGCCGCACAGCCCCTTGTCGGTGCTGACGACGATGAAGCCCACCGCCTTGACGCCCGCGGCCGCGCGCAGGAACGGCGACTTGTACTCGGGGTTGGCCTCCGAGAGGTGCGCCGTGATGTTGCGGATCTTGTCGGCGTACGGACGCGCCGCGCGCATGCGCTCCTGCGCCTTGCGCATCTTGCTGGCAGCGACCATTTCCATGGCCTTGGTGATCTTCTTGGTGTTCTCCACCGACTTGATCTTGCTGCGGATTTCCTTGCCGACCGCCATGGCCGCGGCTCCTTAAGCGAAGGACTTCTTGAAGGCGGTGATCGCGGCGGTGAGTTCCTCCTCCGCGCCCTTGTCCATCGCCTTGTCGTTCTCCAGCTTGGCCAGCAGCGCGGCGTGGCTGGACTTCAGGTGCTGGTGCAGGCCGCTTTCGAAGGCGAGCACCTTCTTCACGTCCACGTCGTCCAGGAAGCCCTTGTTCACCGCGAACAGCGTCGCCGCCATCAGGCTGATGGGCAGCGGCGCGTACTGCGCCTGCTTGAGCAGTTCGGTCACGCGCGCGCCGCGGTCCAGCTGCTTGCGGGTGGCCGCGTCCAGGTCGGACGCGAACTGCGCGAAGGCCGCCAGCTCGCGGTACTGCGCCAGGTCGGTCCGGATGCCGCCGGAGAGGTTCTTGATCAGCTTGGTCTGCGCGGCGCCGCCGACGCGCGACACCGAGATGCCGGCGTTGATGGCGGGGCGGATGCCGGCGTTGAACAGGCTGGTTTCCAGGAAGA
>CAYVXO010000425.1:0-1833 GCA_964454485.1 uncultured Rubrivivax sp.
CTTCATGATGACGCGGCCCCGGCGCCGGATGCTCTGGCGGAACTCCTCCACGCCCGCGCCCGGCGCGGCGCGCACCACCGAGGACGCGGACGCGCGCTGGCTCGCCACGGTGCGCGCCTTCGTGCAGCAGCGCTGGCGCCCCACCGCCGAGACCACGATGGCCGGTGCGCGCGAGCGGCGCGTCGGCAGCACGCGCGTGGCCGTCGGCGCCGGCCGCGTGCTCTGGTGCGACGACGGCACGCCGCCCGTCTGCCGCGAAGCGGCGCTGGCACCGCAGGAGGAAGCGGCGCTGCTGGCCGCGATGTCGCGCTAGCGGCGACCGGCGACAATCCGGCATGCGCGCGCCGCCGCTCTCCACCGACTCGCACCCGCCTGCGCTGCGGGCCGTTCTCACACGCCGGTCAGCGGTCGCGGGCCTGTTTGGGTTTGCGCTGGCAGGCTGCGGTGGCGGCACCGGCGAGCCCTTCGAGGGATCGATCGATTCCGGCACCGTCGGTTCGCGCAGCACGGGCACCGACTACCCTTTGAGGCTCTACCTGCCGCCGGCGAGTGCCGGCCCGCGCGGCGAACTTCCCGTCGTCTACCTGCTCGACGGCGAGACCTGGTTCGACACTCTCGTCGACTTCGCCGAGGCCAGCCGCACCCGCGTCATCATCGTCGGCATCGGCACCGCGGGCCAGCGCAACCGCGACTTCGTGCCAGCGAACACCTGCAGCGCCGGTGGTGGTGGCCAGGCGGCGTACTTCGACTTCCTTCGCCTCGAGCTCATTCCGTACGTCGAAGGCACCTTCGGCGGTCACCCCGGGCGACGCGCGTTGTTCGGCCACTCGCATGGCGGCAGTTTCGTCCTGTTCGCGATGTTCTCGGAACCGGCCGACCGGCACAGCTTCGCAGCCTGTCTGTCCTGCGACGCGTCGATCGGCTGCATGGTGCCTTCGGCCTACGGCTGGGAAGCGTCCTATGCTGCGCTGTACCCGACCTTGCCGGTGCGACTTCACCTCTCCTATGCAAGCGCCGGCAACGCCGCGGCCAACATGGCCTACGCCGACACCATCGCCCAACGCGACTATCGGGACCTCACGTTCGTGGCGCAGGTCTACCCGGGGACCCATGGTGGCATCGTTCCGCAGGCGCTGGCCGACGCCGTCGCCTTCGCGTTTGCCGGCGGCTAGCCGCCGAAGCGCCGCTCCAGCCACCCGACCAGCGTGCGCAGCGTCTGCGCCTCGCCGCCCACCGGCCGGCCGGGGCGCGCGCCGTCGTTCCAGGCGAACAGGTCCAGGTGCAGCCAGGGCAGCGACTCCGGGACGAAGTCCTCCAGGAAGATCGCCGCGTTGATGGCACCGGCCAGCGCGCCGCGGCCGGTGTTGACGATGTCGGCGATGTCGCTTTCGATGCCGCCGTGATAGTCGCGCCACAGCGGCAGGTGCCACAGCGGGTCGTGCAGCGCCAGGCCCAGGTCGACGATCTCGCGCGCCATCGTCATGTCGCGGCAGAAGAGCGCCGGCAGCTGCGAGCCGAGCGCCACGCGCGCGGCACCGGTGAGCGTGGCCAGGTCGATCATCAGCGCCGGGTTCGCTTCCGAGCCGTAGGCCAGCGCGTCGCACAGGATCACGCGCCCTTCGGCGTCGGTGTTGCCGATCTCGATGTGCAGGCCCTTGCGCGTCTTGAAGACGTCGCCCGGCCGGTAGGCGTTGCCGGCGATCGCGTTCTCCACCGCGGGGATCAGCAGCTGCAGCCGCACCGGCAGGCCGAGCGCCATGATCAGCTGCGCCAGCCCCAGCGCGTTGGCGGCGCCGCCCATGTCCTTCTTCATCAGGCGCATGCCGTCGGCGC
>CAYVXO010000426.1:0-1823 GCA_964454485.1 uncultured Rubrivivax sp.
CTGGCGTTCTCCTTGTAGAGGATGCCGATGGCCGCGGCGGTGAGCAGGAAGTCGACGACGCCGCGCTCGTCGGCCCCGGGCACGAAGCGCGCGTAGTAGTGCAGCACCGCCGGCACGATGCCGGCGGCGCCGTTGGTGGGCGCGGTGACGACGCGGCCGCCGGCGGCGTTCTCCTCGTTCACCGCCAGCGCGTACAGGTTGACCCAGTCCAGCACCTGCAGCGGGTCGCGCAGCGCGGCTTCCGGGTGCGCCGTCAGCGCCAGCTTGAGCGCCGCCGCGCGCCGCTTCACCTTGAAGCCGCCGGGCAGCGTGCCCTGCGTGGCGCAGCCGCGCGCCACGCAGTCCTGCATCACGCGCCAGATCATCAGCAGGCCGGCGTCGATCTCGGCGTCGCTGCGCCAGTGGCGTTCGTTCAGCCGCATCACGTGGGCGATGCTGCAGCCCAGCTCGCGCGTCAGCTCGAGCAGCCGCGCGCCGCTGGTGAAGGGGTGCGGCAGCACGGTGGCGTCGGGCGCGATGGCCTTGTGGCGCGTGCCGTCGGCCGCCACCTCGTCGCTGACGACGAAGCCGCCGCCCACCGAGTAGTAGGTGCGCGCGACGATCTGCTCGCCCTCGCCGTCGAAGGCCGCGAAGCGCATGCCGTTGGCGTGGAAGGGCAGGCTCTCGCGGCGGTGGAACTTCAGGTCGGCCTTCTCGGCGAAGGCCACGACATGCCGGTCCAGCAGCTTCAGGCGCCCGCTGGCGCGGATCTGCGCCAGCATCTGCGGCACCGCGTCCACGTCCACCGTGTCGGGCTCGTGGCCGGCCAGCCCCAGCAGCACGGCCTTGTCGCTGCCGTGGCCCTTGCCGGTGGCGCCCAGCGAGCCGTAGAGCGCCGCGGTCACGCGCACCGTGCGTTCGAGCTGGCCGTCGTGCGCCAGCCGCTGCGCGAACAGGCGCGCGGCGCGCATCGGCCCCACGGTGTGGCTGCTGCTCGGCCCGATGCCGATCTTGAAGAGGTCGAAGACCGATACCGCCACGGCCGTTCTCGGCCTCTCAGGCGTAGTCGCCCACCGGCACGCAGCTGCAGAACAGGTTGCGGTCGCCGTACACGTTGTCGACCCGGCCCACCGGCGACCAGTACTTCTGGCGCTTCAGGCCGGGCAGCGGGTAGGCCGCCTCCTCGCGCGTGTAGGGGTGCGGCCAGTCGGCCTTCAGCAGCGCGGCCGCGGTGTGGGGCGCGTTCTTCAGCGGGTTGTCTTCCTTCGGCCAGGCGCCGGACTCGATCTTCGCGATCTCGGCGCGGATGGCGATCATCGCGTCGCAGAAGCGGTCGAGCTCGACCTTGGGCTCGCTCTCGGTGGGCTCCACCATCAGCGTGCCGGCGACCGGGAAGCTGAGCGTGGGCGCGTGGAAGCCGTAGTCGACGAGGCGCTTGGCCACGTCCTCGGCGCTCACGCCGCTGGTCTTCTGCAGCGCTCGCAGGTCGAGGATGCACTCGTGCGCGACGCCGCCGCCCTTGAAGGCCGCGTGGCCGCCGGAGTAGAGCACCGGGAAGTGGTCGTGCAGGCGCGCGGCCACGTAGTTGGCGCTGAGCATCGCCACTTCGGTGGCGGCCTTCAGCGCCTCGGCGCCCATCATGCGCACGTACATCCAGCTGATCGGCAGCACACCGGCGTTGCCCAGCGGCGCCGCGCTCACCGCGCCGACACTCTTCTCGCTGCCGATGCCGCCCGTGCGGTGGCCGGGCAGGAAGGGCACCAGGTCGGCCACCACCGCGACCGGGCCCACGCCCGGGCCGCCGCCGCCGTGCGGGATGCAGAAGGTCTTGTGCAGGTTGAGGT
>CAYVXO010000427.1:0-1807 GCA_964454485.1 uncultured Rubrivivax sp.
CGGCGCGCCTTCCACACGCTCAAGGGCAGCTCGCGCATGGTCGGGCTGAAGGACTATGGCGAGGCGGCCTGGGGCTGCGAGCAGCTCTACAATACGCGGCTCGCGCAGTCGGCGCGGCTGGACACGCCGCTGCGCCAGTTCACCGCCGAGGCGCTGGACTACCTGGACGGCTGGACCGAGGCGGTGGCTGCCGGCCGCGACGGCGGCCACGTGTCGGCCGCCGTCTCGCGTGCGGCCGACGCGCTGCGGCTGGAGAACCACCGGCTGCCGATCCCGGCGCCCGGCGCGCCGCTGCCGCAGGCCGACGAGACGACGCCGATCTCGGCCGTCACGATCGCGCTGCCGCCGCCTCCGCCGCCGCCGCCGGCGCCGCCGCCGCTGCCGGTGCTGGAGCCGCTCTCCGACCTGGTGCCCGAACTGCCCGAGGCGGTCGACCTCGACCTGACGCCGCCGCCGGCGGTGCCCGCCGCGCCCGCCGAGGCGCTGCCCGCGGCCGAGGCGGTGGAATTCGAACTCGACCTCGGCTCCTTCGACGCGGCGGCGGAAGTGCCGCCTGCACCCGTGCCCGCGCCCGAAGCGGTGCCGCTGGACAGCCTGCTGCCCGACCTGGACTTCGGCGACCTGGTCGCGCCGCCGGTACCGGCCGAGGGGCCCGAAGCCGTCGACGCGCGCCTGGCCGAACCCGAGCCGCAGACCGACCTGCCCGTGGAGCGCGTCGAGCCGCTGCCGGTGGCCGACGTGCTGCCCGCGCTGCCCGACCTGGAGCTGCCTTTCGAGCCGGCGGCCGAAGTGCCGATGCCGGCCGCACCGGAGCCCGCACCGGAGCCCGAACCGGTCCTCGAAGCCGCTCCCGAGCCGGTCGCCGAGCCCGTGGCCGAACCCGCCGTCGAGGAAGAGGCCTACAAGCTCATCGGCCCGCTGCGCATCTCGATCCCGCTGTTCAACATCTTCCTGAACGAAGCCGACGAGCTGTCGCGCCGGCTGGGCATCGAGATCGCCGAGTGGAGCGTCGACCACGCGCGCCACCCGGTCGGCGAGAGCGCGGTCGCGCTCGCCCATTCGCTGGCCGGCAACTCGGCCACCGTGGGCTACATCGAGCTCTCGGCGCTGGCGCGTTCGCTCGAGCATGCGCTGATGCGCTCGCGCGCCTGCGGCCGCGGCCGCGACGGCGAGCCCGAGCTGTTCGCCGACGCGGCCGAGGAGATCCGCCGCCTGCTGCACCAGTTCGCCGCCGGCTTCCTGCGCCCGGTCGAGCCCGGCCTGATGGAGCGCCTGGCCGATCACGAGCGCTGGCCCGAACCGCCGCCGCTGGCCGAGCTGCCGCCGCCGGCACCGCCGGCGCCGCGTGCCTTCGCGTCCTCGCGCGCGATGCCGCTCGACCTGGCGCCGGCCGACGAGGAAGAGGAGATCGACGCCGTCGACGCGATCGACGGCGAACTCTTCCCCATCTTCGAGGACGAGGCCGACGAGCTGCTGCCGCAGCTGCAGTCGCGCCTGCGCGACTGGGCCGACCGTCCGGGCGACCGCGAGTCGGCGTCGGCGTGCATGCGCACGCTGCACACCTTCAAGGGCGGCGCACGCCTGGCCGGCGCCATGCGCGTCGGCGAGATGGCGCACCGGCTGGAAACCGCGATCGAGCACCTGCTCGCCGGCCACGACGTGGAGGCGCACGACGTCGAGCCGCTGCTCGCGCGCGTCGACACGATGGTCACCGCGTTCGAGGCCTTGCGCCGCCCGGCGCCGAAGGCCGTGCCCGCGGCGGTGGCCGAACCCGCGGTGGCCCCGCCGGCCCCGGTGGCCGAGCCCC
>CAYVXO010000428.1:0-1791 GCA_964454485.1 uncultured Rubrivivax sp.
GGCCGCCGCCGCCGTGCGGGATGCAGAAGGTCTTGTGCAGGTTGAGGTGGCTGACGTCGCCGCCGAACTCGCCCGGCGCCGCCACGCCCACCAGCGCGTTCATGTTGGCGCCGTCCACGTAGACCCGGCCGCCGTGGGCATGCACCAGCTCGCAGAGTTCCTTCACCTGCACCTCGAACACGCCGTGCGTGCTGGGGTAGGTGATCATCACGCAGGCCAGGTTCTTCGAGTGCTGCTCGCACTTCGCCTTCAGGTCGTCGAGGTCGACGTTGCCGGCCGCGTCGCACTTCGTCACCACCACCTGCAGGCCGGCCATCTGCGCCGAGGCGGGGTTGGTGCCGTGCGCCGATTCGGGGATCAGGCAGATGTTGCGGTGCGCCTCGCCGCGCGAGGCGTGCCAGGCGCGGATCACCAGCAGCCCCGCGTATTCACCCTGCGAGCCGGCGTTGGGCTGCAGGCTCACGCCGGCATAGCCGGTGGCCTGGCACAGCCATTCGCAGAGCTGGTCGTTCAGTTCCTGCCAGCCGGCGCGCTGGTCGGCGGGCGCGAAGGGGTGGATGTTCGCGAACGCGGGCCAGGTGATGGGCACCATCTCGGCGGTCGCGTTGAGCTTCATCGTGCACGAGCCCAGCGGGATCATGCTGCGGTCCAGCGCCAGGTCCTTGTCCGACAGGCTGCGGATGTAGCGCAGCATCTCGGTTTCCGAGTGGTGGGCGTTGAACACCGGGTGGGTGAGGAAGGCGCTGGTGCGGCGCAGGCCTTCGGGGATCAGCGGCTCGATGCCCTTCTCGAACGCGGCCACCTCGGGCAGCACCTGGCCCGACTCCATGAACCAGCCCCACAGCAGCGCCAGGTCTTCGCGCGTCGTGGTCTCGTCGAGCGTGATGCCGATGTGCAGGTCGGACGCGCGCCGCAGGTTCGCGCCTTCGGCGAGCGCGCGGCGGAGGATGGCGTCGGTGCGCGGCCCGGTCTCCACCAGCAGGGTGTCGAAGGCGTGCGGCGTGACCACCTTGTGGCCGAGCGAATTCAGGCCCTCGGCCAGGATCGCGGTGTAGCTGGCCACGCGCTGGGCGATGCGCCTGAGCCCTTCGGGGCCGTGGTAGACCGCGTACATGCTGGCCATCACCGCCAGCAGCACCTGCGCGGTGCAGATGTTGGAGGTGGCTTTCTCGCGCCGGATGTGCTGCTCGCGCGTCTGCAGCGCCAGCCGGTAGGCCGGCTCGCCATGCGCGTCGACGCTCACGCCCACCAGGCGGCCGGGCATCGAGCGCTTCCACTCGTCGCGGCAGGCCATGTACGCGGCGTGGGGGCCGCCGTTGGCCATCGGCACGCCGAAGCGCTGCGTGTTGCCCACCACGATGTCGGCGCCGAATTCGCCCGGCGGCACCAGCAGCGTCAGCGCCAGCAGGTCGGCGGCGACGATGAAGGCCGCGCCCTTGGCGTGCGCCTTTTCCACGTAGGGCTTCAGGTCGTGGATCAGGCCGCCGGTGGACGGGTACTGCGCCAGCACGGCGAAGTAGTCGTGCTCTTCCATCAGCCTTGGCGCGAAGCCCACCAGCACCTTCAGGCCCAGCGGCGCGGCGCGGGTCTGGATCACCTCGATGGTCTGCGGGTGGCAGTCGCCGGCGACGATGATCGTGTCCGACTTCGACCTCACGCTGCGCCGGGCCAGCGTCATGGCCTCGGCGGCGGCGGTGGCCTCGTCGAGCATGCTGGCGTTGGCGATCGGCATCGCCGTGAGGTCGCACACCATGGTCTGGAAGTTCACCAGCGCTTCCATGCGGCCCTGCG
>CAYVXO010000429.1:0-1783 GCA_964454485.1 uncultured Rubrivivax sp.
CTTGCCGGCGCGCTGGCGCACGACCACGCGCCCGCGCTGCGCGCCGCCTGCGCCCCGGCGGCCGGCCCGCTGCGCGGCTGGCTGCGCGCGCTGCTTCACTATCATCTGGGCTTCGCGACCTTGCGCACGCGCCAGGTCATGCAGGACCTGCAGAAGCTCACCAACACCGAACGATGAACCCCCTCGTCCAGGCCCCGGACCGGCACGGCATCACCTCGCTGTCGGTCAACGTCAACAAGGTGGCACTGCTGCGCAACACGCGCCACCTGGGCATTCCCAGCGTCGTGAGGGCGGCCACGCTGGCGCTCGAGGCCGGCGCCAACGGCATCACCGTGCACCCGCGGCCCGACGAGCGCCACATCCGCGGCGCCGACGTGCACGAGCTGGCCGCACTCATGAAGCAGTGGCCCGAGGCGGAATACAACATCGAGGGCAACCCCTTCCACAACCTGATGGCCTTCGTGCGCGAGGTGCGGCCGCACCAAGCCACCTTCGTGCCCGACAGCGAAGGCCAGTTCACCAGCGACCACGGCTGGGACATCGCCCGCGACGGCGACCGGCTGCGCGCCGTGATCGCCGAGGCCCATTCCTTCGGCGTGCGCGTGAGCCTCTTCATGGACGCCGAGCCGGAGGCGATGGCCGCCGCGCGCGCCGTCGGCGCCGACCGCGTGGAGCTCTACACCGAACCCTATGCCGCCGCCCACGGCACGCCACGCCAGGCCGAGCAGCTGGCGCGCTTTGCCGCCGCCGCGCAGGCGGCGCTGGCGGCCGGGCTGGGCGTCAACGCCGGCCACGACCTCAACCGCGACAACCTGGCCGACTTCCTGCGCGCCGTGCCGGGCGTGCTGGAAGTGTCGATCGGCCACGCGCTCATCGCCGACGCGCTGGAGCTGGGCCTCGCGGAGACGGTGCGCCAGTACCAGCGCTGCATCCGGCTCGCCGCCGCATGACGATCTACGGCATCGGCACCGACCTCTGCGATCTGCGGCGCATGAAGGCCACGCTGGAGCGGCGTGGCGAACGATTCGTCGAGCGCGTGCTCGGGCCGGCCGAGGTACAGGTCTTCCACGCCCGCCGCGCGCGCGCCGAAGCGCGCGGCCTGCGCTTCCTGGCCACGCGCTTCTCGGCCAAGGAGGCGTTCTCCAAGGCCATCGGCCTGGGCATCCGGATGCCGATGACCTGGCGCGCCTGCGAGATCCTCAACGAACCCAGCGGCAAGCCCTACATCCGCCTGTCGGGCGTACTCGCCGAGTGGTTCGAGGAACGGCGCCTTGTCGCCCACGTCACGGTCACCGACGAGACCGAGTACGTGGCCTCGTTCGTCGTCGTCGAGACGCAGCCATGACCGAACACGCTCCGGTGGTGCTGGACATCGCGGGCACCGCGCTCACTGCCGACGACCGCCGCCGCATCGCCCACCCGCTCACCGGCGGGCTCATCCTGTTCGCGCGCCACTGGGTCGACCGGCGCCAGCTCACCGAGCTGATCGCCGAGATGAAATCGATCCGGCCCGACCTGCTGGTCTGCGTCGACCACGAAGGCGGCCGCGTGCAGCGCTTCCGCAGCGACGGCTTCACCCACCTGCCGCCGATGCGCGTGCTGGGCGAACTGTGGATGAAGGACGCGCTGGCCGCCACCGACGCCGCCACCGCCTGCGGACACGTGCTGGCGGCGGAGCTGCGCGCCTGCGGCGTGGACCTCAGCTTCACGCCGGTGCTCGACCTGGACCACGGCGGCAGCAGCGTCATCGGCGACCGCGCCTTCCACCGCGACGCGCGCGTCG
>CAYVXO010000430.1:0-1770 GCA_964454485.1 uncultured Rubrivivax sp.
AGATCAAGGACCGCAGCAAGGACATCATCATCAGCGGCGGCGAGAACATCAGCTCGATCGAGGTCGAGGACGTGCTCTACCGCCACCCCGCGGTGCTGTCGTGTGCGGTGGTCGCCAAGCCCGACCCGAAGTGGGGCGAGACGCCCTGCGCCTTCGTCGAGCTGAAGACCGGCGCCCAGGTCACCGCGGAGGAGATCGTGGCCCACTGCCGGAAGCACCTGGCCGGCTTCAAGGTGCCGCGCGCGGTGGTCTTCGGCGAGGTGCCGAAGACGTCCACCGGCAAGATCCAGAAGTTCGAGCTGCGCAAGAAGGCCGGGTCGGCGAGCGCGATCGACGTGTAGCGTTGCGCTACGCGTGCCCGACGATCGCGTGCGGCACGTAGGGCGCTTCCAGCTCGGCCACGTCATCAGGTGACAACTGCAGCGTGAGCGCGGCCACCGCGTCGTCGAGCTGCTCGAGCTTCGTCGCGCCGACGATGGGCGTGGTGATGCCCGGCTTCGACAGCACCCAGGCCAGCGCCACCTGCGCGCGTGGGCGGCCCAGGCGTGCCGCCACCCGGCCCACGGCCTCGACCACGCGGCGGTCGGCCTCCATCGTGCCGGCGTAAAGCGTGCGGCCGAACTCGTCGGTCTCCGAGCGCGCGCTCGTCGCGTCCCAGTCGCGCGCCAGGCGGCCGCGCGCGATCGGGCTCCAGGGCATGACCGCGATGCCTTCGTCGCGGCACAGCGGCAGCATCTCGCGCTCTTCCTCGCGGTAGAGCAGGTTGACGTAGTTCTGCATCGAGACGAAGCGCGTCCAGCCGTGCCGTTCCGACAGGTGCAGCGCCTTCGCGAACTGCCACGCGTACATCGAAGAGGCGCCGATGTGGAGCGCCTTGCCGGCCTTCACCACGTCGTGCAGCGCTTCCAGCGTCTCCTCGATCGGCGTGCCGTAATCCCAGCGGTGGATCTGGTAGAGGTCGACATGGTCGGTGCCCAGGCGCTTCAGGCTGGCGTCGATCTCGGCCAGGATCGCCTTGCGCGACAGGCCGGCGCCGTTCGGCCCCTTGTGCATGCGGCCGTGCACCTTGGTGGCGATGACGAGCGACTGGCGCGGCGCGTATTCCAGCAGCGCGCGGCCGACGATCTCTTCGCTGGTGCCGTCGGAATAGACGTTGGCGGTGTCGAAGAAGTTGAAGCCCAGGTCGAGCGCGCGCCGCAGGAAGGGGCGGCTGGCGGCTTCGCCCAGGGTCCAGGGGTGGCTGCCGCGCTCGGGCGTGCCGTAGCTCATGCAGCCCAGGCACAGGCGGCTCACTTCCAGGCCGGTACGGCCGAATTTCAGGGTCTGCATCGCGGTGCGCTTCGTTAAGGAGACGAAAGCTCCATCGTAGGCGCTCCCGTCAGAATGCGGGGCGAAGGGTCGCGGCAGACGGCCCCGGTCCGACCCTTCACCCCCTTCGATGGCCCCTCCGTCGCCCGACCCGCAGGACGCACGTGCCAAGCCGGGCCGGCGCCGCCGCATCCGCTGGCGGCGCCAGCGCCAGCGCGTGCAGATGCCCGAGGCGCTGGTCGCCGCGCTGGTGATCCACTTCCTGCTGCTGGTGATCCCGCTCAGCCAGCGCCTGCGGCCGGCGGCCACGACGGGGTCGCCTTCGATGCCGGAGATCCGCATCACGCTGGCGCCGCTGCCGGAGCCACCGGCCTCGGCGGCCGACGGGGCGCGCGTCGTCGACCTGCCGCCGCCGCCCGCGCCTGCGCCACCGCCACCCCCGCCGCGGCCACGCCCGAAGCC
>CAYVXO010000431.1:0-1766 GCA_964454485.1 uncultured Rubrivivax sp.
GTGCCGGCCTCGTCGGCCAGGCGCACCGCCTGCTTCATCTGGCCCAGGATCTGCGGCTCGCCGAGCACCATGGAATCGAGGCCGGAGGCAACGCGGAACGCGTGGCGCGCCGCGGCGCGGTCTTCCATCACGTAGGTGTGGTGCTCCAGCTGGTCCATCGCGACGCCGCCCTGCTGCGCCAGCCAGCCCAGCGTGGGCTGAACCAGTTCGCGCACCGCCTTCGGGTCGGCGGCCACGTAGAGCTCGGTGCGGTTGCAGGTGGAGACCAGCGCCGCTTCGGGCATCGGCCCGTGCATGCGGTCGCGGAAGGTGCGCAGCGCCGGCGCGCACTGCTCGGGCGCGAACGAGAACCGGCCCCGCAGATCGAGCGGGGCGGTGGTGTGATTGAGCCCGAGGGCGAAGACGCTCACTGCCGAATTGTAAGATTTCGGGCCGCAAGCCTGGGTCCACAGGCGGCCGGCGGCCTTGACCGATGTCAAGCGCATCTTCCGTCCCCGCGAGGGGCAGCGTCAATGATGGAAGCGCAACAGCTGTTCTGGCACCTGATCGGTTTCGTCCTGCCCGCGGTGGCGCTGGGCATGCTGGCGGCCGCCCTGGCCAAGCTGGTGTGGCGCCACGAATTGGCGGCCGTGTCCTGGACAAGCATGGCGCGCGACGCCGTCCTGGCCAGCGCGGCCATGCTCGTGGGCGGGCTCGTGCTGCTCGGCCGCGACGGCGCGATGGCGACCTACGGCGCGATGGTCGCGGCCTGCGCCCTCACGCTGTGGTGGCGGGGCTTCCTGCGCCGGCGCTGACGGTCGTCTCGCGCAGCGCCAGCCGGCCGCGCAGCGAATGCGGCAGCGCCTGCGTGATCTGCACGTCCACCATCTGCCCCACGAGGCGGCGGCCGGCCGCGCCGGCGTCGAAGTTGACGATGCGGTTGCATTCGGTGCGGCCCATCAGCTCGGCCGGGTCCTTCTTCGAAGGGCCCTCGACCAGGATGCGCTGCACCGTGCCGACGCGGCTTTCGCCGATGCGCCGCACGTTCGCCTCCAGCGCCGCCTGCAGCTGCTGCAGGCGCGCCAGCTTGACCGCCTGCGGGGTCTCGTCGGCCAGGTTGGCGGCCGGCGTGCCGGGCCGTTTGCTGTAGACGAAGCTGAAGCTGGCGTCGTAGCCGACGTCCTCGACCAGCTTCATCGTCTTCGCGTGGTCGTCGTCGGTCTCCCCCGGGAAACCCACGATGAAATCCGACGACAGGCTGATGCCGGGCCGCACCGCGCGCAGCCGGCGCACCGTGCTCTTGTATTCCATCGCCGTGTAGCCACGCTTCATGGCCGCCAGGATGCGGTCCGAACCGTGCTGCACCGGCAGGTGCAGGTGGTTCACCAGCTGCGGCACCCTGGCGTAGACGTCGATCAGGCGCTGGGTGAACTCGTTCGGGTGGCTGGTGGTGTAGCGGATGCGCTGGATGCCGGGGATCGCGGCCACGTACTCCAGGAGCAGGGCGAAGTCGGCGATCTCGGCCGTGGCGCCCATCTTGCCGCGCCAGGCGTTGACGTTCTGCCCCAGCAGGTTCACTTCCTTCACGCCCTGGTCGGCCAGGCCGGCGACTTCGGTCAGCACGTCGTCGAGCGGGCGGCTCACCTCCTCGCCGCGGGTGTAGGGCACCACGCAGTACGAGCAGTACTTCGAGCAGCCTTCCATGATCGAGACGAAGGCACTGGCGCCTTCCACGCGCGCCGGCGGCAGGTGGTCGAACTTCTCGATCTCGGGGAAGCTGATGTCCA
>CAYVXO010000432.1:0-1746 GCA_964454485.1 uncultured Rubrivivax sp.
ACGGGATCTCCATCGACGCCTTGTCGCTTTCCACCGTGATGAGGCTCTGCTCGGCGGCCACCGTGTCGCCGGGCTTGACCAGCACCTCGATCACGGCCACGTCCTTGAAGTCGCCGATGTCGGGCACCTGGATGTCGATCGTCGCCATGTCGTCTAGACCTTCAACTTGAGTGTGTGCAGCCGCACCGGGGCGGCCGAACTGGTGTCGAACTCGCAGCCGGCCAGCACGCCGGCCTCGGCCACCTCGCGCGCCGAGCGCGAGCGTTCGTAGACCGCGTGCATGGCGCCGAGCGCGAAGCGGCGGCCCGAGCCGATCGCCCAGAAGCGTTCGAACTCGAAGACCTCGCGGTACGACTCGACGCCGAAGATGCCGTGCCGGTTCGCGACGAGGATCGAGAACTGGCTGCTCTCGTAGGGATCGCTGTCGTGCTCCTTCGTGTTCATGAAGAAGCGTTCCTTCAGCTTCGGGTGCAGGCGCACGAAGGTCTCGAAGATCGCGTCGCGCGAATGCAGCTGCAGCTCTTCCTTCGGCAGCGAGGCCAGCGCCTGGCGCAGCACTGGGAAATGCGCGGTGCTGCCGACGCAGCCGACGAAGCTGCCGGCGACCTCGAAGATCTTCGAGTTCGCCTCGTAGCCGTGCGGCAGCCGCGTCTCGCCGAACGTCACCAGGGAGTCCGACGCGATCGCCAGCGTGCCGCCCAGGCGGGCGACCACCACCGTGCTCACAGCAGCGCGCGGCGGAAGTCGGCCAGCAGCCCAGCCAGGTAGGCGTTGAAGCGCGCCGCCGCCGCGCCGTCGATCACGCGGTGGTCGTAGCTCAGCGACAGCGGCAGCATCAAGCGCGGCTGGAAGGCCTTGCCGTCCCACACTGGTTTCGTCGCGCTCTTGGAAAGTCCCAGGATCGCGACCTCGGGCGCGTTGATGATGGGCGTGAAGTGCGTGCCGCCGATGCCGCCCAGGCTGCTGATGCTGAAGCAGCCGCCGGTCATGTCGGCCGGGCCCAGCTTGCCGTCGCGCGCCTTCTTGGCCAGTTCGCCCATCTCCTGGCTGATCTGCAGGATGCCCTTCTGGTCGGCGTTCTTCAGCACCGGCACCACCAGGCCGTTGGGCGTGTCGGCCGCGAAGCCGATGTGGAAGTACTTCTTGTAGACCAACGCGTCGCCGTCCAGGCTGGCGTTGAAGTCGGGGAACTTCTTCAGTGCCGAGACGACCGCCTTGATCACGAAGGCGAGCATCGTCACCTTGACGCCGCTCTTCTCGTTTTCCTTGTTGGTCTGGACGCGGAAGGCCTCCAGCTCGGTGATGTCGGCTTCGTCGTTGTTGGTGACGTGCGGGATCATCACCCAGTTGCGGTGCAGGTTGGCACCGCTGATCTTCTTGATCCGGCTCAGGTCCTTGCGCTCGACCGGGCCGAACTTGGTGAAGTCCACCTGCGGCCAGGGCAGCAGGCCCGGGATGCCGCCACCGGCGGCGGCCGGCGCGGCGGCGGGCGCCTTCGCCTTCTGCTGCGCGGTCTGCACCTCGCCGGCCATCACGCCCTTCACGAAGGACTGCAGGTCCTCCTGCGTGATGCGGCCCTTGGGGCCGGTGCCCTTCACCTCGGGCAGCGGCACGCCCAGTTCGCGCGCCATGCGGCGGATCGACGGCGACGCGTGCGGCAGGCCGGCACCCGGCGTGGACGGCGCGTGCGACGATCTTCGCGCTGCACATCATGGGGGCGAGCTCGATCATGGGCTCGATCAACAT
>CAYVXO010000433.1:0-1741 GCA_964454485.1 uncultured Rubrivivax sp.
GCACCGACAGCATGTTCTTGCTGCGCACCAGGCCGCCGTAGAACAGCGCCAGGCCGGGGATGGACATCATGATCACCAGCGCGGTGGACACGAGCATCCAGGAGACGTCGCCCTTGTTGGGCACGGGGGCGGGCGCCGCCGAGGCGGCGGCCGAAGCCGCTTCGGCCGCCGCGGAGGCTGCCGGCGCCGCAGCCACGGCCGCGGAGGCCGGCGCGGCAGCGGAGGCGGCCGCGTCTTGCGCGAACGCGGCGCCGCCGAAGCCCAGGAGCACGAAGGCCAGGGCCAGGAGGGAGATGAGTTTCTTCATGGTGGGTTGTCTTCTCTTTCTGGGCGAGCGCGCGTCAGAGCGCGTCCTTGCCGGTCTCGCCGGTGCGGATGCGCACCACCTGTTCGAGCGTGGTGATGAAGATCTTCCCGTCGCCGATCTTGCCGGTGCGGGCGGCGCCCTCGATGGCTTCGATGACGCGGTCGACGATGCCTTCGTCGACGGCGGCCTCGATCTTCACCTTGGGCAGGAAGTCGACGACGTACTCGGCGCCGCGGTACAGCTCGGTGTGGCCCTTCTGGCGCCCGAAGCCCTTCACCTCGGTCACCGTGATGCCCTGCACGCCGATGCCGCTGAGGGCCTCGCGCACCTCGTCCAGCTTGAACGGCTTGACGATGGCGGTCACCATCTTCATGGTCTGGGTCCTTTCAGCGTCAGAAGCTGTACTTGATGCCGACCACCAGGCCGGCGCGGCCCAGGTTCTTGCCGGCCGGGCTGATGTAGGCGTAGTTGCCGCCGATCTTCTTGGTGTCGGTGCCGACGGCGGTGGCGTTCAGCACCAGGCCCTTCACGACTTCGTAGTTCACCGCCAGCGAGTAATCGGTGTAGGAGAAGTCGCTCGCGTGGGCCACGTGCTGGTAGCCCAGGTGCGGCACCAGAGTCAGGCCGCTGGCGACCTCGAAGCTGGCGCTGAGGTCGACGTAGCCGCTGTTCTTGCTGTCGGCGAAGCCGAACAGGTTGCTCACGCTGTGCGAGTACTTCAGCGTCGCCGGGCCGTAGGTGAGGGCGCCGTAGATCTCGTAGGTCTCGGCCTTGGTCGGCAGCTTGTTGTTCGGGTACTGGTAGGTCAGCACGCCGACGTCGTAGGTGAGCGAGTCCTTGACGATGTCGCCCTTGTAGCCGCCGTAGAGGTCGATCTCGGCGCTGGCGTCGCCGCCGGCGTCCTTGATCCACTTGATCGACGACGCCCAGGCGCCGACGTAGAAGCCGCTGTTGTCGTAGTCGACGCCGCCCTGGACGGCGGGCTTCAGGCGCGACTGGGAGATGCCGCGGTAGCGGTAGTCGCTGACGGCGCCGACGTTGAAGGCGAGGTCGGCAAAGGCCGCGCCCGGCAGGGCCGTGAGGGCCGCCAGCGTGGCAGCGGCAAGGGTCGTTCTCTTCATGGGTTCTCCAACGGTTGCGAGGGTGATGACGACGTGCTGGACGGCTTTTGCAGCTTCTGTGCCATTGCCTTTCGCAACCGGATGCCCCTCGGTGGCGCGGGCGAATCGTGAAGTCCGGACGCGGCGCACCAGACTGGTGAACGGGGCATCGGCGCACGGTCCTGGTGCGCCGGAGGCGGGCGCACAATCCGCCGCCAGGGAGGAACGATCAGCCGATGAGCCTGGCCGTCGTCACGAGCCGCGCGCTGGACGGACTCGACGCACCCGAGGTGCAGGTCGAGGTGCAGCTGGCCAATGGCCTGCCCAGCTTCAC
>CAYVXO010000434.1:0-1731 GCA_964454485.1 uncultured Rubrivivax sp.
GCCGCGGGGTCGCGCGCGGCCTGCGCGAGTTCCTTCTCCAGGAGACGCGCCACGCCGATGCGCAAAGCGTCGAAGCTGCCGATGCGCGCGCGGTCGGGCGGCAGTTCGGTGCTGTCGATCCAGCGCTGGTTCACGTAGGCGAAGAAGTCCACGCAGGGGTCGGCAGTTTCGGCGTGCGCGACCGTGGCGGCCGCGAACGCGGCGGCGGCGAAGAGGGCCTTCATGGCGCGGTGAGGCCGTGGCGGCGGTGCCAGTCGGCGAGCGATTCGTCGGGGTACTCGTCGAAGCAGTCGTCGCCCGGCTGCGCCTGCGCCGCCACCCAGGCCGGCTTCGAGCCCAGCATGATGTGCGTCACCGCAGGCGGCGCCGGCAGCGGCGTGTCGATCGCGCCCGCGTGCGGGTGCACGAGCTCGGGCCAGGTGGGGTCGTACAGCCAGAGCGCGCTGCCGCACTCGCGGCAGAAGTGGCGCTGGGCGCTGCTGGTGCGGCCGTCGGCCCGGCGCGCGCGGTACACGCCCAGGTGCTCGCGGCCGACGACCTCGAGTGTCGAATGGACCGCGCCCAGGTTCACGGCGAATCCGCCCGTGCCCGCGGTCTTGCGGCAGATCGAGCAGTAGCAGCGCATGAAGGGCACCGGCTCGTGCGACTCCACGCTGAAGCGCACCGCGCCGCAGTGGCAGGACCCTTCGAGTTTCATCCGGCCTTCCCCCCTGGGCTCGTGAAGTGCGTCAGCGTGCGGCCACCGCCGCCGCCACGGTGGCCACCGACAGCACCAGGTTGACGGCGACCAGGCGGCGCACCGCGTCCATCGCCTGCGCCGCCTGCGGCCACGCGGCCGCCGCCACGTGGCGCTGCAGGCGCGGGAACTGCACCCAGCGCACGAGCACGAAGACGAGCGCCATCACCAACCCCAGCGCCGCCATCGCCAGCCACGCGGCGGGCGCGCCCTGCGGCGCACCGAGCAGCGCGCCGCCGCTGGCCAGCAAGGCCAGCACCGCCAGCGTCACCAGGCGCAGGAAGCGTTCCAGCGCGGCCGCCATCAGCGGCAGCCGCTGCGGCGGCGCCAGCGTCTGCGCGGCCGCCGGCCGCAGGCAGAACTGCGCGAACACCATGCCGCCGATCCAGACGATGGCGCCGGCCAGGTGGACGAAGAGCAGCAGCGGACGCATCGGGCGCCGATTGTGGCGCCGGACCGTCAGCCGCGCCGCTGCAGGGCCAGCGCGGCCGCCGCCAGCAGCGCCGCGGCCACCAGGCTGGGCACGACGATGGCCTCGGCCGCCGGCCGCCCGCCGCGCACCAGGAAAGGCCCGGCGAGCTGGCCGAGCGCGAAGGCCGCCGTCATGCCCGACATCAGGCGTGCCGGCGCGGCGCCGGCGAGCCGCCGCGCTTCCTGCAGGCCGGCCATCGTCACCACCATGAAGGTGCCGCCCACCAGCAGCGCCGAGAGCAGCAGCGCCGGCAGCGTGGTCGAGAGCACCGGCGCCAGCACGCCCGTGGCCATGAGCCAGGAAGCGCGCGCAGCCATCGCGCGCGGCGGCAGGCGCGGCGCCAGCGCCGCCGCCACGATGGTCGACACGAACGCGGCGGCACCGAACAGCGGCCAGGCCCAGCCGAACACCGCGGGGTCGCTCACCAGGCTGCGCGCCGCCGCCGGCAGGAAGGTGGCCGGCACGATGTAGCCGAGCCCGAACACGCCGTAGGCGACGACCAGCGTCCACGCGGCGCGGTCCA
>CAYVXO010000435.1:0-1709 GCA_964454485.1 uncultured Rubrivivax sp.
CGCTCACACCCGCCCGCTGGTCGCTGGAGCCCGTGCGCGCGCTGGCGGTGCCGCTGGCCTTCGTCGCCCTGCTGCTGGCTATCGGCGCGCTGAGCCCGGTGCGCGAGCGGCCGGCGCTGTGGGGATCCTTCCTGGGCGCCGGCGCGCTGCTGGTGGCCTGGGCCGCGGGCCTGGCGTGGCGCGGCCGCGGCCGCCGCAGGCTGGTGCTGGAAGTGGTGCTGCGCAAGCAGCACTACCTGCAGGCCTGCGCGCACCTGTCGATCTTCGCCTACTGGGGCTGGTACTGGCGCGAGGTCTACGACTCGGCGCACCTCATCGTCGCGCAGCTGGCCTTCGCCTACGCCTTCGACATGCTGCTGTCGTGGTCGCGGCGCGACGACTACACGCTGGGCTTCGGTCCGTTCCCGATCATCTTCAGCACCAACCTCTTCCTCTGGTTCAAGCCCGACTGGTTCTACTTCCAGTTCCTCATGGTCGCCGTCGGGTTCGCGGCCAAGGAACTGATCCGCTGGAAGAAGGACGGGCGGCTGGTGCACGTCTTCAACCCGTCCTCGTTCCCGCTCTTCCTGGCCTCGCTGGTGCTCATCCTTACCGGCACTACCTCCATCACCTGGGGCCAGGAGATCGCGTTCACCTTCGAGCGGCCGCCGTACATCCGGCTGTGGATCTTCCTGGCCGGGCTGCCCGGGCAGTTCCTCTTCGGCGTCGTCTCGATGACGCTGTCGGCGGTGGCCACGGTGTTCGGCTTCGGGCTGCTGTACCACCTGGTCTTCGGCACCTACTACTTCATCGACGGCTTCATCCCGGCGGCGGTGTTCCTGGGCATGCACCTGCTGTTCACCGACCCCTCGACCTCGCCGCGCAGCGAGCAGGGGCGCATCATCTTCGGCATGCTCTACGGGCTGGCGGTGATCGGCCTGTACAGCCTGCTGGGCCTGTTCGGCGCGCCGACCTTCTACGACAAGCTGCTCGCGGTGCCGGCGCTCAACCTGCTGGTGCAGTTCATCGACCGCGCGGTGGCTTCGGGCGCGCTGCGTGCGCTGGACCCGGCGCGCCTGGGCCCGGCCCTCCAGGGCCGCAAGCGCAACCTGGCCTACATGGCGGTCTGGGGCCTGGTCTTCCTGGCCATGAGCGACCCGCTCGCGGCCTACCGGCCACGGCGCTGGGTGCCGCTGTGGCAGCAGTACTGCATGGAAGACCGGCGCAATGGCTGCCTGATTCTCTCGCGCATCGAGGCGCGCTACTGCAACGACGGCTCGGGCTGGGCCTGCAACGAGCTCGGCCTCCTGGAGATGACCGGCCGCGCCGCCCCCACCCTGGGCCCGCGCGCATTCCAGTTGGCGTGCGCGCGCGGCTTCAAGGCCGGCTGCGAGAACGTGGCCCAGGCCCAGCGGCCGGCCGGCACGCTGCCCCAATGGCAGCAGGCGCCACCCGGGCTTGCCGACTACCCGATCCTGCTGCAGGAAGGGCAGGGCCGGGTCGAAGGGCTGACCGAGCGCGAGCTGTTCGAAGCCGCCTGCCGCCAGGGCTGGGCCGACGGTTGCGCACGCGCGGCCACGGCACCGCCACCCACCCGCTGAGGCGGCGCCGCGGCCGGGCCGCGCGGCGCCTTGGGGGACAATCGTGGCCATGAGCAACATCCTCCAATCCCTGCCCGCCGGCCAGCGTGTCGGCATCGCCTTCTCCGGCGGCCTGGACACCAGCGCCGC
>CAYVXO010000436.1:0-1650 GCA_964454485.1 uncultured Rubrivivax sp.
TCGAAGCGGAAGCCGTCGACGTGCATCTCGCCGACCCAGTAGCGCAGGCTGTCCAGCACCATCTGCAGCACGCGCGGGTGCGACAGGTCCAGCGTGTTGCCGGTGCCGGTGTAGTTCTCGTAGTGGGCGCGGTGCTCGTGCGGCAGCCGGTACCAGGCCAGGTTGTCCAGGCCGCGCCAGCTGATCGTGGGGCCGCGCTCGTCGCCTTCGGCGGTGTGGTTGTAGACGACGTCGAGGAGGACCTCGATGCCGGCCGCATGCAGCCGCCGCACCATGGCGCGGAACTCGTCGCGCGGGTTCGGCGTGGCGGCGTAGCGCGGCTCCGGGCAGAAGAAGCCGATGGTGTTGTAGCCCCAGTAGTTCGAGAGCCCGTGCTCCACGAGGCGCTGCTCGTCCAGGTGCTGGTGCACCGGCAGCAGGCACACCGCGGTGACGCCCAGGCGCTGCAGGTGCGCGAGGGCGGCGTCGCTGGCCAGCCCGGCATAGGTGCCGCGCCATTCGGCCGGCACGCCGGGCATCGTCATCGTGAAGCCGCGCACGTGCACTTCGTAGATCACGCAGTCTTCCAGCGGCCGGTGCAGCTGCTCGTCGCCCTGCCAGTCGAACCGGTCGTGCACCACGCGCGCCTTCAGTGCCTGGCGCGCGTTGTCCTGCAGGTCCTGGTGCTGCGGGTGCTGCAGGTCGGCGCCGAAGTGCGGGTCGTTCCAGTCGAAGCGGCCGACGATCTCGCGCGCCCAGGGGTCCAGCAGCAGCTTGTGCGGGTTGAAGCGGTGGCCGCGTTCGGGCCGCCAGGGGCCGTGCGCGCGCAGGCCGTAGACCAGCCCCGGCGCGGCGCCGGGCAGGTAGCCGTGCCATACGTCGCCGGTCTGCGCCGGCAGCGGCACGCGCAGCGTCTCGGTGCCGTCGGCGGCGTCGAACAGGCACAGCTCGATGGCGGTGGCGTTGGCCGAGAAGACGGCGAAGTTGACGCCGCGGCCGTCCCACTGCGCGCCCAGCGGCCAGGCGCGACCGGTCTGCAGGGCGCCGGCCAGACGGTCCATCAGGGCGACCACTCGTAGAAGACGGTGGCCAGCGGCGGCACGCTGATCACGATGGACTGTGCGCGGCCGTGCGAAGGCACCGGTTCGCTCGCTGCCGCGCCCAGCGGCGTGCCGACGTTGCTGCCGCCGTAGTAGGCCGAGTCGGTGTTGAGCCGCTCGCGCCAGGTGCCGGATTCGGGCACGCCCAGCCGGTGGCCGTGGTGCACCACGGGCGCGAAGTTGCAGACCACCAGCATGCGCTGGCCGTCGCGGCCGCGGCGCACGAACGAGAGCAGGCTGCGCTGCGCGTCGTCGTGGTCGATCCACTCGAAGCCTTCGGGGCCGAAGTCCTGCGTGTGCAGCGCCGGCGCGCCGCGGTACAGGCGGTTGAGGTCGCGCACCAGCTGCTGGATGCCGCCGTGCTCGTCCACCGCCAGCAGGTGCCAGTCGAGGCTGCTGTCGTGGTTCCACTCGCGTTCCTGCGCGAACTCGGCGCCCATGAAGAGCAGCTTCTTGCCCGGGTGGCCGAACATGAAGCCGTAGTAGGCGCGCAGGTTGGCGAAGCGCTGCCAGCGGTCGCCCGGCATCTTGCCCAGCAGCGAGCCCTTGCCGTGCACCACCTCGTCGTGCG
>CAYVXO010000437.1:0-1623 GCA_964454485.1 uncultured Rubrivivax sp.
CCACGCTGGCGTAGGCGTCCATCATCTGCTCGGCGGTGATGATCTCGAGCTGGTTGGGGTAGGTGTCCAGCCCGAAGCGCTCGGCGGTGGCCTTGATGACGCGGTGGTAGGTCTCGACGAGCTCGAACGACCAGTCGCTGGGACCAGGCAGGTGCTCGGCCGGGCGCGTTTCCAGCGGCCGCGGTTCGTCCAGCACCACGCGTTGAGGCTTCATGCCGCCTGCGCCCCTTCCTTCTTGAACAGGTCACGGAAGACCGGGTAGATCTGGTCGGCGCTGGTCGCCTTGCGCATCGCGAAGTGCTTGTGGCCTTCGAGCAGCTGGGTGTATTCCTCCCACAGGTTCTGCTCTTCCTCCGCCACCTGCACGTAGGCGTAGTAGCGGCACAGCGGCAGCAGCTTGTCGTTCAGCAGCTCGCGGCAGCGGCCGCTGTCGTGGTGCCAGTTGTCGCCGTCGGAGGCCTGGGCGCCGTAGATGTTCCACTCGCTGGGGTTGTAGCGCTGGCGGATGATCTCCTCCATCAGCACCAGCGCGCTGCTCACCACGGTGCCGCCCGTTTCGCGCGCATGGAAGAAGTTCTCCTCGTCGACTTCCTGCGCCTGCGTGTGGTGGCGGATGAAGACGAGCTCGATCTTCTCGTAGTGCCGGGTCAGGAACAGGTACAGCAGGATGAAGAAGCGCTTGCTCAGTTCCTTGCGGCCTTCGTCCATCGAGCCGGAGACGTCCATCAGGCAGAACATCACCGCCTTGCTGGTGGGCACCGGCACGCGGATGCGGTTGCGGAAGCGCAGGTCGATCGGGTCCAGGTAGGGGATGCGATCCAGGCGCGAGCGCAGGTGGTGGATCTGCTCTTCGAGTTCCTCGATCTCGCGCGCGGCGATCTCGTCGCCCGGCACGTGCGCCAGGCGCAGCGTGGCGAGCCGGTCCTCCAGCTCGCGCAGTTCGCGCCGGCCGCCGGCGCCGATGGCGATGCGGCGGCCGATGGCGCCGCGCATGCTGCGCACCACGTGCAGGTTGTTGGGCGTGCCGTCGCTGGTGAAGCCCGCGCGGTGGCTCTTCCATTCGGGCACTTCGGCCAGCTGGGTGCGCACCAGGTGCGGCAGAGCCAGGTCCTCGAAGAAGACCTGCATGAACTCTTCCTTGCTGAGCGTGAAGACGAAGTCGTCCTCGCCCTCGCCCTGGTCGCTGGCCTGGCCGGAGCCGCTGCCGCCGCCCCCGCCGCCCTTGGGCCGCTCGATGCGGTCGCCGCGGATGTACTCGCGGTTGCCCGGGTGCACGACCTCGCGCACGCCGCCCTGGCCGTGGCCGAAGACGGGTTCGCTGAGGTCCTTCTTCGGGATGTGGATCTCTTCGCCGCGCTCCATGTCGCGGATGCCGCGGCCGTCGATCGCCCGCTTCACCGCTTCGCGGATCTGCTCCTTGTGGCGGCGCAGGAAGCGTTCCCGGTTGCCGATGGACTTGTTCTTGCCCGCCAGCCGGCGATCGATGATGGATTGCAGCACAACCCCTCCGTCAGCTGCTCTTCCTGACGCGAAGGTACCACTCGCAGAGCAGGCGCACCTGCTTGGGCGTGTAGCCCTTGGCGACCATGCGGGTGACGAAGTCCTCGTGCTTCTTGGCCTCGT
>CAYVXO010000438.1:0-1620 GCA_964454485.1 uncultured Rubrivivax sp.
GCACGCCGCCATTGGGGTGCGCGGCGCACTCGGCCATGTGCAGCCCGGCGGCGCACTCGCGCACCGCCGTCCAGGGCATGAATTCCAGGTCGCAGGTCAGGCCGTGCGGCGCGGCGGCTTCGCACAGGGCGGCGAAGTTCGCCGTCAGGCGCGCTTCGTCGGGGTCGTCGCCGGCCACCCGAATGTGGCGCGCGCCCGGGCGCTGGCCGATGGCCAGGAAAGGCTTCAGCGGGCAGAACCCGAAGCCCGCGCCCTCAGCTCCCACCCGCCCCCCGCACCCGCCACCCCCCACCCAACGCCCGAAACAGATTCGCCTGCGCCGCCACCAGCGCCCGCGCCGAGTCCGCGTTCTGCGCCTGCGCGGTCAGCGCCAGCCGTTCGGCGTTGATCACGTCCAGCCGGCTCGACTCGCCGCCGTTGAAGCGCAGCCGCGTCAGCTCGGCGGCGCGCTGCAGGGCCTGGGCGCGGCGCTGGCTGCTTTCCAGCGTGGTCTCGGCCTCGCGCGTCTGGCCCAGCGCGTCGCGCACTTCCTTGAACGCGGTGACCACGCTGTCGCGGTAGTCCAGCTCGGTCTGCTCGCGGCGCGCCTTCGCGGCGTCGAACTGGGCGCCGATGCGGCCGGCGTCCCAGATGGGCTGCGTCAGCGCCGCCGCCACGCTCCACGCTGCCGAAGGCGCGTCCAGCAGGCGCGAAAGCTGCGTGCTTTCGCGGCCGTAGGCGGCGGTGAGCGTGATGCCCGGGAAGTAGGCCGCGCGCGCCGCCGCCACGCGCGCGCCGGCGGCACGCAGGCGCGCTTCGGCGGCCTGCACGTCGGGGCGGCGCAGCAGCAGGTCGGAAGGCAGGCCGTCGGGCACGCCGCCGGCGCGCAGCGTGGGCGTCTCGCGCCTTTCGATGCCGCCTTCCACCAGCGCCTGCGGCGAACGGCCCAGCAGCAGCGCCAGCGCGCGTTCGGCTTCGCCGCGCGCGCGGTCCAGCTTGGGCAGCTGCGCTTCGTTGTCGATGAGCTCGGCTTCCAGCTGCTGGATGTCGAGCTCGGAGATGTCGCCCGCGGAATAGCGCAGCCGCTGCAGCCGCAGGCTGTCGCGCTGCGCCTGCACGGCCTGGCCGTACAGCGAGGTCTGCGCGTCCAGCGACTGCAGCGCGGCATAGGACTGCACCACCTGCGCCGCGAGCGCGGTGCGCAGCGTTTCGCGCGCGAACTCGCTGGCCAGCAGCTCTTCGCGCGCGGCGCCGTCCAGGCTGGCGGCGCGCGACCACAGGTCCACTTCGTAGGCCACGTTCACACCGGCGCGCAGGTCGTTGTAGGTGCCGCTGAAGCCGCCCGGCGCGTTCTCGCTCAGGCGCTGGCGGGCGGCGCCGGCGCTGGCGCTCACGCTGGGCAGGCGCTCGGCACGCGCGCCGCGCAGCGCGGCGCGCGACTCGTCGATGCGCGCCATCGCGCGCGCCAGGTCGCGGTTGTTCGCCAGCGCTTCGGCCACCAGCGTGTCGAGCCGGGGGTCGCCGAAGCCGGTCCACCATTCGGCGCCCACTTCGGGCACCGGGGCCGCGGGCGCGGCGGGCAGCGGCAGCTGCGGCGCGCTGTAGGTCTCGGCGGGCGGCACCACGGCGCAACCGGTGGCG
>CAYVXO010000439.1:0-1580 GCA_964454485.1 uncultured Rubrivivax sp.
CGGCCGGTGCGCCGCTGTGGGCGCTGGGCCTGGCCGACAGCGCCGGCGGCCTGCGCTGGGCCGGTGCGGCGGCGGCCGGGGCGGGCCTCGCGGCGCTGCTGTGGTCGTGGCTGGCGCTGCGCGCGCGCATCTGGCAGCCGGCCGAGGCGCAGGCGCGGCTGGCCGAACTGCAGTCGCGCATCCGGCCGCATTTCCTCTTCAACGCGCTCAACACCGCGCTCGCGCTGGTGCGCCACGACCCGGCGCGCGCCGAACGCGTGCTGGAAGACCTGAGCGACCTGTTCCGCACCGCACTCGCCGACAGCGGCGCCGCGGTGCCGCTGGAAGCCGAGGTGGCGCTCGCGAAGGCCTACCTGGACATCGAGCAGGTGCGCTTCGGCGCGCGCCTGGCGGTGCAGTGGGAGCTGGACCCCGCTGCCGGCCGCGCACGCGTGCCGCCGCTGGTGCTGCAGCCGCTGGTGGAAAACGCGGTGCGACACGGCGTCGAGCCTTCGCCTTCGGGCGGGCGGCTGTGGGTGCGCACGCAGGCCCGCCGCGGCCAGGCGGTGGTGACGGTGAGCAACACCGTGGGCGAAGAGCCTTCGGCGCCCGGCCACGGCATGGCACTGCACAACGTGCGCGAGCGCCTGCGCCTGCTGCACGACCTGGCGGCCGAGTTCGAGACCTCGCGCGAGCGCGACGCCGCCGGCACCGAGGTCTTCCACGCCCGCATCGTGCTGCCGCTGGAGTGACGGCGATGGAGCCCTTGCGCGTGCTGATCGTCGACGACGAGCCCCTGGCCCGCATGCGCCTGCGCACGCTGCTCGACGGCATCGCGGCGCCGGCGGTGCAGGTGGCCGGCGAGGTGACCGACGCCGGCGACGCGCTGGCCTGGCTGCGCGAGCATGGCGCCGACCTGCTGCTGCTGGACGTGCGCATGCCCGGCCGCAGCGGCCTGGCCCTGGCGGCGGCGCTGAAGGCGATGGCGGCCGCGCCCGCGGTGGTGTTCGTCACCGCGCATGCCGAGCACGCGGTCGAGGCCTTCGACCTGGAGGCGGTGGACTATCTGACCAAGCCGGTGCGCCAGGAGCGCCTGCAGGCCGCGCTGCAGCGCGTGGCGCAGCGCCTGGGCCAGCAGCCGCCCGCGCCGGCCAGTGCGGAACCGGTGATCGTGGTGCACGACCGCGGCCGTGTGCTGCGCCTGCCGCAGTCGGAGGTGCTGTACCTGAAGGCCGAACTGAAGTACGTGACGCTGCGCACCGCCGGCCACAGCTACGTGCTCGACGACACGCTGGCCGAGCTGGAGCAACGCCTGGGCGAAGGCTTCATCCGCGTGCACCGCAACGCGCTCGTCGCCCGCCACGCGGTGCGCGCGCTGGAGAAACGCGGCGAAGGCCCGGACGAAGGCTGGGCCGTGCGCGTGGCGCCGGCCGACGAGTGGATCGCGGTCTCGCGCCGCCAGCTGGCCGCGGTGCGCGAGGCGCTCTCGGAAACCTAGGAGCCCGGGCGGCAGAGGGAAGGGCCCGCGCCGAGGCGAGTCGGGGTGCCAGGCAAGGCGCCCGCGAGGCCGCGTGGCCACTCCACGCAACGAGCGGGCAACG
>CAYVXO010000440.1:0-1545 GCA_964454485.1 uncultured Rubrivivax sp.
AGAGCCCGCCCTTGAGCACCAGGCCGAGCGGCGAGAGCTGGCGCCGCACGCCGCCTTTCCAGCCCTCGTACTCCACGCGCAGCAGCCGGTCGTCCCACACCGCGGCGGCAAGGGCCGGCAGGCATGGCGCGACCTCGGCGCGGTGGTACCAGGGCAGGGCGTCGAGATGGAATCGCTCGGCCACGCGCTGCGCGCCGGCACCGGCTTCCGGCGGCAGGCTCGCCATCATCTTGAGCCGCGCCGCCGCGGCTTCGCCGCCCAGGCCCAGGTCGCGCGCCGCGGCCGCCAGGCCGGCCAGCGGCAGGGTGCGCGCCTCAAGGTCGGTCAGGCCCGTGAGGCTGCTGCGCCAGCCCGGGTGCAGCGCCAGTCCGCCGTGGCGGCCGCGTTCGGCATACACCGGCACGCCGGCCGCGCTGAGCGCGTCCAGGTCGCGGTAGATGGTGCGCACCGAGACCTCGAACTCGCGCGCCAGTGCCGAGGCGGCCACGCGCCCGCGCAGCTGCAGCAGCATCAGGATCGACAGCAGCCGGCTCGCGCGCATGGGCCGCATCGTGCCGCAGGAATCCGGCCGCGGGTTGTCAGGTATGGCGGACTACAACGGCGCCGTGATGTCTCGCCGCCAGCTCCTTGCCGCCGCTGCCTTGCCGGGTGCCGTTGCCGCCCAGGCGCCGGCACGGCCCACCTTGTTCGAACTGCGCCGCTACCGCACGCGGCCCGGACGGCGCGACGAACTGGTGGCGATGTTCGAAGACCACTTCCTCGACGCCTACGAACGTGCCGGCGCGCGCATCGTCGCCACCTGGCGCGACCTCGACGCGGCCGACTGCTGGGTATGGATCCGCGCCTTCGAGAGCGCGGCCACGCGGCAGGCGGCGCTGGCCGGCTTCTACGGCAGCCCGACCTGGCAGGCGCGCGCCGAGGCCTGCAACGCGACGCTGGCGGAGGTGAGCGACGCGCGCGCGCTGGTGGTCGCGGCGGGCGACCCGCTGGCGGAAGCGGCGCCGTCGTCGCGCTCGCTGATCGAGGCCCGCGTGTGCCGGCTGAAGGCCGGCGACGCCGCGCGCGTGGCCGAGTTCCATGCCGCGCAGGTGACGCCCGTGCTGGCCGCGCTGGGCGCCGAGCCGGTGGCGACGCTCGTGACGCCGGCGGAGCCGCCGCCCGATCCGCGCCGCACGCTGCTGGCCGGCCACTGGATGGTGGTGCTGTCGCGTTTCGACTCGGCCGCCGCGCATGCGCGCCACCGGCGCGCGCTGGCGGCTTCGGCAGCCGCACGCGAGGCCGAGCACGCGCTCGCCCAGCAGGTGCGCGGCACGGTCGCCGTCTGGCGGCTGCAACCCACGCCGCGTTCGCGCCTGCGCTGACGCCGCCCGACCTTCGCCCAGTACGAGGCGGACGGCCGCACGATGCCCGCCGCCGGCATCTGGGACCGCATCGCGCGCGGCGGCTGCCGCTGGCGCCAGGCCACGTCAGCCGACGGCGGCCGCAGCTGAAAACACGACGGGGTGATGGACTGGCGGCTTGCCTGAAGAGCGATCGGGCAAGTCC
>CAYVXO010000441.1:0-1529 GCA_964454485.1 uncultured Rubrivivax sp.
AGCTCCGAGAGCATCCACAGCAGGAAGGTGGCGTACAGCCGCGGGCTGGTCATCAGCTTGTCGGCGGCGAGGATGTTCACCACGCCCTGGCCGTCGACCGTCTGCATGAAGTCGGCGATGTCCAGCATCGGCTCGCCGAAGAACTTGTCGCCGCCCTGTTCCTCGATCTGCAGCAGCCCGCGCTGGATGGCGCCGACGCTGGCGGCGCTGACGTTGCCGTATTCGGTGGTGAAGTCCTTCGCGTTCTCGCCCACGAACTGCAGCATCGCGCGCAGGTCCTTCAGGTCCAGCAGCGCCAGCCCGCGGTCGTCGGCGATCTTGAAGACCAGCTGCAGCACGCCCTGCTGGGTCTCGTTGAGCGCCAGCATGCGCGCCAGCAGCAGCGGGCCCATGTCGCTGACGGTGGCGCGCACCGGGTGGCCCTGCTCGCCGAACACGTCCCACAGCGTGGCCGGGCAGGCGCGCGGCTCGGCCGCGGCGAGGCCGCGTTCCTTCAGGAGGGCGGCCAGCTTCGGGCTCACGCTGCCGGCCTGCGTGATGCCGGTCAGGTCGCCCTTCACGTCAGCCATGAAGACCGGCACGCCGATGCGGCTGAAGCCTTCGGCCAGCTGCTGCAGCGTGATGGTCTTGCCGGTGCCGGTGGCGCCGGTGACCAGGCCGTGGCGATTCGCCAGCGCGGGCAGCAGTTCGCAGCGGATGTCGCCGTGCTGGGCGACGAGGATCGGATCGGCCATGCGTTCCCTCGCGGAGCTCGGTGGATTCCCGGGGGAAGTCTACGGCCTGTCCGCCCCGCGCCGCGCTTTGTCGCAGCTCACTTGCGGCGGCCGGCGCCGGCGCTACGCTGCGAATCCAGGCTTTCCACCGACAGGAGCCCACCATGAGCCTCAGCGACGACCTGGCCCGCCTGGCCGACCTGCACCAGCGCGGCGACCTCAGCGACGACGAATTCGCGCGCGCCAAGGCGCGTGTGCTGGCCGGCCAGGACGCCGGCGTGCCGAACGCCGCCGTGCAGGCGGTGAACGGGCTGCGCCGCTCGCGCACCGACCGCTGGCTGGGCGGCGTCTGCGGCGGGCTGGCGCAGACCACCGGGGTCGCTTCGTGGGCCTTCCGGCTGATGTTCGTGCTGCTGGTGCTGTGCGCCGGCACCGGGTTGCTGGCGTACCTTTTGATGTGGCTGCTGGTGCCGTCGGAACCCTGGCCTGCGGGGGCGGCGCACGCCGCCTGAGCTCCGCCCCCCAGCGCCTAGAATCGGGGCCCTTCGAAAGAACAGCTCCCCGAGGCAAGCACCGCATGGCCGGACATTCCAAATGGGCCAACATCCAGCACCGCAAGGGCCGCCAGGACGAAAAGCGCGGCAAGGCGTGGACGCGCGTGATCCGCGAGATCATGGTCGCGGCGCGCCAGGGCGGGGGTGACCCGTCGGCCAACCCGCGCCTGCGGCTGGCGATCGACAAGGCCAAGGCGGTGAACCTGCCGGCCGACACCGTCAAGCGCAACATCGACAAGGCCACCGGCAACCTCGAAGGCGT
>CAYVXO010000442.1:0-1514 GCA_964454485.1 uncultured Rubrivivax sp.
CAGATCGAATACGACGTGGAGCTCTACGGCGCCGAGAAGAAGGTGCAGCTGCCCTTCGTGATGGGCGTGCTGGCCGACCTGTCGGGCAAGCCGGCCGAGCCGCTGGCACCGGTGGCCGACCGCAAGTTCCTGGAAGTCGACGTCGACAACTTCGATGCCCGCATGAAGGCGATGAAGCCCCGGGTGGCCTTCCAGGTGCCCAACACGCTGACCGGCGAAGGCAACCTCAGCGTGGACATCACCTTCGAGAACATGGACGACTTCTCGCCCGACGCGGTGGCGCGCAAGGTCGATTCGCTCAACAAGCTGCTGGAAGCGCGCCAGCAGCTGCAGAACCTGGTGACCTACATGGACGGCAAGGGCGGCGCCGAGGAACTGATCGGCAAGCTGCTGAACGACCCCGCGCTGCTGGGCTCGCTGGCGGCGGCGGCCAAGCCGGCCGAAGGCTGATCGCGTTCCCGTCCCGAGCGCACCCCCGGAATCCGAGAACTCCAGGAGAACACCGAGATGGCCGAAACCCAAGCCTCCGCCGCGTTGGCCAGCGTCCAGCTGGAAGGCAGCGACCTCGCGTCGCTGCTGCAGAAGGAATTCAAGCCCAAGTCCGAAGACGCCAAGAGCGCCGTCGAGATGGCCGTGCAGACGCTGGCGCAGCAGGCGCTGGCGCAGACCACGCTCATCGGCTCCGACGTTGTCGCCTCGATCGAGGCGATGATCGCCGCGCTCGACAAGAAGCTGTCGGAGCAGATCAACGCCATCCTCCACCACGAGGACTTCCAGAAGCTGGAAGGCGCCTGGCGCGGCCTTCACTACATGGTGAACAACACCGAGACCGACGAGCAGCTGAAGATCCGCGTCATGAACATCTCCAAGCAGGAGCTGGGCAAGACGCTCAAGCGCTACAAGGGCACGAACTGGGACCAAAGCCCGATCTTCAAGAAGATCTACTCGGAGGAATACAGCCAGTTCGGCGGCGAGCCCTACGGCTGCCTGGTGGGCGACTATCACTTCGACCAGAGCGCGCCCGACGTCGAACTGCTGGGCGAGATGGCGAAGGTCGCGGCGGTCGCGCACGCGCCCTTCGTCACCGGCGCCTCGCCCACGCTGATGCAGATGGACTCGTGGCAGGAGCTGGCCAACCCGCGCGACCTGACCAAGATCTTCACCACGCCCGAGTACGCCGCCTGGCGCTCGCTGCGCGACTCCGAGGACTCCAAGTACCTCGGTCTGGCGATGCCGCGCTTCCTCTCGCGCCTGCCCTACGGCGCCAAGACCAACCCGGTCGAGGCCTTCGACTTCGAAGAGGACACCGGCTCGGCCGACCACTCCAAGTACACCTGGGCCAACGCGGCCTACGCGATGGCGACCAACATCAACCGCTCGTTCAAGGAGTACGGCTGGTGTTCGCGCATCCGCGGCATCGAGTCCGGCGGCGCGGTGACCAACCTGCCCACGCACACCTTCCCCACCGACGACGGCGGCGTCGACATGAAGTGCCCGACCGAGATCGCGATCGA
>CAYVXO010000443.1:0-1506 GCA_964454485.1 uncultured Rubrivivax sp.
CGGCCCCGCGGCGCCAGAGCGCGCGCAGGCGCGCGGCCACCACCGGCGCGCCCAGGCTGGCGTCGAACACGTCGTCGGCGCCCATCTCCAGCGCCAGCACCTGGTCGAGCTCGCGCAGGCCGCGGCAGGCCACCACCAGCGGCAGCGCCGGCGCGGCGGCGCGCAGTTCGCGCAGCCGCGCCAGCTGCGCGGCCAGGCCGCCGCTGACGTGGAACGCGGCGGCGTCGGCCTGCGCGGCGCCGGCGAAGTCGACCGCCAGGCCTTCGGCCTCGAGCGCACGCCGCCAGCCTTCGGCGGCGGCGGCGTCGTCGGACCACAGGGCCAGGCGGCGCAGCAGCGGCGGCGCGGCGCTCGCGCAAGGGCCTTCGATGAGCTGCGACATCGAGGCCGATGGTGGCCAGCGCGGACGCGCGCCGCAAGGGCCATTCCGCGCCCCGGCGGGCGGCCAATCAGCGCTGCAGCGACTTCAGCCGGTACAGCGCGTCGAGCGCTTCGCGCGGCGTGAGCGTGTCGGGGTCGAGGGCGGCGAAGGCGCGTTCCAGTTCGCTCGGCTCGGGCGCGGCGGCGGTCGGCGGCGGCGCCGCGAAGAGATCGACCTGCGCCTGCCCGGCCTCGGCCTTCGCTTCCAGCGCTTCGAGCGTGGCGCGCGCCTGGCGGATCAGCGCCGGCGGCATGCCCGCCAGCCGCGCCACCTGCACGCCGTAGCTGCGGCTCGCGGGGCCGGGCTCGATCTGGTGCAGGAAGACGATGTCGTGCCCGCTCTCGACCGCGCCCACGTGCACGTTGACCGCGCGCTCGTGGTCGCGCGCGAACTCGGTGAGCTCGAAGTAGTGGGTGGCGAAGAGCGTGAAGGCGCGGTTGCGGTCGTGCAGCTGGGTCGCGATGGCGGCGGCGAGCGCCAGGCCGTCGAAGGTGCTGGTGCCGCGGCCGATCTCGTCCATCAGCACCAGGCTTTGCTCGGTGGCGCCGTGCACGATGGCGGCCGCCTCGGTCATCTCCAGCATGAAGGTGGACTGCGCGTTGGCCAGGTCGTCGGCGGCGCCGATGCGGGTGTGGATGGCGTCCACCGGGCCCAGCCGGCAGGCGGCGGCGGGCACGTAGGAGCCCATCGCGGCGAGCAGCACGATCAGCGCCACCTGGCGCATGAAGGTGCTCTTGCCGCCCATGTTGGGGCCGGTGATGACGAGCATGCGCGTCTTCGCGTCGAGCCGGCAGTGGTTGGCGATGAAGGGTGCGCCGCCGGTCTCGGCCAGCCGCGCCTCGACCACCGGGTGGCGGCCGGAGTCGATGTCGATGCAGGGGTAGGGCACGAACTCGGGCCGGCACCAGCCGAGCGTGGCGGCGCGCTCGGCGAGCGCGGCCAGCGCGTCGAACGCGGCGAGCGCGCGCGCCAGCGCCTGCAGCGTGCCCAGGTGCGGCTGCAGCGCGTCGAGCAGCTGCTCGTAAAGCCACTTCTCGCGCGCCAGCGCGCGCTCCTGCGCCGACAGCGCCTTGTCCTCGAAGGCC